>MGXA01000028.1 GCA_001801215.1 Gallionellales bacterium RIFCSPLOWO2_02_FULL_59_110 | reverse complement strand
ATTACCCATGTGAAAGTAGGTCATCGTCAGACTCCTTACAAACAAACAACCCGGCCTCGTGCCGGGTTGTTTGTTTGTGGGTTCGAATTGTGACCTGCTTGAGTTTATGACAACACGCCGCGCAGCGGCTTGTTGCGGCGAAGGCCAACATTCGCTTGCGAATGTTAAGCCACAACGGGGCGGACATAGCCAAAGTAGGTTATCGTCAGACTCCTTTCACGCAAACCTGTCAGGCGCGCACCTGCCCGCTGCCCAGCACGATGAATTTCTGCGAGGTCAGCCCCTCCAGCCCGACCGGGCCGCGCGCATGGATCTTGTCGGTGGATATGCCTATCTCGGCGCCGAGACCGTATTCGAAACCGTCGGCGAAGCGCGTCGATGCGTTTACCATCACCGAACTGGAATCCACTTCGCGCAGGAAGCGCATCGCCTTGGTGTAATTTTCGGTGACGATGCTGTCGGTGTGCTGCGAGCCGTAGGTGTTAATGTGTTCGATGGCCTCGCCCAGGTTTGCGACCACGCGCACCGCGAGAATCGGCGCGAGGTATTCGGTGCGCCAATCTTCCTCGGTGGCAGTTTTCATCTGCGGCACAATCGCGCGCGCAGCTTCGTCGCCGCGCAACTCGACGTTTTTGTCGAGATAGATTTTGCACAGCGGCGGCAGCACCTGCGCGGCGATGCCCGCATTCACCAGCAGCGTTTCCATCGCGTTGCACACGCCGTAGCGGTGCGTCTTGGCGTTGTCGGCGATGCGGATCGCCTTGGCCAGATCGGCTTCGTCGTCGATGTACACGTGGCAGATGCCGTCGAGGTGCTTGATGACGGGAATGCGCGCCTCCTCCGAGATGCGCGCGATCAGGCTCTTGCCGCCGCGTGGCACGATCACGTCCACATAATCCTTCATGGTGATGAGCTCGCCGACGGCGGCGCGGTCGGTGGTGGCGATCACCTGCACGGCAGTCTCCGGCAGCCCGGCGGCGCGCAGCCCGGCGTGTACGCAGGCCGCGATTGCCTGATTGGAATGAATCGCCTCCGAGCCGCCGCGCAGGATCGCCGCGTTGCCGGATTTCAGGCACAGCCCGGCTGCGTCCGCCGTGACGTTGGGGCGCGACTCGTAGATGATGCCAATCACGCCGAGCGGCACGCGCATCTTGCCGACCTGGATGCCGGAAGCACGGTAGCTCAGGCCACCGATCTCGCCGATGGGGTCGGCCAGTTGCGCGATCTGGCGCAGCCCTTCGGCCATGCCCCTGATGGTCTTTTCGGTCAGCGTAAGGCGATCAACCGATGCGCTGTCCAGCCCGCCGACCTTCGCCGCCGCGACATCCTTGGCGTTCTCGGCGATGAGGGTTGCGCCGCCGTCCAGAATGGCGGCGGCGATGGCTTCCAGCGCGCGGTTCTTCGCGGCGGTGTCGGCCTGCGCCATGATGCGCGAAGCCGCGCGCGCCTGCTGCCCGACGGACTGCATGTATTGCTTGATGTCTTCCATGATATTTCCCGTGTTGCGAGTGACTGGTATTTTATCACCGAGGTGTGTTGTTGTAGGGGCGCGATTCATCGCGCCCTAGTTTATTTGCGTGTGAGAAAAAGGGCGCGATGAATCGCGCCCCTACGGTAAAATGCGCGCCTTTCTCGAATACAGGCGCAGCATGTCCGACATCCTCAACAAAATTCTCGCGGTCAAGGCGCAGGAAGTAGCAGCCGCACAGACTATCCAACCGTTGGCAGTCGTTCGCGCCGACGCGGAACAGGCCGCCCCGACGCGCGATTTCGTAGGCAGCATCCGCGCCAAGATCGCCGCAGGCCAAGCCGCCGTGATCGCCGAGATCAAGAAGGCCAGCCCGAGCAAGGGCGTGCTGCGCGCCGATTTCCGCCCCGCCGAGATTGCCGCCAGCTACGCGCGGCATGGCGCGGCGTGCCTGTCGGTGCTGACCGACGCGCAGTTCTTCCAGGGCAGCGCGGAATACCTGAAACAGGCGCGCGCCGCCTGCACGCTGCCGGTGCTGCGCAAGGATTTCATGGTGGACGAATACCAGGTTTACGAGGCGCGCGCGATGGGCGCGGACGCGATCCTGCTGATCGCCGCCGCGCTGGATGTGAAGCAGATGCGGGCATTCGAGGCGCTGGCGCACAGCCTCGGCATGGCGGTGCTGGTAGAGGTGCATGACGGCGCGGAGCTGGATGCCGCGCTGCGGCTGGAAACGCCGCTGATCGGCGTGAACAACCGCAACCTGCGCACTTTCGAAGTGAGCCTGCAAACCACGCTGAACCTGTTGCCCGATATTCCCGCCGGACGCATCGTGGTCACCGAAAGCGGCATCCTCAGGGCGGAAGACGTCGAGCAGGTGCGCGGCAACGGCGTACATGCCTTCCTCGTCGGCGAGGCGTTCATGCGCGCTGCCGATCCGGGCGCGGAGTTGGCTAAGATATTGAAAGAGCGGGCGTAACCATCACTCCCGACAGCGGCGGCGCGCTGCCAGAGCCAATTTGCGCAATAGAATTCGACTTGCATTTTTACAATATCCCATTAAAATAGTCGGGCATTATCTTTGCAATCAACCCACTCTTTTTAAGGAACCCAAAATGACCCACAATTGCGCCAATTCCACCACCCCCGACATGCGTTATCCTTTCGATGCCCGCGGTGTCGCCAAACGCTTCCGCCATGCCGCCATTTTTGGCGCATTCGACTCCCTGCATCCCGGCGAAACCATGCTTTTCTGCAACGACCACGACCCGCTGCCGCTGCTCGCGCAACTGAAAGACCGTTACGGCGACGGCATCGAAATCAATTACGTCGCCCGCGAACCCGGCCAGATCGTCATCGATTTCACCCGCAAGTAATCTCTATCCTCCAGTGACGGCAGCGGCAGATATTGCCGCCGCCGCATCGGATCCGCTTCGCCCTTCACCTTGGCAGCCGCACGGCGAGCCAATCCGCCACCCGCTCTGCCCCTTCCGGAATAATCGGCTCGGGGCGCGGCGCATGGCAGATTGCCCGTAACGCCCCGGCAAAATCACCCTGCTCCAGCGCCTCCCTCGATACCTCGCGACACAAGCCATACCGTTGCAGCCATTCGATCAGGGCGAGTGACTCCGGCCAGTCGGCGCGGCTGACGTACAGCACTGGCACTCCGCTGCATGCGGCCTCGGCAAAGCTGCCGTAGCCCGGCTTGCACAGCAGTGCGTCGCTGCTGGCGAGCAGGTCGCCGAAACTCATCGGCAGCGATTCGAGCACGATGGCATCGGGATGTTCTACCCGCCAGTCCCGCTGCACCAGCCAGCGCACGCCGTCGATACGCGGCCAGCATTCGATCGGCAGGCGGCTGGCAATGCCGCCCAGGCTGACCAGCACCAGCTTTTCGTCTTGCGCAAGTTGCAGGCGACGATCCAGTTCATCGCGCCGGTTACGGCCGACGGCGGCGATGGGCGCGACCGGCACGAGATTGGGCAGGGCCTCCATCGCCATGCCGGGCGTGGCGCGCAGAAAGGCATCGGCGTTGGCGTAACAGGCATGGATTTGCGCGGCGATGGCGTCGTCGCCGCAATAGTGGCGATAGATATCCGCCCAGTTCAGCGAACACAGCGCGGCATTCGGGATGCCCGCGCGCTGCGCACCCGCCAGCGGCAGGTAACCGACGTTGGATAGCACCATGTCCGCGCCGAGTTCGCGCAGCAGGCGCGCCTCGCTCGCGACGCGCCCCTCCCAGCCCGTATGAAAAGCGCGATAGGCCGCGCGGCTCTCCTCGGCGCGCACGTCCAGCGCCGAAGACATCGCCATGCCGATGTCGCCCTCGCTGGGCAGGTGCGCGAACGGCGCGTGGATGCGCGAACGCAGATGGGCAAACAGCACATTGGTGCGCACCGTAAAACGCAGTTGCGGCATTGATCGATGCAATGCATCCAGAATCGGCGCGGTCTGCGCGACATGGCCGAAACCATGGCCGGAGAGGGAAACGACGAGGTGTGGCTTATGGTGCATGACAATTTCCAGAAGAACCCGGCGCGATTATCCCAGAATCGAGATTATCTAGGATTGCCGGTCAAATCCGGAGCAACCCTTTCCCGGCTTTGACATTTGAACGATAGCCAAGGCTGCGAACGGCAAGGCTCGTTTTTTGCAACTCCACCTCGCCGATCGCGAATCGTACAATCTTCCTTGCCGCATGGCCCGGCAACGTCTGCCGTATAATCCCGGCCAGTTTCATCCTCTTTCTGAACCCGGAAATCCCGATACGAATGCAGCGGCAAATCGATTTGCATGCCAATAAAACGATGAGCAAAATCCTGTCCGTCAAGTCGCTGACCACTTCCTTGCGCAACGGCGTTCCCGTTGTCGACGATATTTCATTCTGCATCGAGCGTGGCGAGACCTTCGCGCTGCTCGGCGAATCGGGCTGCGGCAAATCCATGACCGCGCTGTCGTTGCTGCGCCTGCTGCCGGACGGTGTAGTGCATACGGGCGGCACGGCGCAACTGGGCGGCATTGACCTGTTCGGCCTGCGCGAGCGCGAGATGCGCGAGGTGCGCGGCGGCACGATGGCAATGATCTTTCAGGAGCCGGGGCTGAGCCTGAATCCGGTAATGACGGTCGGGGAGCAAATTGCGGAGGCATTGAAACTGCACGGCGGGAAAAACGCGCCCGCTTCCGCGCCGATAACGCAGCGCTGCATCGAACTGCTGGAGCAGGTCGGCATCCCGGATGCGGCGCGGCGCGCGGCGGAATATCCGTTCCAGTTTTCCGGCGGGATGAAGCAGCGCGTGATGATTGCGATGGCGCTGGCCGGGCAACCGGAATTACTGATCGCCGACGAGCCGACCACCGCGCTGGACGTGACCATCCAGGCGCAGGTATTGCAACTGATGAGCGACATGCAAGACAAGACAGGCATGGCAATATTGCTCATCACGCACGATCTCGGCGTGGTGGCGGAAAATGCGCACCGCGTCGGGGTGATGTATGCCGGGCAGATCATCGAACAGGCATCGCGCGAACAATTGTTCCGGCAGGCGCTGCATCCCTACACGCAAAAACTGTTCGCCGCTCTGCCGGATGGGCGGCGCGACGGGCAAACGTTGGCCGCCATCCCCGGCAGCGTGCCTCCGCCGGGGAGCATCACGCACGGCTGCCGCTTTACCCCGCGATGCGACAAGGCATGGGGATTGTGCGGCGAGGAAACGCCGGAGTGGACCATGCTGGAGGCGGGGCGGGGAGTGAGGTGCCATCTTTACCGGGAAGGAGAAAAGGGAAGGGATAAGGGGGAAGGGAGAAGAGTGGATGACGCACCGGGATTTTCCCCTTCCCCATTATCCCTTCCCCCTTCCCTATTGCAGGTTGAAGACCTGCAAGTCCATTTCCCGATCCGCAAGGGCATTTTGCAGCGCACGGTCGGGCTGGTGAAGGCGGTGGACGGGGTGTCGCTGGAAATTCCGCAGGGGCGTACGCTGGCGCTGGTCGGCGAATCCGGCTGCGGCAAGACCACGCTGGGCAAGGCGCTGCTGCAATTGATCCCGCCCACGGCGGGCAGCGTACGCCTGGCAGGATGCGAGTTGACCCGGCTCGCGGCGCACGAACTGCGCGCCCGGCGCGGCGCGATGCAGATGGTGTTCCAGGATCCGTACGCTTCGCTGAACCCGAAAATGCGCATCGCGGAAATTCTCGATGAAGGCATGGCCGCGCTGAAAATCGGCGGCGACAGCGCGGCACGCCAGATGCATATCGACGCCCTGCTCGACCAGGTCAGCCTGGCGCGCAACACCAAGTGGCGTTATCCGCACGAATTTTCCGGCGGGCAGCGGCAGCGCATCGCCATTGCGCGCGCGCTCGCAGTGTCGCCGCAACTGCTGGTCTGCGACGAGCCGACCAGTGCGCTCGATGTGTCGGTGCAGGCGCAAATCCTGAATCTGCTGAAGTCGCTGCAACAGGAATTAAACCTGAGTTACCTGTTCATCACCCACAACCTTGCGGTGGTGAAGTATCTCGCGCACGAGGTATGCGTGATGTATCTGGGGCGCATCGTCGAGCGCGGCACGGCCGAGGAAGTATTGCGCGCGCCCAGGCATCCCTACACGCAAGCCCTGTTATCCGCCGTGCCGCGCATCGACGGCAAAGGCAGAGAACACATCCGGCTGCCAGGCGATATGCCGTCGACCGCCAACCCGCCGCCAGGCTGTCATTTTGCGCCGCGCTGCGCGCGCGCCACCGCAGATTGCCGCAGCGCCTATCCGGAAGAGCGCAGCATTGCGGCCGCGCATACCGTGCGCTGCCACCACCCATGATTAAATGTACGTATTGACGCGCCAGTACCTTTAGATTACAAAGGCAGCGGAGTATCCGGGAGTTTCCGGGCGATTGCGCAACATCGGTTAATAATGTTTCTTCACCGTTAATAAGGAGTAAATCATGAGCACAAAATTAGCCAAGGTAGAAAACGAAGTCAGCCAGGAAAAACTCATGCAGGATTTGCGCGTGGTAGTGGCGGATGCCGAGGAATTGCTGCGCGCGACGGCGGGGCAGGCAGGCGAAAAAATCGCCGTGGCGCGCGAACGTATCCAGGAAAATCTGGCTGCGGCGAAAGTGCGCCTAGTTGCCGCAGAGGAGGCAGTGGTCGCCAAAACCAAAGAGGCGGCCAAAGCGACCGACGAATATGTGCATGAAAACCCATGGAAGGCCGTCGGCATCGCAGCCGGAGTTGGCTTAATCATAGGCATGCTGATTTCGCGCGGGCGCTGAACCATGGCCGAAGCGGGCGCAGGGCTGATGGGGTCGGTCAGGCAGTTGCTGTCCACTCTGGCTTCCATCGTTTCGACGCGGCTCGAACTGATGGGCAACGAACTGCAAGAGGAGCGTCTGCATTTGATGCAGATGCTCATTATTGCTTTGTCCGCGCTGTTCTGTTTCGGCATAGGCATTCTGCTGCTCGCGATGTTCATCGTGGTGCTGTTCTGGGACGATTACCGCCTTGCCGCGATGGGCGCGCTGACTGTTTTATTCTTGGCGGCGGGCACATTGCTGGCAATACTGCTGCGCAACAAGGCGCAAGCCAAATCAAAATTGTTTTCCGCCAGCCTTGCCGAACTGGCTAAGGATCGGGAGCTGCTGAAAGCTCGCCATGAACAGACAGATGCTTGAAGTGATGCGGCGACGCGGCGAGCTGCTGGCGAGAATCTCCTCGCAACGCGAGCAATTGTCCGAAATCGGGACGTGCTGGAAAAGGCCGCTGGCATTGGCGGATCAAGGCTTGGCTGTCGTGAACTTTCTGAGTTCCAGGCCCGTGCTGGTCGCCGGTGTGGCAGCTCTGTTCATTATCCGTAGGCGGGGGGTAATGGGGCTGGCGAGAAACGGATTGCTGATGTGGAAGGGATACCGTTATTTCGCCGCACTTTCGGCAAAGTTGTCGTCGCGAAGCTAGTGTCGTGTAGTGTTGCGCTCTTGGCGATAGTTATGGACAACCCCTTGTAGGTCGGGCGGAGCCCGACCACAGGCAACTCTTGCGGTTGACATAAGTTACAGATAGCGTGCGACGCTACACGAGCAGCATGCCTGACTTGAAGGAAATCGGCTGCTAAATTCCGTCTAACGCCTTGTTCGTTTGCGCTACCTTGTGCGAACGGTCCCCCGACTTGGCCGGGCGGTTGCGGGGTGCCGCTTGTGCAACGGTGATGACCTGACCGATCCGGATAGTTTTTAACGGCCCGTTCCACTGCTTCAATTTGCCGATGCTTACATGATAGCGGCGCGCCAGGCCGCCGAGCGTGTCGCCCTTGCGCACTTTGTGCTTGATCGCCCGGCCGCTGTCATAGCTAGGCGCAAGGTGCATGTTGAACGCCTCGAATTCTTCGCCCGCTTCATCTTCCTCGCCGTTGACCGGCACCAGCAGGGTTTGCCCGGAGCTGGTCTTGATGGATCCCGGCAGGCCGTTCACCGCCTTTAGTTTTGCGACGGAAAGGCCGAAGCGCGGGGCAAGGCTGTCGAGCCGTTCGCCCTTCTTTGGCTGATAGGCCTGCCAGCTGACCAACGGCTTATCGTAGCTTTCCAGATTGGCGAGAAAGGTTTCGACCGCGCCTACCGGCAGCAGAATCAGTTCGCTGCTGTCCTGCAAAATGACCGGCCGGTTGTGCGCGGGATTGAGTGCCTCGAACTCTTCCATCGAAATATCGGCCAACTGCGCGGCCAGCTTTACGTCCATGTGGCGTGGCGTGGCAAGGGCGGCAAAATAGGGTTGGTCGGGAATATTTTCCAGCACCAGGCCGGAGCTGGCCGGGTTGGCGACGATGTTTTTGACGGCCAGCAGCTTCGGCACGTAGCTGCGCGTTTCCTTCGGCATTTTCAGGCTGGCGTAATTCACCGGCAGCCCGCGTTTGCGGTTGCGCGCCTGCGCGCGCTGCACCGCGCCCTCGCCCCAGTTGTAGGCGGCCAGCGCCAGCTCCCAGTCGCCAAACATGCCGTGCAGTTTTTGCAGGTAGTCGAGCGCGCCGTTGGTCGCGCTGACAATGTCGCGCCTGCCGTCATACCACCAGTTCTGTTCCATGCCGAAATTTTTGCCGGTGGAGGGAATGAACTGCCAGATGCCCGAAGCGCGCGCGGTAGAGTACGCGCCCGGGTTGAAGGCGCTCTCGATCATCGGCAGCAGGGCGATTTCGCTGGGCATGCCGCGCCGTTCCACTTCGACCGTGATGTAGTGCAGATAGCGGCGCGCGCGTTCGGTCATGCGCGCCACGTAATCGGGGCGGTCGGCATACCATTTCTCGTGCCGGGCAACCAGTGGGCTGTCCAGGTCGCGCATCGCAAAACCGTTGCGGATGCGCTCCCAGAGGTCGCGCGTCGCCAACTCACTGTCTGGAATGATTTCCAGCCTGATGTTGCGCGCGGTAAAAAGTGTCAGGGGAGAGGAGGCGGCGAGAGCTGCGGGGTCGGGAGCGGTGGTATTCAGGGCAAGCTGTTCTTCGGCGTACGCGGCTGGCAGGGCTAAGATGCAAACGGCAAGCAGGGCAGAAAAAATCTGTCGGATCAATGACACGCGATAGCTCCGGGTCTCAAAATTTGCGCGATAGTAGCGGGATAGGGCGGCCAGGTCAACCGGAATAACGTCGCGATAAGCGGCAGCGTATGCCTCCTTTTATTGTGTTACATTTTGCACCCGTTTCCCCTGCTCATGCGTTCCTGCATCGCTGCTGCGGAAAGTTTTTTCGCCAACCTTTTGGGATCACTACTGACATGTCCAGCATCCTTCCGCATATCGCGCTCGAAACCGGCAAACAACCGCAACACTGCATCATCTGGCTGCACGGCCTGGGCGCGGACGGGCAGGACTTCGTGCCCGTTGCCGACGAGCTGAGCCTGCCCGTCCCGATACGCTATATTTTCCCGCACGCGCCGCAACGCCCGGTGACCATCAACGGCGGGTTCGTGATGCGCGCCTGGTACGACATCGCCCATCCCAGCATCGACGCGCAGCAGGATGCGGCAGGAATCTACGAGTCGCAAACCGCCGTCGAAGCGCTGATCGAACAGGAAATGGCGCGCGGCATCGCGCCGGGCAACATCATCCTCGCCGGGTTTTCCCAGGGCGGCGCTATCGCGCTGCACACCGCGCTGCGCCGCAGCGTACCGCTGGGCGGCATCCTGGCGCTCTCCACCTACGTGCCGCTCGCCGATACCGTCGCCGGCGCGATCCCGGCCAATGCTGGGCAAACTCCGGTTTTCATGGCGCACGGGCTCTACGACCCGATTGTGCCCTATGCGCTGGGAACCGCTTCGAGAGACATGCTGCTGAAATTGGGCTACGCGGTGGAATGGCATGAATACGGGATGCAGCATTCGGTATGCGCAGAGGAATTGCGCGATATCGAAGCGTGGCTGACCAAAAGATGCCTGAGAACGGCGGACTGATGAGATATTGATTGTGCGGGGCTTGCCGCTATAATGGCCCGACGTCCCCATTTTCAGACCGCCCATGTACCAGAATTACTTTGGTCTCGCCGAAGCGCCGTTCTCCATCGCCCCCGATCCGCGCTACCTCTACATGAGCCAGCGCCACCAGGAGGCGCTCGCGCATCTGCTGTATGGCGTGAACGGCGGCGGCGGGTTTGTATTGCTCACCGGCGAAGTGGGGGCCGGTAAAACCACGGTATGCCGCTGCCTGCTCGAGCAGATTCCCGAATCCTGCGATATAGCCTATATCTTCAACCCCAAGCTGACAGTGGCCGAGCTGCTCTCGACCATCTGCACCGAATTCGGTATCGCCTGCCCGCCCGGCAACGCCAGCGTCAAGGTGTACGTCGATTGCATTAATGCCTACCTGCTCGATGCCTATGCCAGGGGCAGGCACACGGTGCTGGTCATCGACGAGGCGCAGAACCTCTCCGCCGATGTGCTGGAGCAATTGCGCTTGCTGACCAACCTGGAGACCAACCAGCGCAAGCTGTTGCAGATCATCCTGCTCGGTCAGCCCGAACTCGCGGAAATGCTGGCGCGGCCGGAACTGCGGCAGCTCGCGCAACGGATTATCGCGCGCTATCACCTGGGGCCGCTGGACCGGCAGGAAGTCGCCGCTTATGTGCAGCATCGCCTCGGGGTTTCCGGCACGCAACGCCAGCTTTTTCCGGCCGCGCTGATGGGCCGGCTATACCGCCTGAGCGGCGGCATTCCCCGGATCATCAACGTGCTGTGCGACCGTGCCTTGCTGGGCGCCTACGCGCAAAGCAAGGAGCGTGTAGATCGCGCGACCCTCAAGCAGGCGGCGCGCGAAGTATTCCACAATCCGGCGGCGCCACCGCGCAGCATGATGCGCCCCCTTCTGGCAGGTTTGCTGCTGGCCGTCACAGTCTTGGCGGTGTCGCTATACCAGCCCGCCGAGCAGCCTCCGGCACAAACGAAAGCCAATGTTCAGGCAAAGAGCGCCAAGCCGGCAGCGCCGTCCCCGGTTGCCCTCGAATGGCCGGCAGCAGAGCCGCAATCGCTCAGCGAAGCGATGGCTTACGCCGCGCTCTTCCGCGCATGGGGTGCGGACTATCGGAGGGAGGGTGCGTGTCGGCAGGCCGAGAACATGGGTTTACGCTGCCTGACCGCGCGCGGCGGCCTGGATGAATTGCGCCAACTGAACCGGCCCGCAGTCCTGCAGATGCAGGGCAGCCAGGGGCAGAAATTCCATGCGACACTGACCCGGCTCGATGATCGATCCGCCACCTTTACCGTCGGCGTCGAAAGCAGAACGATTCCCTTGAGCGCGCTTGCGGAACAATGGTCGGGACACTACACCCTGCTGTGGCGCACCCCGCCGGTCGAGCGCAAAAAAATCCGGCAGGGCGACCGCGGGCCGGATGTCGATTGGCTAAACATGCAGCTCGCGCAAATCCACGGCAAAACGGCGGAAACCGTAAAAGACCCGGTATTCGACGAGGCTATGGTACGCGAGGTCAAGCAGTTTCAGCTCGTCCAGGGCCTCACCCCCGACGGCACCGTCGGTCCACAGACCATGATGCGCCTGAGTGCCGCGCTGGATACGCTGGCACCGAAATTACTCCACGGGCAAGAGGAAAAATAAGTATGTCGTATATCCTCGAAGCGCTAAAAAAATCCGACCAGCAGCGGCAGCGCGGCGTAACGCCAACCTTGCCGGCAGCGCCGATAACGGTGGCGGCACCCAAACGGCTCTTGCTTATGTATTACGGCGCGCTTACCGTGGTACTGCTCGGCATCGGCATCACGATCGGCTGGCTGCGCCCATGGCAGGCGGAACAACCGGCCCCTGCGGCAGTACCCATCGCCGCAAAACCGCCGGTCCCGGCGCCGCAGCAGACCGCGCCTGTGCCTCTGGCCGCGCCGCCCGAAATGGTCAAAAAAGCCGCACAGGAATTGCCTGCGCCGGTTCCGCTACCCTCAGCACAAGCGGCTTTCGTAGTTGAAGCGATCAAGCCGGACATTCCCGCCAGCGCCGCAACACCTGTTGTTGCCGCTGCCCCAGCCCCGCAAGTTGCGCCGGAGAGCACCGCCATTCCTGTCGGCGTTGCGCAGGAACAGGAGGCGATTGCCAAAACCGAACTGCCTCCCGCAATTCAGCAGGAAATCCCCCCCTTGACCATCCAGCTCCACGCCTATGCGAACCATCCCGGCGAGCGCCTCGTCAGCATAAATTTCAAGATGCTGCGCGAAGGCGAATCCCTGATGCCGGGGCTTCGGCTGGAACAGATCACGCCGGACGGCGTGATCTTCGGCTACAAGGGATATCGTTTCCGGCAAGGCGCCCGGTAGCATCGATCAGGTGCGCCGCATAACGCGGGGAACGGCAACGCGTTTTGACTTTCCTAAGCCGTACAAGCCGGAGCCAAAAAGGTGACAGTTTCCGTAGGTCGGATGAGCGCAGCGTTATCCGACCTACAACGACACAATCCTTGTCACGTTTTGACATGATTTAACTTGGAAGTGACTAATCGTGCTCCTGCTCGATAACGCGGAAGCTCGCAAGGTCATAATCGAGACCTTTTTCCTGCAACCTTGCGGGGATCAGCAGATACTTCTTCCCGTTCAGCACGGTCTGCAAGCTGCAATGCGCAGAAAAGGTGCCCGCCTTCATCAGCAGCAGCACTTCACCGGGCGACCCGTCCGGTTTCGCCTGTAACCACAAGGCAGGCTGCCCGTCCTCAAACCCGCCGCCTCCGCCGCTCTGGTACAAAGCCACGCCGGCTATTTGATTGGCCAGCATTTCCGCGCCTGCATGCAAGAGGTTTGCGTCATCGCGCATCAGGCGGCGCACCACCGCCGCGCCCCAATGTGGCAACCCTTCCGGCTGCACGCCGAGCAGGCTGCCGATGCGGATGCCGTCCGCTCCCTGCGCCGGCAACACGGTGCGGAATCCGCTGGCGCTGATATCCTCCACAGCCCAGTACGCCGGTAACTCATTGCTGAAATTCAGCGCGACATCGGTGCGCTCGACTATCTTGTCGAAACTGCTCACCACGTTCAAACCGACCTTGATCCCGCGCCGCGCGCTGCGCCGCGAAGGCGGCGCAGCCAGGTAGCTCAGGAGATGCTGCGCGGCCTCGCGCACCGGCTCCGCATCGTAGCTTCCGCTCAGGTTGATGTCGTCCGGGACTACGCCCTTCTCCAGTGTTTTAATCAATGCCGCCAGTTTCGGCTGCATGTCGGCCATGCCGATAAAGCGCATGGAAGATTTTGCGGCGGCACCCCGCTTGACGCCTTTCGGGGCAGCCGGATGCTCGAGGTCGAAACAGAACAGGCTGTTCGCATCCTGTTGCGCGCCGATGTCGATGCTTGAGCAATACTCCCCGATGAGGCGCTCGGTCAGGTGCATATACAGTGGTTTCAGGGTATCGACCCCGCAACCGTACCAGCCTAGCAGGCGCCCAGACTCGTTTTTCACCGTGGTATTGGCGACCGCACCGGAATACAGCGCCAGCGGGGTATCCAGGTATTGCCCCTGCTCGGCATGTTGATAGATTTGCGCCAGATTGCTCCAGATCGCGCCGTCAACCGGCGCATAGTGCGCGCAGATATATTTCAATTGCCCGGTTGCGGCATGTACCGTGCGCGCCGCCAGCAAGGGTACATGCCCCTTGAGTGCAGTCGCGTCCTTGCCGTCGTGGCGGTAACGGTCAAACACGGTGTAATAAGCCTTGGCGGCATGACGATACCATGCGCCCAATGCCAGCCACAGGCGGTTTTCCTGGAATCTGCTCAACTCCTGCGGCGTAAAATATTCGCGCGCCAGTTTCCGCGCATGAGGCCGTGCCGCCTCATCGAGCAGGCGCACCACGGCAAACTGATGATCCAATTTGAAATCGCCGTTGCCCGCCACTTGCTCCATCCATTCCCCGATTTCCATGAGCGACTTGTGCGCATCGCTTTTCGGCAAATCTTCCAGGAACGCCTGCGCGGATTTGATGTCCGCCATGGGATGATCGGATTTCCTGCCGAATATGCCCGATAACATTTTTGCACCTCGCAAGCCAATTGTTCCAACTCGTGGCAATATACCCTCAAAACACCATCGATGAATATACGCTGATGAGGATTTAGACTTGATTCCGTGGTTAACCGGCGACACGCCATTCCCGCCAATCGGGCGCGCGCTGCGCTCGCCCGACGGGCTGCTCGCGGCGGGCGGCGACCTGTGCGCGCCGCGCCTGATGGAAGCCTACCGGCATGGCATTTTCCCGTGGTTCAATCCCGGCGAGCCGATCCTGTGGTGGAGTCCCGACCCGCGCATGGTGCTAATCCCGGGCGAATTCAAAATCTCCCGCTCGTTCGCCAAAGTGTTGCGCAACAGCGCATATGAAGTGCGCTGCGACACCGCTTTCGAACAGGTGATGCGCGGTTGCGCCGCGCCGCGCCCCAGCCATAAACCGGTGGGACAGGGCGGCACATGGATCCACGAAGACATGATCGCGGCCTATTGCGAACTGCACCGCACAGGCCACGCGCACTCGGTGGAAACCTGGATGGGCGGCAACTTGGTTGGCGGGCTATACGGCGTCGGCATCGGGCGCATGTTCTACGGCGAATCCATGTTCAGCCATGCCGTCAACGCATCAAAGATCGCGCTGGCGCATCTGTCCCGGCAGCTCGAGCGCTGGCAGTTCGGCATGATCGACTGCCAGATGAACACCCCGCACCTGGCCTCGCTCGGCGCGCGCGAAATTCCGCGCAGAGAATTCGTCGCGAGGCTGCAAGAATTGATAAACTGTAAGCCGGTTGCCTGCTGGCAATTCGACGCCGACCTTTTTACATGAGTTTACTGAACGACATTCCGCTTTCCGCGCTGCATTTTTACATGACCGCGCCCTACCCGTGCAGCTACCTGCCTGCCGTACAGGCGCGCTCCCAAGTCGCCACGCCCACTTTCCTGATTAACGGGCCGGTCTATTCGCAACTGGTGCAGCACGGCTTCCGCCGCAGCGGAACCTATACTTACCGTCCGCTGTGCGACGGCTGCCGCGCCTGCGTGCCGCTGCGCGTGCTGTCCAGGCAATTCGCGCCGAACCGCTCGCAGCGCCGCGCCTGGGGGCAACACGCCCATCTGCAAGCCAGCCTGCACAATCTGCATGACAGCGCGGAGTATTACCACCTGTACCAGCGCTACCAGTGTGCGCGTCACCCGAACGGCGGCATGGACAACGACGACCGCGAGTCATATCAGAATTTCCTGCTGCAAAGCCACGTCGATTCGCTGCTGGTGGAATTCCGCGAGCCCTCCGACCAGGACAAACCGGGCGCGCTGCGCATGGTCAGCGTGATCGACCTGCTCGGCGACGGCCTGTCCTCGGTATACACCTTCTACGACCCGGATGTGCCGCGTGCCCGCTTCGGGGTTTACAACGTGCTGTGGCAAATCGAACTGTGCCGCAAACTCGACCTGGATTTCGTCTATCTGGGTTACTGGATCGAACACAGCCGCAAGATGGCCTATAAGACCGGCTACCGGCCGGCGCAAGGTTTGATTGACGGTGTCTGGCAGCCACTCGACAAAGGATTTCCATAACATCATTCTGTGGATCAATAAAAAACGCAGTCATCCGCAGATTACGCAGATTAAATAGATTATCAATGAAGAGGCCCTGTTATTTAATCTGGCGGATAAAACTGTTTTTAAAAATAACAAGGCACCTGTATGTACTCATTGTTGCGCCCCCTGATATTCCGGCTTGACCCGGAAACCGCCCACCACCTTACGCTCGGCGGGCTGGCAGCCGCGCATGCGCTCGGCATGAGCGGGCTCATTGCGGGGCGCCCGACCGGCGATCCGCGCACCGCGATGGGGCTGACCTTCCCCAATCCGGTCGGCCTCGCCGCCGGGCTCGACAAGAACGGCGAGTGCATCGACGGGCTGGCGGCGCTCGGCTTCGGCTTCCTCGAGATCGGCACCGTCACGCCGCTTCCCCAGCCCGGCAACCCCAAACCGCGCCTGTTCCGCCTGCCGCAGGCGCAGGGCATCATCAACCGCATGGGCTTCAACAACGACGGAGTGAACAGGCTGGTCGAAAACGTGAAGCGCGCCGATTATCGCGGCATATTGGGCATCAACATCGGCAAGAACGCCGCCACGCCGATCGAAAAGGCAGCGGGCGATTACCTGATCTGCCTGCGCAAGGTCTACGCGCACGCCAGCTATGTCACCGTGAACATTTCCTCGCCCAACACCAAAAACCTGCGCCAGTTGCAGGGCGGCGACGAGCTCGACGCGCTGCTCGCGCAACTTAAAGCCGAACAGGAAAAACTCGCCGACACGCACGGGAAATATGTGCCCATCGCGCTGAAAATCGCACCGGACCTGGAAGGCGAACAGATCGCGCAGATCGCGCATTTACTCATGCAGCACCGCATCGACGGCGTGATCGCCACCAACACCACGCTGGCGCGCGAGGGGGTGGAACATCTGCCGCACGGCAGCGAGACCGGCGGTCTTTCCGGCGCGCCGGTACGCGACAAATCCACCGCCGTGATCCGCGCGCTCGCCGCCGAATTGCAGGGCGCGCTGCCCATCATCGGCGTGGGCGGCATCCTGAGCGGTGCGGACGCCGCAGAAAAAATCGGCGCGGGCGCCAGCCTGGTGCAGCTCTACAGCGGCCTGATCTATCGCGGCCCGGCTCTGGTCGGAGAATGCTGCGCCGCGATCCGCAGGTTGTGAGCCACAACAACCCCCAGGCATCCGCTGTTCATCCACCACACCTTGCAGATAAGAGAATAAACCGGGGCAACGCCGCGCCTCGTCAAGCATCGCCCCCTACGGAAACCGGGCCAGAAATCCGCGCGACCCCGTAATCGCCAGCACGGGGAATCTCTGTGCCAGCCGCAATGCGGTGGTAAATGCTGATCGGTTTAGCATGTTGGCAAATTGAAAGTGGAAACTTCAAATTGCATGGTAAGGGGAAACGGGGTGAATGTGTACTTTGATTGATATGCGGTTGAGCTGAGATCGCGCAAGAATATTAGTGGTCTGACCTCGGGGCTTTTTCGAGGGCGCGCTCAATTCTTGCTATGGAACTACCGAGGCGAGGTGTCTGTCATGGCTTTGACAATGAAAATCGGATTGTCGGGGGGATGAGGGCGACGTTAATTTGACTTGTGCGCTTGAATTTTCTATCCTTTTGCCAACATTTGGTGCTACGATTTTCCAGATGCGGCAGGGAATATGTAAAGTGCTGGCGCGTTACCCATAAAGAAATCGAACTGCGTGGTTTGTCAGTATTTTTGTAATTGCATAGAATTTTTAAATGGTTTAAATCAAGGTTGCATGCCGCTCTCGGGAGGTTTTTATGTCGCTATTAGCGCGGTTTTTTTTCGGTGCATTACCTCTCACCTTGGCGTACGCGTTATTGACCATTAAGGTCGGGGTGGCTGAAACACTTTTTGTAGTTCTCTCCGTGATATACGCCGAAGTTGCTATTAAGGTTGATGAGTGGTCTACGCTCTCTAGCCTCGGCATGAAAATTGAAACACCTGAGCTCTTCATGTCAAATGAGAGTCGCTATCACAGGATTCGCATATTTCTGTTGATCGCGGCCGTTACTGCATTGTTCTTTACAAACACAGTGCCGTTGTATCTTGGCGCAGCAGGCCTGGCCGCAGCGTGGTTTACTACTCCCTGGATCGGCCGCCACCTCGCGTTCACCCACGTTCGACGCGTTGGTCGAGAGATGGTCGAGGAACTCAATAATCTAAAGGTTTCTGACCCTACAGAATACGCCCGCCAAGTTGCAGACGACGGTTCAGCCTCGCATTTGGCTGAATGGGAGAAAGAAGTGCACATTACGAACCAAGAGCTTAGCGAGAGACTAAAGAAGCTCCGCTACATGGGAATGTAACCCCCAAATATTGAAGCGGAGCGCGCAACAGCTATTGCTTTCGCACTATAGGCCATTTTGCGCCCAATTAATCTTTCGATAGGCTTCTGGAATCACACCATGCAACGAGTCCCATTCGGTCGAAACCTCCTTGATCCGCGTCGCACGAACAACTTCCTCGACTCATGCGCATTTGATCCCAAGTATGCACCGGAAGATGACGCTGCTCAGCAAATCCGTGCTTTGGGGAACGACAGACAAGTCAATCTCGTCCTGACTCACTCGAACCAGAAGGAAATTGACCATCCGAATACACCTGCAGATGTAAAGCGCGAAGCCGCAGGTATGATCTACACCATTGAAACTTCGCTCAACCTAGACGAGGTTGCCCGAAGAAACCAGATTCATGCCGTCCTTACCGGGAGCGGGAAACCTGAGAAGTACGCTGCTGATGCAGCACACGTATTCGAGGCAGGCAAATATGTTGGGTATTTCATCACTGCCGACCAGCGCATCCTTGGCAAACGCGAAGAGTTGCGGCGCCTATCTGGGGCCACAATATTTACTCCGGGCGAATGGCTCAAGGTTTTTCATGAAGCAGCAAATACCAACAGTTAGTTTGGCACCAAAGGGGATTATCAATGCCGAACTTTTCTAAACGTGATATTCCGGTAGGGTAGAGGGTACGGTGTCAGGTCTTGCATTACGACATTTCTGTACCGGCATTTACCAAACTCGCCCTATCCCGTAAGCATCAAATTGGGAATCAATGCTTATAACCGGCAACTTCTCGGCAAGCGCCTGGGCGATTATGAGGCGGTCAAAAGGATCGCGGTGGTGAAATGGTAACGCGGTCAATTGCGCGGTATGGCTGACTTCGATAGGGAGGATGGTTATATTGTTGTTCGCAAGTTCACGCACCATGAATTGCGCGAATGGTTCCGGCAACACAATTTCCCCAGCGCGATTTTGATGGCGATTTCCCAGTGGCTTGCCGGGCTCAGGTAGAGAATTTCGGTTTGCTCGATGGCGGTTCTGGCGTATGGGCAGAGCCGTTCATCATCCAGCAAGAATCAGAGAAATGCATGGGTGTCGAGCAGGAGCTTCATGCCATGTAGCCTGAGAAATCATTCAGATGATCGTCGCCTTCTTTCAGAATACTCAAGCTGCCCTTCGCGCTACCTGGGCGGCGTGGGACGGGCGATATGGCGGATGCTGTTGTGGCCGGTTGCAGGCGTATCAGCAGGAAGCGCGCGTTTTCTTCCATGCCGATAGGCTAGACGGGCTGAATGCGTCCGTCTTTGATGATGGCTTCTACGGCTTGCAACATGGCTGCTCCCGATTAAGGATTACAAAAGTCGCCCTACCGAATTTGACCCAATTACGCCAGCTTCTGCATTGCCCAATGCAGCCAATGGGGTCAGGCCGCGAGGGATGCAAGTCGCTTTCATCATGGCGCGGCAAGCAGGTATTCCCGTTGCGCGATCATCTGCGCCCAGGCGAGCGGGCTCCAGGACGCGTCGGCAAACAGGCCGGCGGCGAGCACGGCTCCAGCGGTCACCAGCGGCGGCAGGAGCAGCAGCCAGGCCGTCTCACGCCAACCGCGCGCCTTGATGCGTTCGCCGGGCCACGACGTCGGCGCGGCGCGAAACCAGGCGCGGTAAAGGATGTGCAGGAAGTAGGCCGCGTTGAGCAGGCTCGAAGTCCACAACACCCAGACTGCCCACTCCATTCCCACAGCCGATGCGCCATCGGTGAGCCAGGTTTTGCTCACCGCGCCTGCGGTCAATGGCGCGCCCATCATGCCCAGCGCGGCGATGCTGAACGCCAGCGTGGTCAGCGGCATGCGCCGCTCATCTCGCTCACTTTGTGGATGCCGAGTGTCTCGGCGTAGTTGACCGCGCAAAAGAACAGCGTGATTTTCATGATGCCCTGATGCACCAGATGCACCAGCCCGCCGATGGTTCCGATGGGGCCGAACAGCGCGACGAACATGCGATCCGCAGCGATCTGCCCGCGCGCCGCGCGCACCAGCGCGACGGCCTATCGCACGCACGAGGAAGCTAAACAGGATGTGTTCGATTACATCGTGCTGTCCAACTCCGGCAGACTTGCCTTTGCCATCCCTCAAACCGCCTGCCGCTGATTCACAAACTTTTCGACATCTTGAGCCCGACCGAACTGACCTGATTGCCCGCCACTGCGCGCACCGTCAGTTGCAGGCTGCCCAGCCCGACACGGTCGCCCACCACCGGGCGGTGGCCGAGCCGTTTGCCCAGCAATTCGCCGATGGTGCTGGAGAGTTCATCTGCATTGAGCTCCACATCGTAGGTGGCGGCGAGGGCCGCTGCCGACGAATCGGCGTCGAGGACGAATTCGCCGAAGAAATTGTGCACCGCAAGGTGGCCGCTTTGCTCCTGCCGCCCGAATAGCGGGGCCAGGTGTTCGACCTGATCCGGCGAGGACAGCAGCCAGACGGTATCGCCCGCTTCCAGCGCCGTGGTACCCGGCTCCAGCAGCGGGCGGTGATGGCGCACCAGCGCGGCGCAGCGCACCGACCGATCGCGCAGGTCGGTAAGCGAACCAGGCAGCATGCCGATGGCGAGTGACTGCGGTTCGACGCGGAAGGCAACCAAGGCCAGCACGGTTTCGCGTCCGATCCACACCTCCTTCAATTCGATCGGTTCGGCGCTTTTCGGGACTTCCACTCTCAGACGGCGTGCCGCCCACGGCACGGTCGAGCCCTGCACCAGCAGCGAAAACAGCACGACAACGAAAGTAACGTCGAACAGCAGGCGCGAATCCGGAATGCCCGCCATCACCGGAAATACCGCCAGCACGATGGGTACCGCGCCACGCAAGCCTACCCAGGAGATGTAGGCGATTTCGCGGTTCGGGAAGCGCATGGGCTTGAGCGTGGCGGCAACCACCAGCGGTCGCGCGACGAAGGTCAGGAACAGCGCGACGGCGAGCGCTTCCCAGAAATGTTCGACGAGGTGCGAGGGTGTCACCAGCAGGCCCAGCATGAGGAACATGCCGGCCTGCGCCAACCAGGCGATGCCGTCCATCACCCGCAGCACATGCGAGGTGGCGCGCGTGTGACGGTTGCCGACAACCACGCCGGCGAGATAGATGGCGAGAAAACCGCTGCCTCCCAACTGGTTGACTGCCGCGAACACCGCGAGGCCGCCGGACGCAATCAGCAGCGCATACAGCCCCTCCGCGAGGCGCAGCCGACGCAGCAACCCGGCGAGCAACCTCCCGGCGCCGATGCCGAGTACGGCGCCGATGCCAAATTGCATGACGAGTTGCACGAATATAGATGCCGTCGTGGCTGCTCCGGTGCCGGCGAGGATACCCACCAGCACGGCGACGAGCAGGATCGCCATCGGATCGTTGGCGCCCGATTCGATTTCCAGCGTCGCGCCGACGCGCTCGTTGAGGCGTACGCCGCTGTGGCGCAGCAGGTTGAACACGGCGGCGGCATCGGTGGAGCCGACGATGGAACCCATCAGTATTCCGTAACGCCAGTCCACGTCGAGCAGCCAGGTGCAGAACACGCCGAGCAGCGCGGCAGTGCCGATCACGCCCCAGGTCGCGAGCGCGGTAGCCGGCCAGAGCGCGACGCGGAAGGTGGACATGCGCGTGCGCAGACCGCCGTCGAGCAGGATGATCGCCAGCGCCAGATTGCTGACAAAGAAGGCCGCACCGAAATCGTCGAAGCGGATGCCGCCGATACCGTCCTCGCCGGCTAGCATGCCAACGACGAGGAAGATAAGCAGGAAAGGCAGGCCGAGACGCGCCGACAGTGTGCTCGCCAGCACGCCGATGAACAGCAGGGCGCCAGACAGGAGCAGCAGAGTATTGATTTGATCCAAAGTTAAAGCTCTCTCAATTTGACCGCCCGCAACAAAGGCGAATAGCTCGACGAGAATGGTACCAGCAGTGTTCCGTAAGCAAGCCTCATACAGCCCGGCAACACACCCGGTCGATCATTGCCGCTCCCGTGACTAACCCAGCTTGCGCGCAGCGATGCTGCGAATCGCCAATTTTTCCAGCTCGATCGCGACGAACAGCAGCACGCCAAAACCCAAGATCAAGCCCCATACCGCCGCGTCAAGGGCGACCACGCCGAACATCTTCTGCATGAACGGCACATAGGTGAATAACGCCTGGATGACGACCAGCACGCCGATGCTGAGCAGCACGTAAGGGTTGCCGGTGAAGTCCTGCCAGCTGCGCACCGGGGCGAGCAGATAGCGGCAATTGAACAGGTAGGCGATTTCGCCCATTACCAGCGCATTGACCGCGACGGTGCGCGCGGTTTCAATACTGTCGCCGCGCGCGATTTCCCACAGGAACAGCGCGACCACTCCGGCCGCCAGCAATACCGAGACAAAACTGATGCGCCAGATCATGAAACCGGACAGGATGGGTTCATTGGCGGCGCGCGGCGCGCGGCGCATCACGTCCGGCTCGGCCTTTTCGAACGACAGCGCCAGCGCCAGCGTGACGGCGGTCACCATGTTCACCCAGAGGATCTGTACCGGAGTGAGCGGTAGTGCCATGCCGAACAGGACCGCAATCAGCACGATGCCGGCCTCGCCGCCGTTGGTCGGCATAATGAACACGATGGCCTTCTTGATGTTGTCGTAGACGGTGCGGCCTTCCCTGACCGCGTGCGCGATGGTGGCGAAGTTGTCGTCGGCCAGCACCATCTCGGCGGCTTCCTTGGCGACCTCGGTGCCTTTCATGCCCATGGCCACGCCGATGTCGGCGCGCTTGAGTGCGGGCGCATCGTTCACGCCGTCGCCGGTCATCGCGACGATCTCGCCGTTGGCCTGCAAGGCCTTGACCAGCCGCAACTTGTGCTCCGGGCTGGCGCGCGCGAACACGTCCACCTCGCGAACTGTCCGGCGCAGCGCCTCGTCGTCCAGCGCGTCCAGATCGACGCCGGTCAGGGCGCGGGCATTGCTTATGCCGAGCTGCGCGGCGATGGCGCGCGCGGTGTCGGCATGGTCGCCGGTAATCATCTTGACGCGGATGCCCGCCGCGCGGCAGTCGCGCACGGCGGCGATGGCTTCTTCGCGCGGCGGATCGCTGATGCCGACCATGCCGAGCAGCGTGTAGCCGCCTTCCATGTCGGTGAAATTCAGTTCGCGCTGGCCGCCCTCGACCGCTTTCATCGCCAGCGCCAATACGCGCTGTCCGAGCGCGCCGATCTCGGCCATTTTGCCGTGCCAGTACGCCAGGTCGAGCGCATCGTCCTCGCCCTGGCCGCGCTGCTGGTGACACATCTCCAGCACCTGTTCCACCGCGCCTTTGACGAAGATGAAAGCGTGCCCGGCGTGATCGTGGTGCAGCGTCGCCATGAAGCGGTGTTCCGATTCGAATGGGATGTGGTCGGTGCGCGGCAACTCGCCATGCTCGAATGCGACATCCAGCCCGGCCTTCAGGGCCAGCGGGATCAGCGCGCCCTCGGTTGGATCGCCCGCGATGTGCCATTGTCCGCCGGTCTCAAGGAGTTGCGCGTCGTTGCACAGCAGGCCGGCGCGGTACAAGTCCAGTGTTTCGCTATAGTCGGCGATGTCGACCTCATCTCCAGCGATGGCGAAGCCGCCGTGCGGCGCATAGCCGGCGCCGCTTACGTCGAACATTTGCGCGGCGCTGACCACGCGCTGCACGGTCATCTCGTTCTTGGTCAGCGTGCCGGTCTTGTCCGAGCAGATGGTGGTGACCGAGCCCAGCGATTCCACTGCGGGCAGGCGGCGCACGATGGCGTTGCGCTTCGCCATGCGCTGCACGCCGAGCGCCAGCGTGATGGTCAGCACGGCGGGCAACCCTTCCGGGATCGCCGCCACCGCCATGCTCACTGCGGCGAGGAACATGTCGCCGAGGCCGAAGCTGTGCACCAGCCAGCCGAACAGGAAGGTGAGCGCGGCCAGCGCCATGATGGCGACGGTCAGCCAGCGCCCGAAGGACTCCATCTGGCGCAGCAGCGGCGTGGTCAGGGTCTGCACCTCCTCCAGCATCGCGCTGATACGCCCGATCTCGGTGGCGTCGGCGGTCGCCACCACCACGCCGTTGCCCTGCCCGTACACCACCAGCGTGCCGGAATAGGCCATGCAGTAACGGTCGCCGAGCACCGCGAGCGCGCCCACATGCGAAGAGTTTTTTTCGACGGCGGTTGACTCGCCGGTCA
The DNA here is from genome assembly GCA_001801215.1 of Gallionellales bacterium RIFCSPLOWO2_02_FULL_59_110. Lineage (GTDB taxonomy): Bacteria > Pseudomonadota > Gammaproteobacteria > Burkholderiales > Gallionellaceae > Gallionella. The sequence goes on along the minus strand of MGXA01000028.1, from coordinate 7,207 downwards.
GCGCGGCCTCCTCGATGCGCAGGTTTTTGGTGTGCAGCAGGCGCAGGTCGGCGGGCACCTTGTCGCCGGAGGCGAGCAGCACGATGTCGCCGGGCACCAGCGTCTCGGCCGCGACCACGCTGCGGCGGCCTTCGCGCAGCACCGTCGCCTCGGGCGACAGCATGCGCCGGATCGCCTCCATCGCCTGTTCCGCCTTGCCCTCCTGGATGAAGCCGATGATCGCGTTGATCAACACCACGCCGGCGATCACCGCCGTGTCCACCCAGTGCGCGAGCAGCGCGGTGACCGCCGCCGCCGCGAGCAGCACATAGATCAGCACGTTGTGGAATTGCAGCAGGAAGCGCAGCAGCGGCCCGCGCCTCGATGGCGGTGTGAGACGGTTCGGGCCGTGCTCGGCAAGGCGGCGCGCCGCCTCTTCGACGGTCAACCCGTCACGGGTCGTTTTCTGTGCGGCAAGCGCCTCGTCTGCCGGGAGTTGGTGCCAGGGTTGCTGTGCCATGCTTGCCTCCACTCCATTAAAAAACCAAACAAACCACATAACCAGCGTTTTGGCTGGCATCCAGCGGCAGCCTCGCGATGGCTATCACCCATAATTTACTCAGCGTATTTTTCCGCACTAGTTAAAGGGCTAGCAGTTTTATCGGGAACTGCACCAGAGAACACAGGCAATTTGGCGGTTCGATTAGTTTCTTTAACCTCACCGCACCAAAAATATGCCCCGCTCTCTTACCCCAACAATTTGCTTTTTACTCTGCATTTTCTGCGGAAAATTGATTTTCAAATTCATCTTCCGGTATCGCCAACGCCCTGCCGCATTCTACCGCACGCTGGCACCATGCCCCCTCCGGCCAGATCAGTGAAGCAATAACGAATCGGTTGCACGGCACATTTTGAAAACCTCAATTCATACTGCCAATGCGCCGAACGGCCTGACCATCACGCCCAGGCTGACATAGCTTTCCAACACATCCGCCGCCGGCGCGGTTGAAGCGGTATATGATTCGAGTAATAATCCACGCATGACTTCAAAAACGCACAAATGACCAAATATCTGTTCATCCTGGCCGGCATGGTGTTCGCAAACAACATCGCGACATTCAAAATTTACGCCCTCCGCCCGTTCATGAGTGTATCCGTGTTGGTGAAGCAGCTATGCTGACCGCCATACTCGTAATGTCCGCTATCGTCATCACGCTCGGCGCAGTGCTGGGCTTCGTTGCCCTCAAATCCAAGGCCGGGGTTGATGACACTCCGCTGGCGGACAGGATAGACGCCATCCTGCCGCAGACGCAGTGCGGAAAATGCGGCTATCCCGGTTGCAGGCCTTATGCTGAAGCGATTGCCGCCGGTGAGGCAGGTATCAACAAATGTCCGCCCGGCGGCGAAGAAGGCATACGCGAACTGGCGGATCTGCTCGGCGTGGAGTTCAAGCCTTTTGGCGATGACGTCGTACTCAAACCACAATCGGTCGCCTTCATCGACGAGAATCTTTGCATCGGCTGCACCTTGTGCCTGCAAGCCTGCCCGGTAGATGCCATTTCCGGTGCTTCCAAGCTGATGCACACCATCATTGCCCCGCTGTGCACCGGCTGCGAGCTATGCATCGCGCCGTGCCCGGTAGATTGCATCAGCATGCAGCCTTTGCCGCAGGCCGCCCGAAGCAAGCAAGCGGCGCTCGTTGAGAAGCGTGCTGCCGCGAAAGCCGCGCGGGAGCGTTATCAGTTCCGTCTTGAGCGCATCGAACGCGACAAGCGCGAGAAGGCCGATAAGCTGGCACAAAAAGAGAAGGCCGTCGCACAATCGGTTGCGGCGCCGAAAGCCAATGCGCAAGCCCTTATTCAAGCTGCACTGGAGCGCGCCAAGGCGCAGGCCGCTGCCGTCAAGCCGCAGAATACCGGGCGACTGACTTCCGCGCAGCAAGCACAGATTGATGAAATCGAAGCACGCCGCGCCAAGGTTCATGAGCAGGCGCGCTCCGATATCACGCCACCCGGAAACGGTGCTTCATGAAGTGCCCACAACGCAAACTTCCAGCCACTCCGTTCAAGCAGCTCGCAAATCAAATTCAAGTAAACAAACCACGTTCATAGAACTTGGTTTTGCCCAACACCCCCATAGAGGGGCACACCTATCGCGCCTTTTAAGAAGTTGCTCTGCCATGCTCCAGTTGCAATAGCTCCTGATGCCGCCCTTCCTTTTCTTGCTTCGTCGGTGGTATCGGCGGGTGTTTCTAACCGGCTTGCATTTTGGAATTCTGCTCAGACGCAATCGTGAGGAAGCGATATGGTTTTCGGCAAGGTACATCAAATGCGTCTTGTTCCTGCCCAGTGATGCGCGGCCAGATAAACGGCCCACAGTCCTCTTCCGGTAGCGCGAAGGCCACCTTCTCGACCGGCAGATGAGACAGGTGCGTGTCCTGGCGGCAGCGAATCACCTCACCGCCCAGCATCCACAGGTAATCGCGGTGGCGGCGCAATGTGCTTTCTTGGTTAACAGGTACAGCAAGAAGGGTTTGAAGAATTTGACGATACGGTGTCCCGTTGCGAGGTCGCTCTACACATATGACCAGCGTTTTGGCCAACCCCCAGCTATAGTTTGACTGAATACAGGGTGGTTCTGTTGCGCCCCTGATTCTTAGAGGCATAAAGAGCTTCGTCGGCTTTACCCATGGCATCTGTCCAGTCGCCATGCGCATCGCATTCGGCAATACCTATGGAAATGGTTATTCCCTCGACGCTTTCCTGTTTATCCAGCCTGCGGATTTTGCCTTTTTCGATTCCCTGGCGGATGTGTTCGGCAACTGCGTATGCTCCCTGCAAGGTAGTGTCAGGCAGGAGCACCGCAAATTCTTCGCCGCCCAGGCGGGCAACCGAATCCTGCCCTTTCACCTTGGCCTTTAATACTTCGGCGATCGCACGGATTACCTTGTCTCCAAACAGATGCCCGTAGGTATCGTTTATCTTCTTGAAAAAATCGATGTCCAGCATCATGAAAACAATCTTCTTGTCCTGCAAGTCTTCATTGACGGCAAGTTTCTTTATCTGCAATTCGAAACCGCGCCGGTTGAATATACTGGTCAGCGGATCAATCAATGCCTCGCTCCGCGCGTTTTCGAGTTCCTGCTGCAGCTTATCGATTTCACTTTTGCTCTCGTGCAATTTTTCCTGAAGCATATCGACGGAGCTGCGCATGGTTTGCGTGTCCTGCATGATCTCGCTGACCAGATTTTGCAGCATGGGCGTATCCGGCATGCTGGTCAGTTTCTCTCCATACTTTTGCAAACCGGCACTGAAACGGCCTGTTTCGCCGCCCGCTGTTTCGGCAATCTGCGCCAAGTTGCCAAACACTCTTTGTATATTCAGCCGAAAAGCTTTTTGCGCTTCAGGATTACTTTCGGAAATATGGCGGTCAAACAATTTCTGCGCTATTTCGCTGGTAATCTGCTCATTACCATTGAGCAAATTGTTCATCGCCTCGCTCAACGGGGGATTGATGCCGGTCAGGAACTCGTACCACACGGCATAAGTTGGCGGTGTAAACGAAGCCTGATGCCCTGCCGCTTTCTGGAGAATCAGCCTCAAAACCTCGGCGCTGGCCGCTTTGTCCTGCGTGTATCTGTTATTCATATTTTGCGAGTAAAAAATTCAGTGCATGCCGGATCGATTCTCTGAGCCGCCTCAGGGCTGTATGCCGACCGCGACTTCTTTCGGAAATACCTTACGCGCTTCCACCTCGACCAGTTCATGATCATATTCGCCAAAGGCATCGTCCGGTTTGCAAGGTCACGCTGCATTGATCGCCGATACCCTTGTCTTGCAAGGCTTCCTTTACGAGCTGAAGATTGAAGAATAGGAATTTCAACCGCCCAAGTCAAACAAAACTTTGCGCATAGTAAATCCCCCCGTCAATCCGATTCCACCCCTCGCCCGTCCCCATGGCAAGAATTGGTCGCGTCAACGCCAAAAAACGGCACACGCCACACTGCGACAGCGTTTCGTAGATGCGCGCGTGTTGGCCTGCCGCCGTATACGATCTTTCATGGGCTTTAGTCCATAGAAAGCCGGAGCCGTGGTGCCCATTCCTTAGGGAGGCGCTGATTTATTCGTCATCCCCGCGAAGGCGGGGATCCAGTGCCTTTACTTAACTGGGTTCCCGCCTTCGCGGGAACGACGAAACCGAATAAATCAGCGCGTCCTTAACATTCTGAAACAATTTCCGGAACATTGGTTACAACCCTTGTGCCTCACAGGAGTACCATTTGCTCGCCGTAATAAAAAATTGAAGGGCAAACGGGAAGGTTCGGCAACGTTTGCAGGGCACGGAAGCAGGCCGCAGGCATCGACCGGCGCGCATTTCCACCATCGCGAAATTTCAAAAGGAGAACGACATGAAACGGCATATCCTTTCCATATTGGCTGTCGCTGTTCTGGCAACTTCCCTGCCGGTTCTGGCAGACCCGCCGCCCCAGAGGCATCGGGGCGACCATAGCTGGGGCAAGCACCGCGATATCCGTCATTTTCACACGCGCCATCACGACACCTGGCGCAGGGGGAATTGGCACCATACCCGGCACGACGGCAGGCTGGGCTGGTGGTGGGTCGCCGGCGGGATGTGGTATTTCTATCCCAAGCCGGTCTATCCCTATCCCGACCCCTATGTTCCGCCCGTCGTGGTAGTGCAGCCGGCGCCCGAGGCTGCCACGCAACCGGTCGCTCCCCCTGCCCAGCCGGTGCAGAACTGGTATTATTGCGAGGCCAGCAAGAGTTATTATCCTTACGTATCGAGTTGCCCGGATGGCTGGAAGGCGGTGCCGGCAACGCCGCCCGACGTTCCGGCAAAATAGCCAACCAGAGGAGGGTTCATCATGCGAAAAATCCTTGCTTATTCGCTTCTGGCAGCAGCTCTGACCGGATGCGCCTCGGCACCCACCGGGCCGCGGATTGCGGTGATGCCGACACCGGGAAAGCCTTTCGAGGTGTTTGTCGGTGAAGACCTGTATTGCCGCAGTTTTGCCGCGCAATCCACCGGCCAGACCCGCGACGATTCTGCCGCGCAGAATTTTGCCGGTGCCGCCATCCTGGGAACGGTCATCGGCGCGGCTGCGGGCGCCCTGGGCGGCGGTCATGACAGCGCCGGTGCTGGCGCGGCTGCGGGCCTCGTGCTCGGCAGCATGGTGGGAGCGGGCGAGAGCTCGGGCGCTTCCTGGGATGCGCAGCGGCGTTACGACATCGCCTACCAGCAGTGCATGTACTCCAAGGGCAACCAGGTTCCTGGCTATGCGATGCCGCGCCAGAGCTACTACCCGCCGCCTCCGCCCGCTGCGGCTCCCGGTACGCCGCCAGCCGCCGCTCCAGCAGCGCCACCGCCGCCGCCAGCTGCCGTCCCGGCGCCTTATCCGCCGCCGCGCTGAGCCTGAGGGGCGGGCGCGCTGGACATGCCCGACATGGCCTGCGCCCGCCAGTTGGCCGCCGCCCAGTCCAGCAATGCCTGCGGCTCGCCGCGCCGCAACTCGGCGGGCGGCTGCTGGCGCAAAAATTCCAGCACCGCTGTCAGCGTCGCGCTTACGTCATCGGTTGTGAGAGCGGGGGCGAGGGTCTGCTTGCTGAGTTTTTCGCCTTGCGCGTTTACCGCCACCGGCAGGTGCATGTAGTCCGGGGTGGCAAAACCGAGCAGGCGTTGCAAATAGATCTGGCGCGGCGTGGAATGCAGCAGGTCGGCGCCGCGCACCACATGCGTGATGCCCTGAAACGCATCGTCCACCACCACCGCGAGCTGGTAGGCGAACAGCCCGTCGGCGCGCTTCACGACAAAGTCGCCGATTTCGCTTTCGAGGTGCTGTGCAACATGGCCTTGCAGGGCGTCGTCGAATTCGATCAGGGAAGGGTGAAGGGAGAAGGGTGGCTTCAAGTTCTCACCCTCTCCCCAGCCCTCCCCCGTCAAGGGGGAGGGAGCCAGGCCGGTGCGCACGCGCCACGCCCTGCCCTCGCGTCCGGCGGGAACACCGTTGCGGCAGGTGCCCGGATAGACCGGGCCGTCGATGCCGTGTAACGCCGAGTCGGCGATTTCCTTACGCGTGCAGCAGCAGGGATAGGCGGCACCGGTTTCTTTCAAATGTTGCAGGGCTTCTTCGTAGGCGGCGCTGCGCCGACTCTGGTAGAGGATTTCGCCGTCCCAGTGCAGGCCGAAGGCTTCGAGGGTGCGCAGGATGTCGTCCGCCGCGCCCGGCACGCAGCGTGGCGTGTCGAGGTCTTCCATGCGCACCAGCCAGGTGCCGTTGTGATGTCTTGCGTCGAGATAGCTGCCGACTGCGGCGGCGAGAGAGCCGAAATGCAGGGGGCCGGTGGGGGAGGGCGCGAAACGCCCTCGATAGATAGCAGAAGTTGGCATTCAGACTGTGACGGGTAGCCCGGATGAAGCGTAGCGGAATCCGGGAAATTTACCGGATTTCATTTCATTCCATCCGGGCTTGTACGCGCCGGATGTTTTTCTTATGCGGCGCAATGCCCGTTGGTTATTGCGCCCTACGCTGGCTTGCCGATGGTTCAGACCGCTACAGCCTCCTCCGCGAACTCCAGTCCCACCTTGCCGTCCTTCACGTCCACGGTGACCTTGCCGCCGTTCGCCAGTTTGCCGAACAGCAGTTCGTCGGCCAGCGCGCTGCGGATCGTGTCCTGGATCAGGCGCGCCATCGGGCGCGCGCCCATCTGCGGGTCGAAGCCGTGCTCGGCGAGGTGATTTTTGAGTGCGTCGGTGAATACCGCGTCCACCTTCTTCTCGTGCAACTGTTCCTCGAGCTGCATGAGGAACTTGTCCACCACGCGCAGGATGACTTCCTTGTCCAGCGGCGCGAAGGAGACGATGGCGTCGAGGCGGTTGCGGAACTCCGGCGTGAATATGCGCTTGATGTCGGCCATTTCATCGCCGGCGGCGGCGGTCTTGGTGAAGCCGATCTGCGTCTTGTTCAGCGCCTCCGCGCCCGCGTTGGTGGTCATCACGATCATCACGTTACGGAAATCGGCCTTGCGCCCGTTGTTGTCGGTGAGCGTGCCGTGATCCATCACCTGCAGCAGGATGTTGAAGATATCCGGATGCGCCTTCTCGATCTCGTCGAGCAGCAGCACGCAATGCGGCTGCTTGGTGATCGCCTCGGTGAGCAGGCCGCCCTGGTCGAAGCCGACGTAGCCGGGCGGCGCGCCGATCAGGCGCG
>MGXA01000027.1 GCA_001801215.1 Gallionellales bacterium RIFCSPLOWO2_02_FULL_59_110 | reverse complement strand
AATGCTGTTCACTTAACAACCCTCGGAGTCCAATCCTGCTCAATATTTAAAATCTCATCCCCCTTGCGGGGTAAGAATTTCTTTGTTCGCCTCTTCACCACGCGAGGATTGGATCGCCCCCTCGGGCTGGTCAATATGCCATCGGCGATCTCTTTAATCAACACCGCCCACCACTTTTGGAAGCGCTCAGGGGGAAACGGCACCGCTGGCGGGCAGTTTGCGGCGGATGATGGACAGGCCGTTTTTGAAGCTGAGGCTATCCGGCGCTCGCCGTTTCGATAGCGACGCCTCCAACATTAATTTCCTCACCACATGATGCGCCAACAATAACCCCCAGAACTCCTGGCGTACCAACTCCGGCGTTTTGCTGCGCAGCACGATGTCCGCCCCTTTGAGTGTCGTCTTGATTTCGGCAAAGGCTGTCTCGATACTCCACCGTTCATGATAAAGCGCGGCCAGCTCGTCCGCCGGGTACTGCCCGCTATCCAGCAAAGTCGTAATCAGCCGGTACACCGGCTCGGCATCTGCCACCCCCGGCAAGTGGTAATCAATGACGCGCACCGTGATGGCAGTCGCTGTCTTGTCGTCCATCTTCTTGAGCGTCGCCGGCGACGGGCTAATTTCGCTCAAATACGAGCCGTCCTCGAACCGTTCCAGTACGGGCAAATTTCTGTTCTTGATAATACGCCAAAGCAGTTGTGCACCCGTTTGGCAGGCAGCCTGCCACAGCGGGTAGCCGGAAAACCCCCGGTCTGCCAGGCACAACATTCCAGGCTTGAGGTTCTTGAGCGCTTTGTGCGCCAAGCTCACTTCCGAATCTTTGTACCCGCCCAGCGCAATACCAAAGAGGGCATGCGTGCCCTTTTCAAGCAGCCCGACGCAACGAATTTGCGGGTAACCCGTTTGGCCTTTGTTGGTGCCGGGCACGCCAAAGGCTTCGCGGTTGCCCGCTTCGTCAGCCACTTCCAGTGTCGTACCATCGACGCTAACGAGCCGCAAGCCGCTATAGAATGCCCCCTCCGTTTGCGGTTGTGCGAGAGGTGTCAAGGCTTGCTCGGCAATGTGGCGCATCACGTCTGCCCCCAAGCGCGTACGGGATGCGCTGATTCCCGATTTGCCCACTTCGCGGCGGATGGAGCCATCCCCGAGATAGTCCATGCCTTCGGTGACGACGCGTAAAACCTCTTCGGTGTTAACCCCCCGGTAAAGGGAAAGTGCCATGACGTAATAAACGACGGCATGCGCCGGGAGGTCTCGCTGCCTTTTGCTGTGGCGCTCATGCGCCGTGAGGGCTTCATCAACCAGGGTAGGCGGAACTAAGCGCGATAGTAGCCCCACACTCAAGTAGTCGGATACCCTGACATGCCCACCCAGTTCTGCCGCCTTCCCCGCCATGCATCACCCCCCGATATGTTTTACGCACCGGAGGAGTGTAGCGGAAATTTTGTTAAGTGAACAGCATTGGGGACAGACCACGGTTTTCCGGTTTTCAAACAGGGAGAATTGCTGTGATTTTCACTGGAAACCGTGGTCTGGTCGCGGTAGGAACGCCGGTTACCCGACACCCCCCGCACAGCCCGGTAGGATGCGGTAACGAAGGAACCGCATCGTTCGCGATTGATGCGGTTCGTGCCTCACCGCATCCTACGAACACTAATTGGTATTCCCCCCTTTGAAAAAGGGGGGTGAGGGGGGATTTGGATGTCGCACGGATACAAAAATCCCCCTCAATCCCCCTTTTACAAAGGGGGAGGCGGGTTGAATTTGCCAATGGATTATTTGGGTTAAACGGCGATGGGATTAAAGGGGTCGTGTACGCATTGTTTTCAACCCGCGTAGGCGCAATAACCAACGGGCATTGCGCCGGATGTTGGTTCCGATTTATCTTTCTTCTTCAAAAAATAAGAAGCCACTCCATCCGATAAACCGGATGCGAGTGGCTTCTTTTTTAGCCGCCTGTCCTGCTACTTCACTGCCTCGATAATTCCGATTTCTCTTTTGAGCAGATCATTGGCGAGCTGCGAAAGCGGCATGCCTTTTTTAGCGGCGATGGCGTTCAGATAATCCTGCACCTCGGCATCCAGATAAACCGGCAGGTTGAGCCGCAGATTGGGGCGGTAGAATTTGCCGCGCGTAGCACCCGCAAAATTTACTTCGGCGGGCATATCGTCATCGTCATGCGTTGTGGTCGCGTTCACGTTCATGTTTGCACCTATCGTGGTTCGTTCTCATAAAATTGCCGTTCGCGCTTGGTTGCCGGACGTGCTGAAATCAAGCGGACGCTGGCGCTGGCGGGGCCGGTGGCCTGATGGGTATGCGCCACCAGCAACAATGTTCCGCTGGCATCATGCCCCAGCAACCACCACCGTTCTTCATCCTGGCTGTGGGTCTCATCGAAAACCGTCAGTGCCAGAGGGTCCAGAAATACCGTCGCGGCCTGCTCGAACGTCACGCCATGCTTGTCTGCATTGGCCGCCGCCTTGACGGCATCCCACTGAAAATCGTAAACAGTGTCGGCCACGGCGTCTGTTTTTAGCGTTGCGCCTGAGCCAGCACGGTATTGAGCATTTGGCTGACAAAGCGCTGCTGCATCTTGGGCTGTTGGCTGACGGCCTCTATTTGCTGCTGGAGGCGGGCAGCGGGGCCACGCTTTTGAGCGGTGCGGCTGGCCCCTCCAAACAACTCTTCCAAAGGTGCGGCAAGCGTGCGCGCCACGATTGGCATGGCCGACACCGGAATGCGCCGCCGCCCCATCTCGTAAGCCTGAACAGTTTGTTGCGACACGCCCAGCGCCTCGGCCAACTGTGTCTGGGTGATGTTGTGTGCTTTGCGCAGTGCAGCGATGCGCTCACCCAACGCTACAAAAAAATCACGCTCTTCGGCGCTGATGGCCAGGGCGGCTGTTGATTGCTTGTGCAAGATAACAGCCATAAAGATAACCCATGATTTACGAAACGCAGTTGAGTATACTACGAAACGTAGTAAGCGTAGCAAGGCGATACCCACGGATGATCGCGGATTAAAGGGCTCGTGTTCGCATTGTTTTCCACGAGGCTGATTTCAACAATTAACCCGCTCCCATGTGCGCCCCGCTCAGATTAGCTGACCTGCAATCTGTCACCGGCCCCGTCCCCGGCGCCCTCACCACCGCCTATGACAATTTCTTCCGCGCGAGCCAGATCGGGGTGAACGGCAGCAGCATCGCCTACGCCTACGATGCCGACGGCCTGCTGACCGGCGCGGGAAATATGACGCTGACGCGCGATCCCGGCAACGGCCTGGTCACCGGCACCGCGCTCGGCCAGATCGCCACCAGCCAGAGCTACGACAGCTTTGGCCGGGTATCCGGCTTCACCGCCAGCCAGGGCGCGACCGTGCTGTTCGACGAGCAGTACCAGCGCGACAACGCCGGCAACCTGACCAAAAAAACCGTCACATTGAACGGCCAGACCAGCGTCTACGACTATGCCTACGACTCCGCCGGGAGGCTGGCCGCTGCGGCATTCTGTCACCGAACTGGGTAGTAAAGCGGTTCAACGCTTTTACCCTTCTCCTCTCCCTTCCCCCTTCTCTTTCAGAATTCCATATTCGGCACACGGTTCAGCAATGCCTCCACCGCGTCCGCTGCCGGCAACTGCTCATACAGCACGCGGTACACCGCCTCGGAGATCGGCATCGCCACGCCGAGGCGTTGCGCCAGACGATGCACTTCGCGCACTGTATAGACGCCTTCGGCGACATGTCCGAGGCGGCGCAGTATTTCTGGCAGGTCGTACTGCTGCACCAGCAACATGCCGACCTGGCGGTTGCGCGACAGGTCGCCGGTGCAGGTCAGGATCAGGTCGCCCGCGCCGGATAATCCGCTCAGTGTTTCGGGCCGCCCGCCGAGCTTCAGGCCTAGCCGTGCAATCTCGGCTAGGCCGCGCGTCAGCAGGGCGGCGCGCGCGTTATACCCAAGCCCCAGCCCGTCGCAAATACCGGCGGCAATTGCCATGACATTTTTGACCGCTCCGCCGACTTCCACACCGATCACGTCACTGCTGGCGTAGATGCGCAGGCGCGCATGATGCAGTGCCTGCGCGGCGCGTTGCGCGAATTCATGATCCTGGGAAGCGAGCGTCAACGCGGCAGGAAGGCCGCGTGCAACTTCCTGCGCGAAACTGGGGCCGGACAACACGCCTCGCGGGAACTCCTCCGGCAGCACCTCGGCGGCTACCTGGTGCGGCAGCAGCGTCGTCTCCGCCTCAAAACCCTTGCACACCCAGATCACGCCCGGAAATTTTACAATGCCCTTCTCGTTTGTCGTTTCTCCCGCAGAAATCGACAATTGTTTTTCTCGTTCGCCTCCTCGCCCGCTTGCGGGATAACCAGCGGCTTGCCCACCGTTTTTTGATGGGCTAGCCGAATGGCTAGTTGTTCCATCAGAGGATTGAGGAGAGGGTATCGGGGGAGAGTTAGGGAGGGGACGGCGTCCTGGCAACCGGGCTATTTCTTTCAGCACGGAACGCAACGCGGCGACGGGAACGGCGACGATCACCAATTCCGCGCCTTCCATGGCGGCGGGAAGATCTGCGCTCAGATCGAGGTTTTCCGGCAACGGGATATCCGGAAGAAAGCTCTGGTTGCAGCGCGCGGCGCGCATCGCCTCGACCTGGGCGGCATCGATCGACCACAGCGTGACGCGGTGATGGGCGGACAGGCTGATGGCAAGCGCGGTTCCCCATGCTCCCGCGCCGATAACGGTAATGTTCATATCGTAGGGGCGCAATTTATCTCGCCCTGATCTAATTGAAGCATCAAACAAGGGCGCGATGAATCGCGCCCCTACGGTGAAATTTGACGATCAATCGCCCCATACATCGGCGCTGCTCACATAGCCGCCATCCGTACCCTGATGGCGCACCTTGATCCATCCGGTTCCGGTCGATTCGAGATACTCGAGCGCCACTTGCTGGCGCACCTGAAACAGGAGTGGCGCTGCCTGGTCGGGTTCGGCGCGCACATCCAGCACCGGCGCCAGCGCAAACACATAGCGCTTGTCGCTCAATGCGCTTTTTTCGATCCAGTACAACCCGCCGGAACGGTCACGCACCTTGACCCATGTATTCAGCACGACAATCTGCTCGAATGGCATGTAGCGGTTCACCACGAACAGTTTTTTCGCCTTGACCGAGGGCGCGTCATAAAGAATCGCGCTGTTCTCACCGACCGATACGAAATCTGCCGCGTGCGCCGCGCCCGCGCCATATAGCAGCGCGGCCAGCACAATCGAACGTAGCGGATCGGACAGTTTCATCAGTGGGTGGTAGCCGCAGCAGCCTGCGCCTGCTCCTGCTTGTGCTGCTGATAGAGCATTTCGAAGTTGACCGGATTCAGCATTACCGGCGAAAAGCCGGCGCGCACCGCGACATTGGAAACGACTTCGCGCAAATACGGGAACAGGATGCTCGGGCACATCACCGCCAGCACCGACTCCATATCTTCTTTGGGCAGATTGCTCAGGCGGAAGATGCCGGCCTGCTTGGCTTCGATCAGAAACATTACCTTCTCGCCGACCTTGGCCGTCACCGTGGTGGTGATCATCACTTCGTATACATCCGCCTCAATCGTCGCTGTTTCGGTGTTCAACTGAACTTCGATTTGCGGGTTTTCGCGCTCCAGAAAAATATGCGGCGCGTGCGGGATCTCCAGCGAGAGATCTCTCACATAGAGCTTTTCTATATTGAACATGGGTTGGGAATTTTCCTGTACAGCTTCAGTCATTTTTTTCTCCGAGGTTATGGTGCTAAAAGTTTATCCAGTTCGCCGGCGCGTTCGAGCGATGCGAGATCGTCGAAGCCGCCGACATGTTTATCGCCGATATAAATTTGCGGCACGGTGCGCCGCCCGGTCTTTTCCATCATCGCCGCGCGTAATTCCGGCTGCAAATCGACGCGTATCTTTTCGATCTCCCGCACACCCTTGCGCTGCAGTAATTGCTCGGCGCGCACGCAGTAGGGACAGACTGCGGTGCAGTACATCATGACATTCGCCACTACGATTTCTCCAAAGGCAAATTGGTTTTCTGCCAGGCCGTCACTCCGCCCGCCAGGTTATAGGCCTGGGTAAAGCCGTGCTTGCCAAGCACCGCACAGGCTACGGCGGAGCGGCTGCCGGTACGGCACACCACCACAATGGGATTCTCCTTGTATTTTTCCAGTTCGCCGATACGCTCATTGAGTTTGCCGAGCGGTATCTGCCTGGAATTCAAGATATGTCCGAGCTTGTATTCTCCCTCTTCGCGCACATCCAGCACCAGCGCGCTTTTATGGTTGATGAGTTGCAGGGCCGCGGGGCAATCCGCCTCCTTGATGCCGCGAATACGGTTGCCGAATATCGACCAGAGCAGCATGAAGCCGCTGAACAACGCCATGGAAATCGGAAGAATGTTATCGGTGACGAACTGCACGCCTGTACTCCTGTTCTTTTTGGAGGGCGAATTCTAGCAGAGAGGAAAAGTGCTCGGGGTCTTTTTCCGCCAATTCGGCGATCTGCCGATGCGCGCCGGAAAATTCTCCGGGGTACGACCAGATGGCCTGCTCCAGCATGGTTCTGGCCTCTTCCTGCCGCCCTGCCTGCGCCAGCAACATAGCCTGGCGGTACGCCACCGCGCCGGTCGGCACGAAGCGTATCACGCGCGAGTTCAATTCCAGTTTATCCGCGATGCGGCCATCGCCTACTTCGATCAGCGAACTCATGAACAGCTCGGCGTAAGGCGACAGCAGCGACCCGCCGCGCACCGCAACCAGGCCGTCCCGCATGCGCTCGAAGGCGCTGCTGTCGCCCGCCTGAGCCGGGCGCGTCGCCAGCGCCCGCTCCAGCTGCTGGTAACCGCCACGCAGCTGCGCCAGCGCCATCAGCCCCAGCAGCAGGATCGCCACGACGGGCAGGCGCCCCGCATTGCGCAGTTCGAGCCGGTAACGCGTTTCGTCCAGCGCGCCCAGCAAGACCGCCGCAACCGCGACAAAATAGGTGTACCACAGCGGATATTCGAGCAGGCTGTGGATAGCCAGCACGCCCAGCGCGGCATGGCCCCACCAGTGCGCGGCATCGAGCGCCGCGCGCCTCAGGCCATAAAACCAGATGCCCAGCGACCCGGACAACGCCAGCAACCCGGCCATGCCCGCTTCGGCGGCCAGATGAAAAACCAGGTTGTGCGCATTGTTGTACAAACCCGTGACGCCGCCATGCAATACCGGCTGCAACTGGAAATGCTGCCAGGCAAATTGCCCGAAGCCGGCGCCCAGCCACGGCGATTGCATGAACATCAGCCATGTCTCGCGCCACAGGTACAGGCGGATCGCCCCGCTCGCATCGTCGCCGAACAGGCGCTGCATGGTGTCGATGCTGCCGTCCGCGCCGGCCAGGAACGGCAATTGCACGGCCAGATGCATCGCGCCAAACCCGGCAACCAGCAGCATGCTGTAGCGCAACAGCGGCCGCTGCGCGGCATCGCGCCGCGCCCACCACCAGGCCAGGCCGGCCATCATCAGCAAATACAGCCAGGAGCTGCGCGAGCCGCTCAGGGTCATCACGAACAGCAGCGGCGCGGCCAGCACTGCCACATAAGCTGCCTTGAGCCGTTGTTGCTGGAGCAACAACCCGAGCGAAACCAGGCCCAGCGCGATGTAGTTGGCGAAATGGTTGGGCTGGGCAAGGTTGCCGAACACGCTGGATGAAACCTTCATCACGATGACGGAATCCAGCGGCGTAGGCCAGCGGTAATGCTGCAATACCCCGATTAACGCGCTGAGCTCCGCGCCAATCAGCAAGAACATCGCCAGCACCGTTGCCAATTTTTCCATGCCGAAACATTCGCGCAGCCGCGCGCCAAGCAGCATCAACAATGCCGCGAACAACAGATAGAGGATATACAGCAAGGCCTGATCGGAATAAGCCACTTTTCCCAGCCCCCATTGCAACAGCACGATGCCGAGCAAGGCGATGGGCAGTTGCGCGATGCGCGGCACTTGCGGCTGCCGCCAATAGTCGCGCGAGGCCAGCAGGGTGAGCGCCAGCACGCCAAGCAGCGCGCTCCACCATTCCTGGTAGAAAGTGGTCAGCGGGTGTTGGTGGCGGTAATGCAGAAAAGGAAAAACCCACATCAGCCCGACAACAAACAGGCTGATATGGGCCGGGCGCTGCACGGCCAGTGTTTTTTTCAGCAAGAACCGCCCTTGATGCCGGATTTTGCGAGGATGTTATCCAGCGGGCAGATCCGGGTAAAGCCGCTCTGGAACAGGTTGGCGCCGACGAAGGCGGTGAACCACAGGAAATTCTGGTTAACGAACAGCGGGCTGGCTTCCGCGCCCAACGCCAGCGACAGCAGGATGAAAAAACCCGCGACAATACGGACGATACGTTCTGCACTCATGTTTCGAGACTCCTTTTTGGATTAAAAAACCTACGGGAATTTCCGGTACAGCGCGGCGTAATACAATACCGGAATTACCACCAGCGTGAGTAAGGTGGAGACGAGAATGCCGAATATCAAGGCCAGCGCGAGGCCGTTGAAGATCGGATCGTCGAGGATGAACAGCGCGCCCAGCATCGCCGCCAGCCCGGTCAGAACAATCGGCTTGGCGCGCGCGCCGGCGGCGGCGATCACCGCTTGTTGCAGCCCGACTCCATCGCGCAATTGCAGGTTGACGAAATCCACCAGCAAAATGGAATTACGCACGATGATGCCGGCCAGCGCGATCATGCCGATCATCGAAGTCGCGGTGAACTGCGCGCCGAATAGCGCATGCCCCGGCATCACGCCGATGATGGTCAGCGGGATCGGCGCCATGATGACCAGCGGCACCAGGTACGACTTGAACTGCGCCACCACCAGCAGGTAAATCAGGATCAGGCCGACGCCGTAGGCGATGCCCATGTCGCGGAAAGTCTCGAAAGTCACCTGCCACTCGCCGTCCCATTTCAGCGCATAGCCAGCATAGGGATCGGAAGGCTGTTTGAAGAAATAGCTCTCCAGGTTGCCGCCCTGCTCCAGCGCCATGCCGCCGGTCTTGGCGTTGATGCCAAACATGCCGTACAGCGGGCTATCCAACTCGCCCGCCATGTCGCCGAACACATACGCTACCGGCAGCAGGTTCTTGTGGTAAATCGGGTAGTCGCGCTGCGCGGGGACAACCTGCACAAGTTCGGACAGTGGCACCAGAACGCCGTCGCGTGCGCGCACCTTGAGCTTGAGCACCTCGCCGATCTGGCTGCGCCGTTCCGCCGGCAGACCGATGCGCAGCGGCGGCGCGTATTTCGCGTTCTCGTCGTGCAGCGAGGCGACATCCTGTCCGGACAACGCCACGGCAATCGCGTCGACGATGTCGTGCGGCGCAACCCCGAGCAGCGCCGCCTTGCTCTGCAACACATGCAGCAGCAGCTTGGGCGCGGGTTCGGTGACGCTGTCGTCGATGCCGACGATGTCGGCCGTCGCGGCGAACTGTTCGCGCACCTTGCCGGCCACGGCGCGCGCGCCGCCATAATCCGGCCCGTAGATTTCCGCTACGATCGGCGACATCACCGGCGGTCCGGGCGGCACTTCGACGATCTTCACCTTTGCGCCCCATTTTTGTGCGATCTTCTGCACCGGCTCCAGTGCGGTGCCGGCGATCTCGTGGCTGCTGCGGTCGCGCTGATGCTTGTCGCGCAGATTGACCTGGATGTCGCCCTGATCGGCGGCGCTGCGCAGATAATACTGGCGCACCAGGCCGTTGAAATTGATCGGCGAGGCAGCACCGGCATAGGCCTGGTAGTCGGTCACTTCCGGTACGGCCGCCAGATAATCGCCGATCTCGTGCAGCACCGCGTTGGTCTGTTCCAGCGCCGTGCCGGTCGGCATATCCACCACCACCTGGAACTCCGACTTGTTGTCGAACGGCAGCATCTTCAGCACCACCAGCTTCACCACACCCAGCAATACCGCCAGCAGCAGAGCGGCAAGGATGGCCAGCCACAGTTTGCGTCGCGCGCTTTTTCCGCCTTCCCGATTCAGGAACGGGCTCAGGTGCTCGCGGAAGAAGCGGTCGATCCCGGTGTTCTGCTCATCCCGAACAGTATCGTGCTGCGCCCCGGCGAAGCGGTACACCAGCCACGGCGTGATGACGAACGCCACCGCCAACGAGATCAGCATGCCCATGCTGGCGTTGATCGGGATCGGGCTCATGTACGGCCCCATCAGGCCGCTGACGAACGCCATCGGCAACAATGCGGCGATCACCGTGAAGGTCGCGAGGATGGTCGGGCTGCCCACTTCATCCACCGCTTCCGGGATAATTTCCGCCAAAGATTGTTGTGGCGCCAGCGCGCGCCGGCGATGAATATTCTCCACGACCACGATGGCATCGTCGACCAGAATGCCGATGGAGAAAATCAAAGCGAACAGCGACACGCGGTTCAGCGTGAAGCCGTATGCCCAGGAGGCGAACAGGGTCGCCGCCAGCGTCAGCAGCACCGCGATGCCGACCACCAGCGCCTCGCGCCGCCCCATCGTCAGCCATACCAGCGCGACCACCGCGAAGGTGGCGAACAGCAGCTTCTGGATCAGCTTCATCGCCTTGTCGTTGGCGGTCTCGCCATAGTTGCGCGTGATGCTGACCTGCACGTCGTCCGGAATGACGCTGCCCTTGAGTTCCTCCACGCGCCGCATCAGATTGCCGGCAATTTCCACCGCATTGGCACCCGGCTTCTTGGTCACCGCCACGGTCACGGCGGTAAATTTACCCTGCGCCTCGATCTGTTTATCGGCGGCGGCGGGTCCGGTGCCGAACCACACGTAGCTGTTCGGCTGGTCCGCGCCGTCCCGCACCTCGGCGATGTCGCGCAGGAATACCGGTTTACCGTTGACCACGCCGACCACCAGTTGCTTCACTTCCCCGGCGCTGCTCAGGAAGCTGCCGGTCTGCACCAGCACCTCGCGGTTGTCCTGCACCAGGTTGCCGGCGTTCTGCGACACGTTGGCGGATTGCAGCGCGGCGCGCACGTCCTGCATGGTGAGCCGGTAGGCGTTCAGGCTTTCCGGGCTGAGCAGCACGCGCACCATGCGCTGCGTCGCGCCCAGCGTGCTCACTTCGCGCGTGTCCGGCACGCGCTTCAGCTCGGCCTCGATGGCGTGCGCCACCTGGGTCAGCTCGATGCCGCCGCCTGCATCCTGCTCGCGCCACAGCGTCAGCGCGACCACCGGCACGTCATCGATACCCTTGGCCTTGATGATCGGCCGCCCCACACCCAGCGTCGGCGGCAGCCAGTCCACGTTGGAATTGACCACGTCGTAGAGTTTGACCAGAGAGGGAATATGTTCCTCGCCGACCTTGAACTGCACGGTGACCACCGCCATGCCCGGCTGCGATACCGAATAGATGTGATCCACCCCGGCGATCTGCGCCAGCACTTGCTCGGCAGGCGTTGCAACCGTGCGCTCGACATCGCCCGCCGATGCGCCGGGATACGGGATCAGCACGTTCGCCATGGTCACGTTGATCTGCGGCTCTTCCTCACGCGGCGTCACCAGCACGGCAAACAAGCCCAGCAGCACGGCGACCAGCGCCAGCAGCGGGGTCATCTGCGAGTGCAGAAAATGCCTGGCAATCCGCCCGGAAATTCCCATCGCGCTATTTCCGCCCGCTGCCGGACATGCCGGCCTTGATCGGTTCCAGGGCAACCTGCTCCCCCGCATTCAGGCCGGCCAGCACTTCGACCAGCCCATCCGCCAGCGCCTCGCCGAGCCGCACCTGGCGCAATTTCACGCCGCCCTTTTCGTCCAGCACATACACGGCAACCACTTCGCTGCGGCGCAGCACGGCGCTCTCCGGTATCACCAGCTTGCTCGCCTTGCCCACCACGAAATGCACGCGCACGAACATGCCGGGATAAACACCTGTTTCGTTTTGCGGCAGATACACGCGCGCCAGCGTGCTGTGGGTGCGCGCATCGGCAAGCGGCTGCACCGTCACCGAGGCGGCATCAATCCAGCGTTTCAACGAGGGGATTTCCACCTTCGCTTCCGGCCGCGCGCCGACATCGCCCAGCCGGTCTTGCGGCACGCTGACCAGTACGCGCATCTCGGAGGTGTCGAAGCCGGTCAGCAAGGGCTTGCCTGGCATCACCATTTCACCGACTTCCACGTGGCGTGCCGCCACGACCCCGCTATAGGGCGCGATCACCGCCGTATAGCCGTGCGCGAGGCTGGCCTGTCCGGCACCCGCCTCGCTGGCTGCGGCTTGCGCCAATGCCACCTTGTAGTCGGCCTGCGCCTTGTCGAGCGCCGCCTGGCTGATGAACTTTTGCGCGAACAACTGCCGGGCGCGCTCATAAGCCGCTTTGGCGTTGTGCATGTTGGCCTGCGCCTGCAACACCTGCGCCTGGCTGCCCGCCAGCGCCTGCGCCGCCTCGCGCTCGTCGATACGCAGAATTATCTGGCCCTTGCTGACGCGATCCCCGACATCGAAGCTGATTTCCTTGACGCGCCCGCCGATCTGCGCGGACACGGTGGACTGCCGCACCGCCTCCACCAGGCCGTCCGCACTGTAAGTCTGCGCCACCTCGCGATATTGCACGGGCGCAACGGCAGGCTGGCCGACGGCTTGGGCAGCCGGGACGCCAAGTAATAACATGCCAAAAATCCAAGGTTTTTTCACCGCACCACCCCACCTACAGTTTCGTTATATAAGAATATACTTATATTTGAAACAAATAGCAAACTCCTTACGTGCTGCAAAACACATCGCGCATCATTCCGACCAGCTTGAGCGTGCGTAAATCGCCGATGCGGTAATACACCCGGTTCGCATCCTTGCGCGTCGCCAATACGCCCTTGTCGCGCAATATCGCCAGATGTTGCGAAATATTGCTCTGCGAGGTGCCAACCTGATCAACGATATCCTGTACGCTGATTTCCTGGTCGCCGAGGACGCACAAAATCTTCAGCCGCAACGGATGCGCGATCGCCTTGATGGCCTGTGCGGCCTGTTGAATATCTTCTTCCCTGTCAATCAACTTGCTTGCCATATCAATTCTCCGGATTATCCCGCTGCACCACGCGCCGGGCGGCGCGAAATCGGCTAAAATGCGCCTTCGTAAAATTACCTTCCGCTTATATTTTACATCAATGGACGCTATCCCTGTCTTGCTGCTTATCCTGGATGGCTTCGGCTATCGCGAAGACCCCGATTTCAATGCTGTACTGGCGGCGCGCAAACCCAATTGGGATGCCTTGTGGCGCGATTATCCGCACACCCTGATCGATGCCTCCGAAAAGCATGTCGGCTTGCCGTCCGGGCAAATGGGCAACTCCGAAGTCGGCCATCTCAACATCGGTGCCGGACGCGTGGTGTACCAGGATTTGAGCCGCGTCGATGTTGCCATCGAGGACGGCAGCTTCTACGCCAATCCGGCCATGGGCCAGGCTGTTGCGTTAGCCGTACAAAACAACAGCGCGCTGCACATCATGGGGTTGCTCTCGCCCGGTGGCGTGCACAGCCACGAGAACCACATCTTCGCCATGCTGGAAATGGCGGCGCGCGCCGGACTGAAAAAGGTCTGTGTACACGCTTTTCTTGACGGGCGCGACACGCCGCCGAGAAGCGCCGCGCAATCCCTGCAACGTTTGCAGGAAAAATGCGCCGCATTGGGTGTCGGACGGGTCGCCAGCATCACCGGCCGTTTTTATGCAATGGACCGTGACAACCGCTGGGAGCGCGTGCAACCGGCATACGAACTGCTCACTGAAGGCCGTGCCGAATTCAGCGCGACGGATACGCTGAGCGGCCTGGAGCAGGCCTATGCGCGCGGCGAATCGGATGAGTTCGTCAAACCGACCGTGATTGTTTCAGAGGGTGCGAAGTGCGCCATGCAGGACGGCGATACGGTGGTGTTCATGAATTTCCGCGCCGACCGCGCGCGCGAAATCACGCGCGCCCTGACCGACGCAACCTTCGGCGGTTTCGAGCGCACCTGTTTTCCGAAACTCGCCGCTTACGTCACCTTGAGCAGCTACGGCGAGGACTTTCACCTGCCTTGCGCCTACCCGCCGCAAACCATCCACAACGGCTTCGGCGAATACATCTCGAATCTGGGGCTCAAGCAGTTGCGTATCGCGGAAACGGAGAAATACGCGCATGTCACCTACTTTTTCAGCGGCGGCAGGGAACTCCCCTACCCCGGCGAAGACCGCATTCTCGTCCCTTCGCCCAAGGTCGCGACTTACGACCTCAAACCGGAAATGAGCGCGTTTGAAGTGACCGACAAGCTCGAAGCTGCAATCCTGAGCCGCCAGTATCACGCCATCATCTGCAACTACGCCAACGGCGACATGGTGGGGCACAGCGGCAACATGGAAGCCGCCACCCAGGCCATCGAGGCGCTGGATGTCTGCGTCGGTCGCGTGGTCAGGGCGATGCAATCCATTGGCGGCGAAGTCATCATCACCGCCGACCACGGCAATGCGGAGCAAATGATCGATCGCACCACACACCAGGCGCATACCGCGCACACCCTGAACCCGGTGCCGTTCCTGTATGTTGGGCGCAAGGCGGAGCTGAGCGAAGGCGGTGCGCTGCGCGATCTGGCGCCCAGCCTGCTGGCCATGATGGGGCTGCCGCAGCCAGCGGAAATGACCGGGCGCAGCCTGATTCAATTTGTAGGGTGCAATAAGCGTAGCGCATTGCACCAATGAGACTCCAATCCGGCGCAATGCCCGCTGGTTATTGCGCCCTGCGTTTACTGCCCGGAATCACCTGCGCTACCCTGTGCCTTGGCCTGATGGCAAACAGCGCCCATGCCACGCAACAGGAGGATCTGGCGAACCTGCGCAAACGCATCGCCACCATGCAACACGAGCTGGACAAGACCAGCGAATCGAAATCCGAAGCGGCCGATGCGTTACGCGATTCAGAACTTGCGATCAGCAACAGCAACCGCAAACTCGCCGAGCTCGCCGAACAACAGCGCGCAGCCGACAAGAAACTCGACGTGCTGCAGGGGCAGGAGCGGCGGCTGGGCGGCAGCATGACCGAACAACAAGCTCTGCTGGGCAAGTTGTTGTACCAACAATACCTCGACGGCCAGCAGGAATACCCGAAGTTGTTGCTGAGCAGCCACGACCCCAACCAGGTTTTCCGCAACTGGCAGTATTACAAATACATCGCACGCGGTCGCGCCACCTGGCTCGCCGACCTGCGCAATGATCTCGCCGCCCTGAATACGGTCAGCACAGCCACCCGCGAGCAGCGCGCGGAATTGAAATCGTTGCGCGCGGAACAGGCGGCGCAGAAAGAAGCGCTGAAGAAAGAGCAGCACGCCCGGCAACAAATGCTGGTGAAAATCTCGCAGCAGTTGCGCCAGCAGCGCCGCGAGATCAACCGGCTGCAGCGCGACGAAAACCGCCTCGCGCAGCTGGTCGAAAAGCTGGCTAAAATGCTCGCCCAGCCCAAATCCGGTGCGTTGTTCCGCAACGACAGCCTGCCGGACAACCGCTTTGACGGCAATCCGTTCGACCAGCTCAAGGGCAAATTGGCTTTGCCGGTCAAAGGCGAGGTCGCCAACCGGTTCGGTATGCCGCGTCCGGACAGCAGTGTGCTCTGGAAAGGTTTGTTCCTGAGAACTTCTGCCGGGCAGCCTGTCAAAGCTATTGCTGCGGGACAGGTAGTGTTCGCGGATTGGCTGCGCGGCTTCGGCAACCTATTGATCGTCGATCACGGCAAGGGTTACATGAGCCTGTACGGCAATAACGAAACGCTTTACAAACAGGTCGGCGATGTGCTGCATGGCGGCGATATTGTCGCGGCGGTCGGGAACAGCGGCGGCAACGAGGATTCCGGTTTATACTTTGAACTGCGCCACGAAAGCAAACCGCTCGACCCGGTGAAGTGGCTGGCAAAAAAATGATATTGAGGAAATTATGCGCGTTCTGGAAAAAATAGGTTTGGTCAGTTTAGGTCTGGTTGCAGGCGTGTCGGTCAGCCTGCATTTTGCCGCGATGGCAGACAAGGAGGCGCTCGCCACGCCGCTCCCCATCGAGGAATTGCGCGCCTTCTCCGAGGTATTCGGCCGCATCAAGAGCGATTACGTCGAACCCGTCACCGACAAGAAACTGATCGACGAAGCCATCAACGGCATGTTGAGCGGCCTCGACCCGCACTCCGCCTATCTCGACACGGAAGCCTTCAAGGAAATACAAGTCGGCACGCAAGGCAAGTTCGGCGGGCTCGGCATCGAAGTCAGCATGGAAGACGGCCTGGTTAAAGTCGTCTCGCCGATAGAAGACACGCCTGCCTACCGCGCCGGCATCAGGAGCGGAGACCTGATCGTAAAACTGGATGATACCCTGGTCAAAGGCATGACGTTGGGCGATGCGGTGAAACGCATGCGCGGCAAACCGGGCACCAAGATCGTTTTGACCATCGTCCGCAAGGATGAATCCAAACCGCTCACCATCAGCCTGGAGCGCGCGACCATCAAGGTGCAGAGCGTAAAATCCAAGCTAGTTGACCCCGGCTACGGTTTTATCCGCATCACGCAATTCCAGGAACAGACTGGCGAAAACCTCGCCACCGCGCTGGACAGCCTCATCAAACAAAACAAGGAACCGCTCAAGGGGCTGGTGCTGGATTTGCGCAACGACCCGGGCGGGCTGCTGACCGGCGCGGTCGGCGTTTCCTCGGCATTCCTGGCCCAGAACGCCCTGGTGGTTTATACCGAAGGGCGCACCGAAGACGCGAAGATGCGCCTGACCGCCAGCCCGGAAAACTACCTGCGCGGCAGCGGCAAAAACGATTACCTGAAAGACCTGCCCGATTCCGTCAAGAGCGTGCCATTGGTCGTACTGGTCAACGGCGGTTCCGCCTCGGCATCGGAAATTGTCGCCGGCGCACTGCAAGATCACAAGCGTGCAGTCATCATGGGCACGCAGACTTTCGGCAAGGGTTCCGTGCAATCCATCCTGCCATTGGGCAACAATACCGCCATCAAACTCACCACGGCGCGCTACTACACGCCCGGCGGCCGCTCCATCCAGGCGAAGGGCATCGTGCCGGACATCCTGGTGGAGGATCCCGCCACAGCCGGGCAGGACAAGGCATTCCGCCTGCGTGAAGCGGATCTGGACAAGCACTTGGCCAACGGCCAATCGCCGGAGGAAAAACCGGGCGCCGCCGGCAAGGACGCGCCCACCGCTCCCGCGACAAACGGAGATGGCGCAAAACACGTCCCGGCCGAATTCGGATCCAAAAATGATTACCAGCTGAGCCAAGCATTGAATCTTCTCAAGGGAATGCAAATCCTGCATGGAAAATAATCCCTGATTCCCATGCACGTTTGATCAACATGCGGGATGCCGGGGCGGCATCCCGTTTTGTATCTACCCCTTATGCAAGCGCTGTTCCGCCAGTTGCAGCGCCTCCTGTAAACCCAGCAGCATCAGCACATCGCCCGCCTGCAGCAGCATTTCTTCGCTGGGTTGCGCACCGCGCACGCCACGGCGGCGCACCGCGTTCACTTCGACGTTCAAGGTATCCAGGCCGATCTCGCGCAATTTTTTGCCGGCAGCGGCGGAGTCTTCCTTGAGCAACACGCTCAAAAAGCGCGGTTGCAGGCTTTCGACCGCTTCCCCGATGTCGCTTTGTGCACCACGCAGGTAACCGCTAAATGCCGCATATCGGCGCGCGCGGTTTTCCTGAACGCGGCGGATCACGCGGTTGAGCGGTATGCCCGCCATCAGCAGTGCCTGCGAGGCGAGCATCACGCTGCCTTCCAGAACTTCGGCGACAACCTCCGCCGCACCGGCTTCCTTCAGCGCTTCCACATGAGTGTCGTCATTGGTGCGCACCACCACCGGCAGATCGGGGCGCAACTCCTTGACGTGGCGCAGGATCGCCAGCGCGGAATGCTTGTCGCTGTATGTCACCACCAGCGCCTTGGCGCGCATCAGCCCGGCCGCTATCAGCACTTCACGCTTTGCCGCATCGCCGTACACCACGCTCTTCCTGGCGGCGGCGGCCTCGCGCACGCGGCGTGAATCCAGGTCCAGCGCGATAAAATTCAGTTTTTCATCCTCCAAGAAACTCGCCAGCTTCTGGCCGCTACGCCCGTAACCGCACAGGATGACATGCCCGCTGCTGCCCATGCTCCGAACGGCAACATGGTGTACCTGCATCGCGCGATTCACCCACTCGGCAGCGGAAAACCGCCGCGCGATGGCCTCGCCATGCTGAATCATGAATGGGGCGATCAGCATGGACAGCAGCATCGCGGCCAGAACGATTTGCATGGTCGCGCCGCCGAGCAGATGCGCGCCGTCCGCCAAGGTCAGCAGCACGAAACCGAATTCGCCGGCCTGCGCCAGGCCGATCGCGCTGCGCAGCGCCACCCCCCAGTCGCCTTCGAAGGCGCGCGCCAGCAACGCCACAATCAACGCCTTGGACAGGATCAATCCGGTCAGCACCAGCAACACCCAGCCAAATTCCGCCATGACATTGCCCAAGTCGAGCTTCATGCCGATAGTGACGAAAAACAGGCCGAGCAGCACATCGCGGAACGGCTTGATATCCTCTTCCACCTGATAGCGGTATTCGGTCTCGGAAATCAGCATACCGGCGACGAACGCGCCCAGCGCCAGCGAAAGGCCCGCCAGTTCGGTGAAATAGGCCAGCCCCAGCGTGATGAGCAACACGTTGAGCATGAACAGCTCGGAGGATTTCTGCCGCGCCACGACGTGAAACCACGAACGCATGATGCGCTGCCCGAACACCAGCAGCACCAGCAGCACCGCAGCAGCCTTGAGCGTGGCAAAGGCCAGCGTGGCGGGAAGGTCGTCCGTGCTGGTCGCCAGCGCCGGGATGATAATCAGCAATGGCACGACGGCAATATCCTGGAACAGCAGCACACCCATCATTTGCTGCCCGTAGGGCAAATTCAGCTCGGCGCGTTCGACCAGCATTTTGCTGACGATCGCGGTGGAGGACATCGCCAGCACGCCGCCCAATGCCAGGCCCGCTTGCCAACCAAGGCCGGACAAAGAGGCAACGCCCATGACCAGCAGAATAGTCACCGCGACCTGCGCGCCGCCCAAACCGAACACCGTGTGCTTCATCTCCATCAACCGCACCAGGCTGAATTCCAACCCGATGCTGAACATGAGAAACACCACCCCGAACTCGGCAAGATGCTGCGTCCCCGCCTCATCGGGTATCCACGCCAGCGCATGCGGCCCGATCAGGATGCCGACGGCAAGATAACCCAGCATCACCGGCAAATGCAGGATACGGCACAGCACCACCACGATCACGGCGGTGGACAACAGGACAAGTACCAGCGAAAGCGTGCTTTCCATCGTCAGTTTCAAGCCCGGAACAAACAAGGCGCAGCCGGCCGATATTTCGCGCACAGCCCTCCATGCGGCGTGGCTGGCTGTTCTTGCGGAAGGCTTAATTCAGAAAAATGCGCAGGACGCGAACCACCATCATGGGCTGCGTGCTTGCCATACGCATTTTTTGCGTTCGGATCACGGTCTGTTTGCAATATTTCAGGCACGTACAGGTTTCTCATGCAATGTTTTCTCTCAGGGGGTGCTGTATTCGGACTTTGAGCGCACCCCTCGTGAACCCCTTTGGATTATGCGGAGCGGGTGCGCCGCTTGTCAATTTGGCGCGCAACAAAAAAGCCGGCTTGCGCCGGCTTTTCCGAGAACCAATGCTGTTTGATAATTATAAGCCTAAAACAAAATCTACCAATATAGCGGCATCCGCTTCGCTAATCTTCGGGTTAGGAGGCATCGGCATGGGACCCCATACGCCGCCGCCGCCCTTGATTACCTTGGCAACCAATCTGGCCTTCGCGCCGGCGTCGCCTTTGTATTTCTTGGCGATATCCGCATAAGCAGGCCCAACCACTTTTTTGGCAATCGCATGACATGCGATGCAGTTGTGCTTCTTGGCGAGATCCGGCATATCTGCTGCCAGTGCGCTACCTGCAACCATCAAACTCGCGGCCGCAACCATGTTTACCATAATAAATTTCATATACTCTCCGTTTTGCGATTAAAAAAAGCCCTACCAAGTGAAGGAACTGCCCTCGTTTGCAATTTTAAACAACTCTGCCCGCTTTGCCAATCTACTTCTGGGCTGTAAGCCGATAACGCATTTACGTCCCGCCGCGTTGACAGCTAATTTCGAAAACCGGCAGGCTACCTCGCGCGAGTCATGTCATGGGCCGGTCGAACGGCTACGGCAACATCCTCGCGAGGCGAAAACCGATGGTGCCGAAACGAAATGAAGATTCGCTCCCGCCGCGTTTGGCGGCACGCTGAAGGAAACTCCACGAGCCGCCGCGTGGCACGCGCAATTCCCCATCTCCCTGCCATGCGCTCCCATCGACCGGCGCACCGTTGTAGTTTTCGTGGTAGCTGTCCTCCACCCACTCCCACACATTGCCGCTCATGTCGTACAGGCCAAAGGCATTGGGTTGTCTGGTCGCGACCGGGTTGGTCGTCTTGCCGCTGTTGCCCGCAGGAATCGCCATCCCGCCATACCAGCTGACGCTATCCGGGTTGTCACCGCCGCAGTAAAGGTGCGCGCCGCCCGCACGGCAAGCATATTCCCATTCCGCTTCGCTGGGGAGACGGTATTGCCTGCCGGTCTTTTCGCTGAGCCTCTGGATGAATTCCTGGGCATCTTCCCAACTCACCATTTCCACCGGGCAATTATCGCCGCATTTACTGTACCGGCTGGGGTTATTGCCCATGATCTGCTGCCATTGCCCTTGCGTGACCTCGGTCTTGCCCAGCGCAAAGTTCCCGGCAATCGTGACGCGATGCACCGGTTTCTCGTTGTCGTCGCCACCGTTCGATCCCATATCGAAACTGCCCGCCGGAATCACCACCATTTCGGGGCAATCGGCGCAATCCTTGAAAGTTTCTCCGGCCACCATGCCGGCGCCGCCTTTTTCTTTCTCGACCGGTTTACGGTCATCCTTGGCGTAAGCCTGAAGCGAGACAAATGTCAACGCCACGAGGAAAAATCTTAACTTGCTCAATTTGTGCTCCTTGTGTCCATATTGCAGAATCCGATTACAAAGACAGGATGAATTTGGTCAGAATCCTGCGGTCTGCTTCGCTGAGCAAATTTTCCGGGTAACCTGGCATGTTTCTGTCAATCCATGCCCCGCCCCCGCCATTGAGTATCTTGTCCATCAGGTGTGCCTCCGCATCCGGATCGTTCCTGTATCGCTCGGCCACGGCATCCCATGCCGGCCCGAGCAGGTTCTTGCCCGGTTTGTGGCACATGAAGCAGCCGGTCTTGTCCGCCAAGCGCCATGCGACAGCGTTGTCGGCATATTCCTTGGGCACTTCAGGCTGGCAGCCGCACAGCGCCATCAGCAGCGATGCCAGCAAGATAATTCGTATACGCATGATTCTCCTTAGTTCGGGCTTCCCGGTTCAAAATATTTTCAAGGCTGCAACGGTTCGGCACGGTATTCGACCATGAGTGTATGTTTTGTTCCCGCCGCAACATGCAGCGCATTGCCGATTGCATTGGCCGATTCCACGCACAGCATTTCGCGCCAGCCAACCGGCTGTCCCAGATCGCCCATCTTGTCCGCTTTTGCTGTCCACGGTGTCCACACAACAGTAGAATGGCTGCCGGATTTGGCAACATGAATGCGCCGCTTCAGCGCGTCATCCTCAATTGCGCATTCAGCGGCGGTGTTGATGTATACGCGGTCGGTCTCTCCCGCAAACCGGATTATGCCATCTTGCTTTTTGAGCGTCGAGCCGCCCGCCTTGTCCCAGTAATCGCAGCCCGCCAGGCCTGTCACTCGCACTGCGCCGATGTCGCCAATTCTGAAATAAGCGTGCAGGGCTTCGCTGATCGTGATCCCGGAGCCTCCGTTGTTTTCGGTGGACAGTTCCATGCGCAGTTTTTCACCGACGCTCACAGCCAGTTCGAGCCGCGCATCGTGCGGCCAATACGCCCGCGTTTTCTCGTTTTTCGTCAAACGCAGCATCAGGCGCGTCGCGCCGCCCGGTCCGGTGCCGGATTCAATTACCTGCCAGGGCACGGTGCGCGCATAGCCGTGTGCGGGAAAGCTGTGCTCGGAAGCGTGCGCGCCGAACCACGGCCAGCATACCGGCACGCCGCCGCGTATCGACTTGCCTGCCGCCAGCCTGACGTCGCGCGACAGCCAGATCACCGGCTCGGCCTGGCTCCGGGGCTGCCAGGTCATCAGGTGCGCGCCCTGCAAACACAGCGAAGCGGTCGCCAGCGGGTTGCCGATTTCCGCGACAATCAGCCCGCTGGCATCCTCGCGGAAGCCCAGTTGCCCGTCGATACCGAATCGCGTGTTTAATTGCTGCGCAGTGGACACGCTTTATCCCCCTCTTAATTGAAAGCTTTACCTGAAAACTTGCCAGCCAAAAAAACATAATTCAAGCCACAGAGATCCCAGAGGACACAGAGAAAATGCGTATTCAAAAACATATAGGGAGGCGCTGATTTATTCGTCATCCCCGCGAAGGCGGGGATCCAGTGCCTTTACTTAACTGGGTTCCCGCCTTCGCGGGAACGACGAAACCGAATAAATCAGCGCCTCCATAGGTTTCTCTCTGTGAACTCTGTGTTCTCTGCGGCTAACCGGTTTTAGCGTTCCACCTGTGTCACATCGCGCACCGCGCCTTTGTCGGCACTGGTTGTCATGGCGGCGTAGGCGCGCAGCGCGGCGGACACGTGGCGTTCGCGGCTGACCGGCTGCCACGCCTTGCCGCCTTTCGCTTCCATCGCCTCGCGGCGGCGCGCCAATTCCGTGTCGGAAATCGCCAGCGCGATGCTGCGTTGCGGAATGTCAATCTCGATGGTGTCGCCTTCCTGCACCAGGCCGATTGCGCCGCCTGCTGCGGCTTCCGGCGAGACATGGCCGATGCTCAAACCCGAAGTGCCGCCGGAAAAGCGCCCGTCGGTAAGCAGCGCGCACACCTTGCCCAGCTCTTTCGATTTCAGGTAGCTGGTGGGATAAAGCATTTCCTGCATTCCCGGCCCGCCCTTCGGCCCTTCGTAGCGGATCACCACGACATCGCCCGCCACGATCCGGTCGGCAAGAATCGCCGCCACCGCGTCGTCCTGGCTTTCGAACACGCGCGCGCGCCCGGTGAATTTCAGGATACTGTCGTCCACCCCGGCAGTCTTGACGATGCAGCCGTCCACGGCGATGTTGCCGTGCAGCACCGCCAGCCCGCCGTCCTGCGAATAGGCGTGCGCCTGGTCGCGGATACAGCCGTTGCGGCGGTCTGCATCCAGTTCGGGATAGTGCATGGATTGCGAAAAAGCGAGGGTAGTGACGACCCCTCCGGGCGCCGCGCGAAAGAATTTTTTTACTTCTGCGTCGCCGGTCTGCACGATGTCCCACTGCCCGAGCGCATCGCGCAAAGTCGGGCTGTATATTGTTTTTGCATCGGCATGCAACAGGCCGGCGCGATCCAGTTCGCCGAGAATCGCCGGGATGCCGCCGGCGCGGTGCACGTCTTCCATGTGGTATTCGGAGGAAGGCGCGACCTTGCACAGGGTCGGCACATGGCGCGACATGCGATCCATGTCCTTCATCGTAAAGGCGACCCCAGCTTCCTGCGCGATCGCAAGCAGGTGCAGCACGGTGTTGGTCGAGCCGCCCATCGAAATATCCAGCGTCATCGCGTTCTCGAACGCATCGAAGCTGGCGATGGAGCGCGGCAGCACGCCGTCGTCGTCCCGCTCGTAGTAACGCCGGCACAGTTCGACAATCAAGCGCCCGGCGCGCAGGAACAATTGCTTGCGCTCGGCGTGGGTCGCCACCAAGGTGCCGTTGCCGGGCAGCGACAGCCCCAGCGCCTCGGTCAGGCAGTTCATCGAATTGGCGGTGAACATGCCCGAGCAGGAACCGCAAGTCGGGCAAGCGGCGCGCTCGATTGCGTTCACTTCCGCATCGCTGCAATGGCTGTCGGCAGCGGCGACCATCGCATCGACCAGATCCAGCCCCTTGACCTTGCCCTGCCAGTCGACCTTGCCCGCTTCCATCGGCCCGCCGGACACGAACACCACCGGGATGTTCAGGCGCATCGCCGCCATCAGCATTCCCGGCGTGATCTTGTCGCAATTGGAGATGCACACCAGCGCGTCGGCGCAATGCGCGTTGACCATGTATTCCACACTGTCGGCGATCAACTCGCGCGAGGGCAGCGAATACAGCATCCCTTCATGGCCCATGGCGATGCCGTCGTCCACCGCAATGGTGTTGAATTCCTTGGCGATGCCGCCCGCCTTCTCGATCTCGCGCGCCACCAGTTGCCCCATGTCCTTGAGGTGGACATGGCCCGGCACGAACTGGGTAAACGAGTTGGCGATGGCGATGATCGGTTTGCCGAAGTCGCTATCGGTCATGCCGGTGGCGCGCCACAGGGAGCGCGCGCCGGCCATGTTGCGGCCATGCGTGGAGGTGCGGGAACGGTAAGCGGGCATAATGTCTCTCTTTGAAAGTTAAAGCGCACGTATAATCGAAACTTCGATTTTACCCGATTCGCCCATGCTCGTTCATCCGCAATTCGATCCCGTCGCCGTGCAATTCGGCCCGCTGGCCATCCACTGGTACGGGCTGATGTACCTCGCCGGGTTTATGGCCTTCCTCTGGCTGGGGCGCAAGCGCATCGCCATGCTAAACAGGGCGCAAGTTTCAACACAAGAGGCGGGGCGCGCCGGAAAAAAAGCGCGCAGCAATGCCGCAGCCGACCTTTTCCCTGTCAACAGTAAACTGCTCGACGATCTGCTGTTCTACGGGGTGCTTGGCGTGATTATTGGAGGGCGTTTGGGCGAGGTGCTGTTCTACAGCCCCGGCTACTATTTTTCCCATCCGCTCAAGATTATCGCCGTCTGGGAAGGGGGCATGTCGTTCCACGGCGGCTTTCTCGGCGTGCTGGCGGCGATGGCGTGGATCGCGCGCAAGCAGCATCTGCGCTGGCTGCAACTGACCGATTTCATCGCGCCGCTGGTGCCGCCCGGCCTGGCCTTCGGCCGGCTCGGCAATTTCATCAACGGCGAATTGTGGGGGCGGCCGTCCGATGTGCCGTGGGCGATGGTTTTTCCCAGGGTGGACAACCTGCCGCGCCACCCGTCGCAGCTTTACGAATTCGCGCTGGAAGGCGTTCTGCTGTTCGCGTTGCTGTGGCTCTATGCGCGCAAGCCGCGTCCCGTCGGCGCGGTATCCGGGTTATTCCTGATCGGCTATGGCAGCTTCCGTTTTCTCGGCGAATTCACGCGCAATCCCGACGACGGCATCTTCGGCCTGATGACCTTTGGCATCAGCATGGGGCAATGGCTCAGCCTGCCGATGGTGGTCGCCGGCGTGCTGCTGATGGCACTGGGCGCCCGACGCTCCGCTTGACACCCGCGCGCCTCTCGCCCACCATTCTTACCGTCGATTCTTACTGAAACCTCACATTGGACGAAATTTCTTTAGGTTGGATGTTCGGCATCCTGCTGTTGTTGTTGGTTTGCAGCGCGTTCTTTTCCGGCTCGGAAACCAGCATGATGGCGATCAACCGCTACCGCCTGAATGCGCTGGTGCGCAAAGGCAATCGTAGTGCAAAGTTGGTTAACAACTTGCTTGGCAAGGTGGACAAGCTGCTTGGCTCGATCCTGTTCGGCAACACCTTGGTCAATGTCGCGGCAGCGGCAGTCGCCAACATCATCATCCTGCGTTTATTCGGACAAAACGATTGGGCGATCCTGCTGGGCACGTTGGCGCTCACTTTTGTAATTGTAATATTCAGCGAAATCATGCCCAAGATAGTTGCCGCCAGTCACCCGGAGCGCATTGCTTTGCCCGCAAGTTATGTGCTCGCACCATTGATTACGCTGTTTTATCCGGTAGTTTCAGTGGCCACAGCCTTGGTAAAAGGTTTTTTGTGGTTGTTTCGCATCAAAATAGAAACAGACCAGAGCAAACAAAAAATGACGTTGGAGGAATTGCGTGGCCTGGTATTGGATGCGGAGCATTTCCTGCCGCGCAGGCACCAGAAGATGCTGCTCAACCTGGTCGATCTGGAACGCATCACCGTGAACGATGTGATGATCCCGCGCAACCAGATCGAGGCGCTGGACATCAACGCCGATGCGGACGAACTGCGCCAGCAGATCGTCACCTGCCACCACACCCTGCTGCCGGTTTATGCCGATGCGCCGAGCAACATCATCGGCATCCTGCACATCAAGCGCGTGCCTGCATTGTTTCAAGAGAATACGCTGGACGTGGCGCAACTGCGCGAAATACTCAATGCGCCCTACTTCATCCCGTCAGATACACCGCTGCTCAAGCAGTTGCAGCAATTCCAGGAACGCCATGCGCGGCTCGGGCTGGTGGTGGATGAATATGGAGAATTGCTCGGCCTGGTGACGCTGGAGAATATTCTGGAAGAAATTGTCGGCGAATTCACCACGCAATCCCCGGCGCAAACCGGCAAGTTTTTGCGCCAGGAGGACGGCAGCTTTCTGCTGGAAGGCGGCAGCAGTTTGCGCGAACTGAACCGCAAGCTGGGATTGCACCTGCCGCTGGACAGCGCGAAAACGCTGAACGGCCTGATCCTCGAACACCTCGAGGATATACCTGAAGCCGGCACCAGCCTGAAAATTGCGGAGTATCCGATCGAAATCATCCAGGTGCAGGATAGAATCGTAAAAGTGGCGCGCATTTTTCCGGAGCAGCCGGGCATACAGAACGATTCATGAATCGTTTCTCCCGCTTTACAATGGACACAAAGCTCGGCATCATGCCTGCCAACGTTTAGCAAGTAACGCAAGGGGAACGCTATGGCTGTCGCACCAAAAGCAGCAAAGGCAAAAGAGTATTCCTACCTATGGGAAGGCAAGGACAAATCCGGCAAGCTGGTCAAGGGCGAGATGCGCGCGCCCGGCGAGGCCTCAGTATCCTCAGCCCTGCGCCGCCAGGGTATCAATGTTTCCAAGGTAAAAAAGCTGCGCGCCAGCACCAAAAAAGTTTCCGAAAAAGATATTTCGCTGTTCACACGCCAGCTTGCCACCATGATGAAATCGGGCGTACCCATGTTGCAGGCTTTCGATATCGTCGGCAAGGGGCACAGCAACCCCTCGGTGGCAAAGCTGCTGTTCGACATCAAAACCGACATCGAAACCGGCAGCAGCCTGCAGCAGGCATTCAAGAAATACCCGCTGTACTTCGACGATCTGTATTGCAATCTGATCGGCGCGGGCGAGGCGGCCGGTATTCTGGACACCTTGCTGGACCGGCTGGCCACCTACAAGGAAAAAATTCAGGCCATCAAGAGCAAGATCAAATCCGCGCTGTTTTATCCGATTGCCATTATCGTGGTGGCCTTCGTCATCACCGCCGTGATCATGATTTTCGTGATTCCCGCGTTCAAGGAATTGTTCACCAATTTTGGCGCGGATTTACCCGCGCCGACGCTGGTCATCATGGCCATTTCCGATTTTTTCGTTACATGGTGGTGGGCGATCTTCGGCGGGGCCGGCGGCGGGATTTACACGTTTTTCTATTTCTGGAAACGCAGCAAAAAAATGCAAAGTGTCATGGATCGGCTGATGCTGAAGCTGCCTATTTTCGGCGAACTGATCCGCAAGGCCAGCATCGCGCGCTGGAGCCGCACGCTCGCCACCATGTTCGCCGCCGGCGTGCCCCTGGTCGAAGCCTTCGATTCGGTGGCGGGAGCCGCGGGCAATGCGGTGTATTTCGACGCCACGAAATATATCCAGCGCGAAATCACCACCGGCAGCAGCCTGACTGTCGCGATGCAGAACACCGAAGTATTTCCGAGCATGGTGATGCAAATGGTGGCGATCGGAGAAGAGGCCGGTTCGCTGGATTCCATGCTGAGCAAGGTGGCCGACTTCTATGAGGCCGAAGTGGACGATGCTGTAGATGCGCTGTCCAGCCTGATGGAACCAATCATCATGGTGGTGCTCGGCACGCTGATCGGCGGCATGGTGGTCGCGATGTACTTGCCGATCTTCAAGATGGGTTCGGTGGTTTGATGATAGTAGATAGTGGGGAGCGGGAAGTGGGGAGTGGGGAAACCAGTAACGACTTTCCACTCTCTCATTACGTTCTGCCCACTTCCCACCCCCCAATCCACACTCCCCGTTCAAGCCAATGAGTTTTCTGGAACTACTGCAAACGGTTCCCGCCGCCTTTGCCGGCGCGTGTCTGATCCTCGGGCTGATGGTCGGCAGCTTTTTGAACGTGGTAATTCATCGCCTGCCGAAAATGATGGAGCTTGCCTGGCGGCAGCAATGCGCCGAACTGCGCGGCGAAGAACCGGCAGCCGCCCCCGCCTACAATCTCATTGTTCCGCGTTCCGCCTGCCCGCATTGCAATCACGCCATCGGCGCATGGGAAAACATTCCGGTAATTAGTTATCTGCTGTTGCGCGGCAAATGCAAAGGCTGCGGCGCCGCCATCTCCCCGCGCTATCCGGCCATCGAGACGATCAGCGGCCTGCTGTGCGCCTATGCGGCCTGGCACTTCGGCTACGGCTGGGCGGCCGCCGGCGCGTTACTGTTCATCTGGGCATCGCTGGCGCTCACGGCGATCGATTTCGACACGCAACTGCTGCCCGACGACATCACCCTGCCGCTGCTCTGGACAGGCCTGCTGTTCAACCTGTCCGGCACCTTTACCGATCTGCAAAGCGCGGTGCTGGGCGCGGTATTCGGCTATCTCGCGCTATGGAGCGTGTACTGGCTGTTTAAACTTGCCACCGGCAAGGAAGGCATGGGCTACGGCGATTTCAAACTGCTCGCGGCTCTGGGCGCCTGGTTTGGCTGGCAGCTGCTGCCACTCATCATCATATTATCCTCGCTGGTAGGCGCAGTGGCCGGTATTGCCCTGATGGTGGTGGCAAAGCATGGCCGCAACGTTCCCATCCCATTCGGCCCATATCTGGCGGGTGGCGGGCTGATCGCGCTGTTCTGGGGGCAGACGCTGACGCAGAGTTACCTGCAACTGCTCGCCGCCCCATGAAGCCCCCAACCCCCCGTCCAAGTCCTGGATTGGCATGAAGCAGGACAGGCAGATAGTCGGGCTCACCGGCGGGATCGGCAGCGGCAAAAGCACCGTTGCCGCGTTGTTCGCGGAACATGGTGCGGGCATCATCGACACGGACGCCATCGCCCACCGCCTGACGCAAACCGGCGGCGAAGCCATTGCGGCGATCCGCGCCGCCTTTGGAGGCAGTTGCCTCACGGCGGACGGCGCATTGGATCGTGCCAGAATGCGCGGGCTAATTTTTTCGGATGCCGCCGCCAAGCAACGGCTGGAGCAAATTCTGCATCCCCTGATTTTCGAACAGGCAGAGGCGCAGTTGCAGGAACTACAAACCAGCCCCTATATCCTCGTGGTCGTGCCGCTGCTGCCCGAAAGCCGCACCTTCCGGCAACTGGTGCAGCGCGTGCTGGTGGTGGATTGCGACGAAAACCTCCAGATCGCGCGTGTCATCGGACGCAGCAGCCTGACCGAAGCGGAAGTGCGCGCCATCATCGCCCGGCAAACCCCGCGTGCCGACCGCCTGCGGCTGGCTGACGATGTCATACACAACGATGCCGGCCTCGACAGCCTGGCCGGACAGGCGACCATTCTGCATGAACGTTACGCGGAAACCGCGAAAATGCAAAACAGTAATTGACGGCACAAGGAAAACCCATATATCTTTCGCAATTGAACTTATCCGCCCATGCCGCTGTGATCGACTATGAGTTTCCCCTCAACGAAAAAGTGCGCACCTTGTTGCGCCTGGAGGACTTGTTCGCACGTACGGGACACTTCATCGGGTACGAGAACGGGAAGGATCACCATGCCGCGCTGCTCACCCTGTTTGAAATTCTCGAAGTAGCCAGCCGCGCCGACCTGAAATCGGAACTGTTGCAGGAACTGGAACGCCAGAAACGCGCTCTTTCCGCGCTGCAAAACAACCCCGCGATTTCCCCGGACGCGCTGGATGCCATCCTCGCGGAAATTGACGCTGCATCCACAGATATACTCGCCATACCCGGCAAAACCGGCCAGCTTCTGCGCGAAAACGAATGGCTGATGGGCATCAAGCAGCGCGCCATCATGCCGGGCGGCACGTGCGAATTCGATCTGCCTTCCTATCATTACTGGCAGGCACAGGATGCCGCATCGCGGCGCGAATTCCTGCAAGCCTGGCTGGCTCCGTTTCTGCCCTTGCGCACCGGCTTGGCAATTATCTTGCGCCTGTTGCGCGAAAGCGGCAAGACGCATCATTTCACCGCGCATCGCGGCACTTTTCAGCAAATGCAGGGCGGGCGTACCGCGCAGATGCTGCGCGTCAGCATGAGCAGCGAGCTGGCGTGCATACCGGAAGTCGGCGCCAACAAATACGCTATCAACATCCGCTTTATCGCCGCCGATTATTCAGCGAAAACCACCCTGTTCGAATACGATGTGCCGTTTGACCTGACTTTTTGCAGCCTGCCTTCGTAATATGCCAGCCAAAGCGCCGCCGATCGTGTCTTGCCCGTATTGCGGCAGAGAACATCAATGGGATGCCAATAACCGCTTCCGCCCCTTTTGCAGCGAACGCTGCAAACTGATCGACCTGGGCAAATGGGCGAACGAGGAATACCGCGTCGAGCAACGCGAGCAGGAATTATCGCCGCCCGATCACCAGGCCTGACGCAGCAAGGCAATGCCGTGCGCACCGTGCCGCTGCGCAACCGGCAAATCAGCCGCCGCCAAACCGCCCAGCGCAAACACCGGGATCGTCGCTCCTTCCACCGTTTCCGCAAATCTTTCCCAGCCAAGATGAGCCGCACCCGGATGGCTCAGCGTCGGCAACACCGGGCTCAGCAACGCGAAGTCGCAACCCAGTGCTGCCGCGCAACGCAATTCCTCCGCGTTATGGCACGATGCCCCGCACCACGACACATCGGGGCGATGGCGCAAGACAACCAACTGGCTCGCGGTCAGTTGCACGCCGTCCGCACCCGAGCATCTCGCCAATTCCGCATCGCCATTCACCAGCACCTTGGCGCCATAACGGTGCGCCAGTTGCACCACTTGCGCGGCAAACCGCGCCAAAGCCTCTCCGGGTAAATTTTTTTCGCGCACTTGCAGCAGGCGCAAGCCGTCCTGCAACGCGCATTCCAGCCGCCGCATGAACTCCTCGCAGCCCAATTCGGCGGCATTACTGATCGCATACAGGCATGGCAGTTCCAGCGCGCGCAGGATCGGTGCGTTGGCGGGCAGCAGCGGCGCAACGGAAAGCTGCGGCAAGAGTTGCCAGCTCAATTGCTGATCTTCGCGACCGTGCGGTTCGCCGTGCCAGGCGAACACGCGAAAGAAATGCAGCCTGACCGTGGCATGTGGGTAGGCAAATACCCGCGTCAGCCATGGGTGCGCGGCAATGTCAGCAATGCCAAGCTCCTCATGCAGTTCGCGGCCCAGCGCTTGCAGCGGCGTTTCGCGCGCCTCGACCTTGCCACCCGGAAACTCCCAGTAGCCCTCGTAAACCTTGCCTGCGGGGCGCTGTGCCAGCAAAAAAGCGCCGTCTTCGCGCAACAATACCGCAACGGCAACATCGATAATTTTTGTCGCAGTCATTATTTCCGTAAAACCCAATCAGCCTGGTAAAACCCGGCAAACCCGCCATGAAGCTGAGGAACCCTTGCCCGCCGATCCAGGATCATGCAATTCTTGCAGGATCGTAGCCCATGCAGCATTCTATCGCCTGTCCGTATGGCAAATGTTCCCAGCTGCGTGCAAACAATTTACAATCGCAGCAGAAGGACGACCAACATGAAAAAAACTGTACCGATCGCCGCCGCACTGCTTGCGCTTATTTCCGGGTGCGGCGGCAAAGAAAGCGGAACGAGCGCCACACCTGCTGCGCCAACGCCGCAGAGAACCCCGGACGTTTCGCTTGTCTACCAGCCCGACAAGAGCAAGGCGCAAACCGCCGCCCCCGATCTGGCAACCGGCGAGAAGGTATACAAGAGCACTTGCGGCATTTGCCACAAATCCGGCCTGAAGGGCGCGCCACGCCTCGGCAACAAGGAAGACTGGGAGGAACGCCTGACCCAGAACAACGAAGTTCTCTATGACCGTGCCATAAACGGTTACAGGGGC
Source organism: Gallionellales bacterium RIFCSPLOWO2_02_FULL_59_110 (assembly GCA_001801215.1). Classification (GTDB taxonomy): domain Bacteria; phylum Pseudomonadota; class Gammaproteobacteria; order Burkholderiales; family Gallionellaceae; genus Gallionella. The sequence continues at coordinate 18,825 of MGXA01000027.1, read as the reverse complement.
AAAAAAGGCCAAATGCCATCGCGCGGTTCCAATTCCAGGCTGTCCGATGCGGAAGTAAGGGCAGCGGTGGATTACATGGTGGTTCATGCCATCCCGAGCTGGACTCTGGAAAAATGACGCGGTGTTCAGGTCAAGCCTGAAATTGCGGCAGGCTCTTCACGGCAGCAGTTCTTCAAGCGCGGGGAAAAGCACCCTTTCTTCGAACCGGACATGATCCGCCAAACGCTTGCCGAAGCTGCCCAACGCATTGCTGTCATTGCGCCGCACGCCGTCCAGCAGCGCGCGCAACTCCCGGTGATCCGCCAGGGTATGCCGCACAATCGGCTGGCTTTCCGCGCTGCGCAATAGCGGCAGAAACGATTGCTCCTCGATCTGAAAGTGCGGCTCCAGTTCGTCGGCAAACGCCCGGGCGACGCGTCGGCAGGTTTCTTCCAGCAGAACGTCGTCGTGCGACTGCGCCGCGCGTTCGCACGCCTTCGACAGGGTAAGGGCAGTGTGATGCTCGCGCGATAAGGGTTGCAGTGCTGCGCTTCTTTTCATGCCATGTTCCGATCAGGCCGGCGTCACCACGAAAACCTTCGGGTCGTTGCCGTATTCCAGCAGAATACGGCGCACACGTTCCTGCCACAACCGGCGGAACTCGGCGACCTCGCCCGGCGTAGCCGTATTGGTCAAACAACTCGCCATCAGCTCCGATACCCGCGGCGAACCCGGCACATGCTGCAAATTGGCGGCCACCTGCACCGACTGGTTCGTATCGAGCCGGGTGAAGCGCATCTCTCCCGGCATATCCACAGCAAAAGACAGCAGGCGCCGCCGGTCGAAGCGCCCGGCAAGCCCCTTGAAGCCGGTTTCCGGCGTGGCGCCGGTCAGCATGCTCACGACATTGGCTATCACGCCTGTCACGCCGCTGGTGCTGTCCTGGCTGAACTCCACGCGGATATCTCCGCGTACCGGCATGCTATCGGGATAAAGAAAAGCCAGCGCCTTGCAAGTTGACCAGTAAGCCGAGGCAACCGTCGGGCAGGAATGTCCGGCCAGCCGCACCGCATCGAAATAACCGTATTGCAGAACCCCGTCGTCCGCCGCGCCGAGAAATTCGGCCAGCGGGTCATACAGGCTGATCCTGGGGACTTCGTCAAAAAAATCCGGATGACTCATAGTTCGGCGTACCTAAAAAGAAAAATCGATTTCTGCCGTCACATTGCGCCCGGGCAGCAAGAAGTAGGAAAATACCTTTTTATCAAGGAGATTGTTGACCGCTAACGCACCCTTCACCTGCCGGGAGAACGCATAGCCGACCCTAGCGTTCACCATGGTGTGCGCGTCATAGCTACCCGGCACACCCTCCACTATGTCGGTATTTTGCGCGGTCCAGAATATATGGCTCACGTAACGCGCATTCAGCGTGCCGGACCAACTTCCCTGCTGCGCGGTCAAGCCGATGCCGACAATATTTTTTGGCGAATCGGTCAAGCGCTTGCCGACACTCAAGGGGTCTGCTGCATTTTCCAGCATTTTAGAGTCAATATAAGCATAGTTAGCATAAAATTCAAGCCAGTTCGCCAATTCTGTCGCAACAGCCAGTTCAATGCCGCGCACCTTAGCTTTTGCCGCATTGATGCGCAGCGAATTGGTCGCACTGACTTGCATCAAGTAAATCAGGTCGCTTAACCTGGTGTCGTAGTAGGTGGCCGTCGTCCTGGTATTCTCCGTGAAGCGGAATTCTCCGCCTACCTCCCAGGTCGTGCCGCGCTCGGGCCGCAGGTTGGGGTCACCCGCCGTCGTCCTGCCCCTGCTGGTGGTCGTCACGTAGAGATCCTGATTGGTCGGCGCACGGAAGGATCTGCCGAATGAAGTGCGCAGTATTGCCGCTTCGGATGGCTTGTACACCGCAGACAGCTTGGGGCTGAAGGCCGAGATGCTGCGCGCCGAATAGCGCGTTGCACCGACCGGCGCGGTATTGCTGAAATTATCGCCCTCGGTTTCCCAGTCGTCCCAGCGCCCGCCCAGATAAATCTTGAGCGTATCCGTTGCGCTGATCTCGTCCTGCGCGAAAATAGAAACTGTCGTCGAATCGCCGTTGTAGCCGCTGTTTACGGCAGTTCTGTAACCCGGAACGCGCCAGTTGGGCAGCGCGTAGATTTGCTGATTCACCGAATCCTTGTGCAGCGCCATACCGGTTACCACAAAGTGGTTGTCGCCAGCCGGGAAGCTCAACTGAACGGTGCCGTCGAGGCCATCGTTCGGCGTATCCGACAGCGTGCCCGTGCCGCTATCCCAGGTTGCGGTTTGGCTTGCCAGCGTGAAGTTATAGTTGCGCCTGATTTTACCGAGGTCGGCTTTCAGCAGGTAATCATTGCCAAGCGTACCGTCATAACCGACAAAATACCGGGTCGTGGATTCCTGTAGCGGCAAAAACGAAAAAAGGGTGAAATCGTAGTTCGTCAGGGCGACGCGCTGCCCGCCGATGCCGAGCACCCCGCTTGAAACCGGTGCGCCGGTAACAGCATTTCTGAGATAGGTATTGAACGGGGTGTAGTCCTGCCTAGTTTCCTGGCGATTGGCGCCGGCGTAAATTTTGTCGCGGGCATTCAGGTCATAGAACAGCTTTGCGGTCGCGTTGGTGGAGTTCCATGGCGTAGCTCCCAGATCGCCGACCAGAAAAGCCGGAACGCCCTCCCTCGTGGAAATCGCCTGCGCACCGATGACAGGCGTGCCTGCCACTCCAGCTGCCTGAGCCTTGACGACAAAATCGTTCACGTAACTGTCGCGCTTCTGATAGCCAAGTCCGCCCACGAATCCCAGCCCGTTGTCCATCTTATCGCGGAAATAAATGCTGGCATCCTCGCCACAGGCATCGCCCCAGCCTTTCTTGATCTTGGCGGTAAACTCGCGCTTGTCCGGCTGCTTTGTGATGATGTTGACCACCCCGCCGATGGCATTGCTGCCATAAAGCGAAGAGAACGCGCCTGGCACGACTTCGACGCGAGCGATATCCTCGACGAACGGAACCCGCCAGTTCACTTTCCCGGAACTACCATCCTGGATGGGCTGCCCATCGAGCAGGATGAGCGTCCTGGTTTGGTCGATACCGCGCAGCGACATGCTGCTCGTCCCTATTGTGCCCTGCGACTGGCCCAGCGCACCGCCGCGCAAATAAAGGCTCGGAACCTGATCCAGCAGGTCGCCGAGGCGCGATACGTTTTTGGTTTCTATATCCTGCGCATTGACCACAGTTACCGCCGCCGGCGCATCGGAGAGAGCTGCCCTAGTTCTGGTTGCCGTCACCACCACCTCATCCAGCTCTGCCATATCGCCGTTCCCTGCGGCGTCCGCCGCACTTGCCAGGCCAAAAAAGCAGCCCAGCATCAGGAGCGACTGCCCTTTGTTTAATTGAGTTTTCATGGTGTTTTTCTGCAAACTGATCGATCGGAACGGAAAAGGCGGGTCGCCCCGCCTTTTGGGCGACCACGACGCAACGCCCGTCCTGTCAATCCTCGGCCCTGAAGCGGCGCACAACGGCGAATGCTAACATGCCGGCGTGCCGGATGCCTTCGGTTCAAACCATGACAGTTTTTCCCTGAGCGCAACGACACCGCCGACGATAATCAAGGTCGGCGCTTGCGGTTTTTCAATTTGTGCGATGCCGGGCAGCGTCGCCAATGTTCCGGTAAAGACGCGCTGGTTCTGCGTGGTTCCCTGCTGCACGATCGCGACCGGGGTGCTGTCCGGCAGGCCGTGCTCGACAAGTTTGGCGCACAGCGTATCGAGCCCGTGCAGCCCCATGTAAAACACGATGGTCTGTCTTGGGCGGGCCAGCGCGTCCCAGTCGAGATTCATGGTGCCGTCTTTCAGATGCCCCGTAACAAAGACGCAGGACTGCGCATAATCGCGATGCGTCAGCGGAATACCCGCGTAGGAGGAAACGCCGGATGCCGCCGTGATGCCGGGCACGACCTGGAACGCGATGCCGTGTTCGGCGAGGGTTTCGATTTCTTCGCCGCCGCGCCCGAAGATGAACGGGTCGCCGCCCTTGAGGCGCAACACGCGCTTGCCTTCCTGCGCGAGGCGCACCAGCAGCGCATTGATTTCCTCCTGAGGCATGGTGTGGTCGGCGCGTTTCTTGCCGACGAAGATGCGCGTCGCGTCGCGCCGCGTCATTTCGACAATCGGCTTGGACACCAGGTTGTCGTATACCACCACATCGGCCTTCTGCATCAGGCGCAAGGCGCGAAAAGTCAGCAGATCCGGATCGCCGGGGCCTGCGCCGACCAGGTACACCTCGCCGCGCGGCTCTGCGTTTCCGTTTTCCAACTGGCCGAGCAGCATGGCTTCCGCGCCCGCCTCGTCGCCCGCCAATACCTTTTCGGCGATCGCGCCTTCCAGCACGTTTTCCCAGAAGACGCGCCGCATGGGCGGATTGGTGACTCGCTCCTTGACGGTGCCGCGCAGCCGCGCACAGAACGCGGTCAGGCGGCCATAGCCTTGCGGGATCATCGTCTCCAGCTTGCCGCGCAGCATCCGCGCGAGTACCGGAGATGCGCCGCCGCTGGAAAACGCCACCAGCAGCGGCGAGCGATCCAGGATGGACGGCATGACGAAGGTGCACAGATCGGGGTTGTCAACCACGTTCACCGGGATATTCCGCGCGCGCGCCTCCCGCGAAACATCCTGATTGACCGCGCTGTCGTCGGTCGCCGCAATGACCAGCACCGCCCCGTCCAGATGGCCGGGCTGAAATCGTTCCACGATGCATTCGACGCCGGGCAGGCCGGCAAAGGCAGCGGAAAATTCCGGCGCAACGGCTTTTATCGCCGCACCCGCATCCAGCAGCACCGACGCCTTGCGCTGTGCGACTTCGCCGCCGCCGACCACCAGGCATAAGCGGCCTTTAATATTCACAAAAATCGGTAAGAAATCCATTCTGAACCTTCAAGTTTGTTTGCTGCCGGCACCCGCTTGTTACGGCAATTGCTACAGGCTAAGCCGGAACCAATGTAGGTCGGGCTATGCCCGACATGGTGGGCAGCGCGTGGTTGTTGCTGCTTTAGCTACGGCCTACCCCTTGCGGGTGTAGCCCGCCCGGTCTCAATTTGCTTCAGTGGCTGGTGCCGGCCGAGCGGGTAATTTTGTTGTAGACGTTGTATTTTCCGGAGGGCTTGCTCATCGGCAAACGCTTGACCTCCTTGAGCGTGGCAGCATCGTAAACCAGCAACGCGCCGTCGTTTTCCCAAATACTGACCAGCACGTATTTCCCGTCGCGGGTGAATTCGACATGCGCCGCCGTCTTGCCCGGCATCGGTTGGATCGTCTTTACCAGCTCCAACGTGCGCTTGTCGATGATGGTCATCGTGTCGCGGCTGTCCTTGCTGTTGAAACCGTCGGTCCAGGCATAGGGCGTGTTTTCATGGCTGCGCATGAAGAAACCGGCGCCAGGTGTTTTGATCTGCTTGATGGTCTCCCAGGTCGTCATGTCGATCACGCTCACCAGCGGCTCTTTCAAGTTGGGCGTTGCCATCACCGGATGCCCCTGATATTCCCAGGTAATGCCGGAGCCCAGATGCGGCATGCCCGGCAAATCGAGTTCAGCCACCTTTTTTCCGGAATCGAGGTCGATCACTTGCCCCTTTTTGCCGTCTCGCGCTGCGCCGATCAAGTGGCGGTAAGACTGGTCGAAGAAAAAATCGTCCAGATAGTTGTCTACTGCAATACGGCGCACGGAAAAACTCTTGTCGCCGTAGGGTATCTCCCACACCTCTTTCACATCCTTCAGCGCCGCGACAAAGCTGCCGCGCGGCTCGGCCTGGTACACGGCAGACACCCGCGAGCTTTTGCCGTCCTGGCCCAAAGCCGGGATCACCTTGATCAGCGAAAGATCTTCCGCGTTCAATAACACCAAGGAGTGCGGCAGGTAATTGCCCACCAGCAACGTCTTGCCGTCGCCGGACACAGCAAGGTTGCGGGTATTGATGCCGGCGCGCGTTTCAGCTATCACTTTCAAATTGTAGATATCGAATTTGCTGATCCAGCCATCGCGCGAAGCGAAATAGACGAAGCGGCCATCCGGGGTGAACTTTGGCCCGCCGTGCAACGCAAAGCGCGTCTTGAAGCGGTAAATCGGCTCGAATTTGTCGCCATCCAGAATGGTGGCATGGTGTTCGCCGAGTTCCACCACCACGAAAAGATTGAGCGGGTCCGCTTTGAATACCGGCTTATCCGGCAGACTCCCGGACGGCACATGCTGCAGGTGCGATGCATTTATTTCTTTTGCGCCCCAGACAGGCAACTCCGGCAAAGGGGTGTAGATATAATCCACCAGCGCCTGAATGTCTTCCTTGGCAAGCTTTTCGGCAAAACCGAGCATCTGGCTGGCGTTGCGTCCTTCGGCGATGGTCTTGAACGCTTCGGGGCGGCGCAGACGCGCCAAATTTTCCGGCAGCAGCGCCGTACCCGCGCCGCCCAGGCGGTTGGCGCCATGGCAAGCCGCGCAGAAATCGGCATAGTTCTTTTCGACCGGTTGGCCTGCCGCCGCCTCGAACGCCAGCAGCAAGCCCATCACGGAGATGCAGGTATACAGGGGTTTCTTCATCATGTTCAGCCTTCAGTCATTATCGAATCGGTTATGCATATTTCCTCGTCATCCAGATAGCACGCCGGGTCTTCCGCCCACGGGTCGCCGCTCACCTGCCAGGCGCGCACCCGCGTGTTGCCGCCGCAGATGTTGAAATACTTGCACGCGCCGCAGCGCCCGCCGACCTTGCGCGGCTGCGCCTTCAGCCCGGCCATGATCGGGTCGGAAGTATCAGCCCAGATCGCAGAAAACGGCCTGTCGCGCACGTTGCCGAGATTGTAGTTCCACCACATGGTGTCGGGATGGACATTGCCCAAGTTGTCGATGTTGGCGACGTTCACGCCGGATGAATTCCCGCCCCATTGTTCGAGTTTCGCGCGGACATGCTCTTCGAGATGGGGGAAATTTTGCCGCACCCAGAGCAGCAGATACACGCCGTCGGCGTCGTTGTTGCCGCTGACGAACTCCTTGGGTTTGCCCTCCTGCTGGTACTGCCAGCAGGAGGCAAACAGCAGATCCATCGCCTGCCGGGTGGCCTGGTGGAACACGTCGTTCTTGCGGTTCTTGTTGCCGCGACCGGCGTAGTTGAGATGCGACAGATAAAACTTGTCCAGGTTTTCCTCTTCCATCAGGCGCAGCAGGCCCGGCAAGTCGTGCGCGTTGTCCTGGGTCAGCGTGAAGCGGATGCCGACCTTGATGCCGCGCGCCTTGCACAGGCGGATGCCGTGCATGGATTTGTCGAACGCGCCCGCCATGCGGCGGAATTCGTCATGCGTTTCCTTGATGCCGTCCAGGCTCACCCCGACGTAGTCGTACCCGACCGCCGCGATGCGCTCGATGTTGCTTGCGTCGATCAGCGTGCCGTTGCTCGACAGGCCAACATAAAATCCCATCTCCTTGGCGCGGTGCGAAATCTCGAAAATGTCCGGATGCAGCAGCGGCTCACCGCCGGACAGGATCAGCACCGGCACGCGAAAACGCTTCAGATCGTCCATCGTGGCGAATATTTCTTCAGTCGTTAATTCGCCCGCGAAGTCCTTGTCCGCCGAGATCGAGTAACAGTGTTTGCAGGTCAGGTTGCAGCGCCGGATCAGATTCCAGATCACCACCGGGCCGGGCGGATTGCGCTTGACGCCCAGCGGCGTCGGCTGAGCGATTTCCTGCATGAATTGTGAAATACGAAACAAACCTACCCCCCGATGCGCAATCCGGTCTTCTTCAGGATGCGCGTGCTGTAAAGAATCTCATGGCCGCAGTCGGCGTCGCCGATCAACGCTGCAATGCGGCACACCAGTTCCTCCACCTCGCCGCGATCATGCCCGTGCACCATCGCAAAAAAATTGTACGGCCAGTCCGGCAAATGGCGCGGGCGGCAGTAGCAATGGCTGACAAAATCCAGCGCGCCGACTTTTTCGCCCAGCTCGTCCACCCGCTCGTCCGGCACGTCCCACACCGTCATGCCGTTCGCCTTATAGCCCAGCGCGTAATGGTTGGGCACCACGCCGATGCGGCGGATCGCGCCGGATTCGAGCATGCGCCGCATGCGCGCCATCACCTCCTCGGCGGAAATCCCTGCCTGCCGCGCGACCGCGTGATAAGGCTGCGGCTCCAGCGGCAGGCCGGACTGGGTGGCCAGCACGATGCGGCGGTCGATCTCGTCGATCGGTGCCCCGGTCGTCATGCCGCGAACCTCAAGCCGATAAAATACTCTTTCACTTTCGGCATGTCATACACCGGATAGCCGGTTTCCCGCTCGATTCTTTCGAGCGCCGCCGCATGTTCCTGTGGCGTCTCAGTGGCCAGCACGAACCACATGCTGAGCGCATGGTCGCGCGCATAATTATGCGCCACTTCCGGCATCGCGTTCACGATCCCCGCCACCCGCTCAAAATCGGAATCCGGTATTTTCATAGCCGCCAGGCTCAGGCTCCCGCCCATGCGCTCGGCGTGGTACATCGGGCCGAAGCGGGACAGAACCCCGTCTTTCAGCATCCGGTCTATCCTGGAAACAAGCTCCTGTTCGGTGGTGTGCAAGCGCGCCGTCACCTCGGCAAATGGCCGGTCGCAGACCGGGAAGCCGCCCTGCAACTCGTTGATGATGGCTCGATCCAGTTCGTCCATCTGACCCGGTTTATCCACGAATGTTCAACCTGTGCTGGCGGACAAGTTGCAACGGGCACCAACGCGTTCCGCTGCCGGACTTGCCACATAATGCGCCCCGCATTGCTTGAAGCGCCGGGAGCTGAACAGGATTTCATGCGCCGTATCCTCCAGGCCGCACTGCTCCTTTAATTGTGCCACGAGGCCCAGCACTTCGTCGCGATGCCGGCCATGGATCATGGTGAACAGGTTGTAGCGCCAAGCCGGTAAACGGCGCGGTCGCCGATAACACAAAGTAACGCAATCGAAACTGCCGATACTCTGCCCCAGCGCACTTACCCGATCATCCGGAATATCCCACACCACCATCGCGTTGGCCCTGTAACCCAGCTCATGGTGGCGCACCACCACGCCCAGACGCTTGATGACACCTTGCTCCGCCAGGCTCGCCAGCCCGGCGATGACTTCATTTTCGCCGAGTCCGATACGCGCCCCGACTTCGGCAAAGGGGCGCGCCACCAAAGGCAAACCATGCTGAATTGCGCCGATCAGCAGGTCGGGCTTCAGCGCGGCTTGCCGGGTCGGAATATGGCATGCAACCCTGACATTGCTTCCCTTATGCGGCCGCGACAGATCGAAACCAAGGTCGATATGAAAGTCTTCCAGCAGCGGAAGATGCAGCGGCTGATGGGCGGTGCGGTGCCCGATTTCGGCCAGCACTTCCTGCACCCGCGTCTCGTCCGGTGCTGCAACGACAAACCACAAATTGTAGCGATGCTCGCGCTCGTAGTTGTGGTTTACCTCGGCATAGCTGCTGACAATTTGCGCCGCTTCATCGAGTTTTTCCGCCGGAACAGCCAGAGCGGCAAGTGTGCTGGAGCCGATGCTGTGCGGTCTGAATACGGCGCCCACCCGGCTCACCTTTCCGCAAGCCTGAAGCCGGGCCAACGCTTCCAGCACCACGGCTTCGCTTATGCCCAAGCGCCCGGCGATAACGCCAAAAGGAGCCGGCGCCAGCGGGAAATCGCGCTGGAAATCGTTGAGCAGGTGCAGTTCGAGGTCAGTCATTTCCCGGTAATCACAGCCCGGTGCGGTGCGCACGGTGGGTGAAGAAAATACCGCTGGGCTTGCTGGCGGGCAATTCGCCGATTCTTTCAAAGGTCTCGGCGTCGTATATGCCCACCCGATCCTCATCGCGCGCGGAAACCCAGATATGTTCCCCGCGCGGTGTGAATTCCATGTGCATCACCGCCTTGCCCGGCTTCAGCGTTTTCACAATGGTGCGGCTCGGCACGTCGATCACCTGGATCGTATCGTTGTGCGGAAAAGCAAAATTCACCCAGACCTGGCGATTGTCGGGGCGCGCAACGACGAATACCGGCTGGCCGTGAACGGGGATGCGTCCGACCTCAGCCCATTTTCCTTGATCGATGACCAGCACTTCATGCCTGCCCACCGCCGGCACCAGCAACTCGCTGCCGGTCGCCGCCCAGCCTTCGAGGTGAGGCATCTTGTACACCGGCAGCTTCTGCTCTCCCTTGCCGTAGCCGTCCAGGACGCGCTTCACGCCTGCATCGATGTTCCACATATCCAGTAATGCCAGGCCGTCCTCGCCGAACAGCCCGGCCAGGTAATAGCGGCCATCGGCGGTAATCATCGCATCGTAGGGTTCCTTGCCGATGCGCCGGAATTTCGTCAGCGCCGGCCTGGACGGCGTGCGCATGTCCGCCACCCAAATCTCGCCGGCTTCGAACAGGCTGAATGCGAAACGGTTACCCGGCACATCCACCAGCCCGATGACCTTGGACGATTTTCCCGTTTCATCGATGGCGGGAATTTCGGCCACCAGATCGAGTGTTTCAGCATCGAAAAACTTCACGCCACCGGGCGTGTAGTTAGCCGCTGCAATAAGTTTTCCATCCTGAGAAATCGCGCCGCCGATACTGTTGCCGGACTGCATCACGCGCTTGACGATGCGCATCTCCAGCATATCCACCTTGGTCAGGCCGCCGTCCCGGCCAAACACGTAGGCATAGCGCGCATCGCGGGAGTAATTGAGGGAAGCGTGCGACAGATCGCCCAGGCCGGTAATCTGGCCGAGCAGGGTGCGGTTCGTGGTCTCCACCACCTGAATGCTGCCCGTAGCGCGCTCGATGACTACGCCAAAATCGCCCGTGCCACGCTGCGGCGCGGTGGCGCAGCCCGCCATGGAGAACAGCGCAAGAAGCAAAAGTAAAACTTTTAAGTACCGCATCTCAGGGCAATCCTTTCAGCAACATTTGCACAAGCCAGCCGGCTTCGGCCTCGGTTAAAAACGGATTCCACGGCGGCATCGTCGTGCCGTTGCGCCCATACAAGATCGTAGCCCTGAGCGCCTCAAAGGGTTTTTCCTTGAGCGCCGCTGGCGTCAGCGGCACGCCGAGCCCGCCCTCGAAACGCAAACCGTGGCACGACCCGCAGTCCTGCCGGGCAAGATTGAGCAATTCCGCCTGACGCGCGGGAGCAGGCATTGTGGCTTCGGCAACAACAAGATCGCCCCACGACATGCCCGAATGCGCGAGCATTAGCAGCACCGCGCCGGTCAGGAAAAATCGCAAGGGATTATTTGACATATTTTACTTTGAGTCCAAAACAAGTCAGGTATCGAGCGCTACAAGCATACCATTCCAAGTTTGATCCGGGCGGTGATACCTTTCACGCACGAAATGCCGGGGTGGAACTCACTGATAAACACTTCAACAGCGCACCGACTCCAACCGAAAATACATCGCGACATTGCCATCCGGCTCCGCATTACCCCGCCTTTTGCGCGCCGACATTTGCCGGGGCCGGAATAGCCGATTCCGGCGTTGGCAATCTCCGCAAGCCTGCATTTGACGCAACACAACCCCGACAGTTCATTCAGTCTCTGTACCAGTTATTAAGATGCCAAACGCGACAAGATTTTTTCAACGAAACCGCAGGGCGGGTGGTGCGTGCGTTGCTGGGGCTTCAGCCCCTTACAACCACGTCCAGCCCCTTGCGGCTACCGCCGGTTAAGCCCTGCCTTCGGTTCCGGCGTGTCCGGCACATGGTGCGTGCCGCTACACCCTCGGGTTATGCACCCTTGAGAACACGACACAACGAAGCCTTGCAGAAACGGTGCTGCCTCAACCCGGATGAGCTTGAAAGGTGGAAAGCAGCAATCGTTGGCGGGAGCAATGCCGTCGCTATCGACGGTTAGAAAGAAGTCGATTTACCGGAACCAATTTACAGCAATAAAGGGCCTGGCCTTGCGCGTATAAAACAGGATAGGGCAAGTTCCATCGCCCCATCCCTGACTGGAACCCCTACTTTGCAAAATGTTTGATGTAGACAACTAACTTCCAGATGTCATCTTTGGACAGGTTTGTATCGCTGCCCTCCCCATAGTTATCCATGTCCGTATTGGGGCTTCCATTTTCTATGATCCAGAAAAGCTGGCCGTCGGATTTTGGGCACATGTATGCTTTGTCGGTAAAGGGTTTGGGCTTGATCTCCAGATCCTTGACCGCTGTCCCGTCCGCATTTCCAGTCAGGCCGTGACAATTCCTGCCGCATTTCTTTCCGTATAACTTTTCCCCCGCCTCCAAAACCTCAGGAGTAGCCTTAAAGGGATTTTTCATTTCAAGATAAGCCCCCGGCGCCATGGGTACCTCGTGGTCTGCTGCCGCCCATAGCGGGGCAGAAACCAGTGCCCCAAGAATGCCAAGCCCAGCAAAAACAGTTGCGATTTTCATTCTTTCATACCTCCAAAAAAAAGGGGGTTGGGAGATATCCCCAGCCCCCCTCGCGCTTATTATTTTTTATCGCGTATTAATAGATGTCATACCGGGTGTTATATACGTTGAACTTGCCGGTAGGTGTAACCAGCCTTGCATCCGTGATCCTGGCCTTTTCCTTGAGGGTCTTGTCGTCGAACACAATGATCTCGCCCTTGCGATCCCACACGGAAACCCACAGTTCGTCTCCGGCCTTGTTGTACTCCATATGCACAACCCTGCCCTTGTCGGACAGCTTCATGACCTTGGGCGGCGCATCGAGGTTCTTCAGGTCGAATACGGATACGCTCCTGTAGATGTCCTCGTTCTTGGCAAGAGTATGGTCAACCCAGAGATGGTTGCTCTTCGGATGTGTCTTGAGGAACAGACCGCCTTCGCCTGCCGGACGCAGCTTCCTGACGACCTTCCAGGCGTTCGCCTTAAACTTGCCTTCCGGATCGGTTCCGATCAAAGCGACAAGCGGCTCGCCGAGGTGAGTCGAGGCATACACGGGGCCGAACTTGGGATCGACAAAGTTAGCGCCACGACCTGGGTGAGGCTTGATGCCGGTTTCGACGATAGCCGCCAGTTTCTTGGTCTTCGTGTCCACGGCGACAATCTTGTCCCGCATGTTGGCCGCAACGAGGAAGTACCTCTTCGAGGAGTCCCAGCCGCCGTCATGGAGGAACCTTTCGGATTCAATGGTAGTCACCTTGAGGTTCTTCAGGTCAGAATAGTCAACCAGAAGTACTTGGCCGGTTTCCTTGACGGTCAACACCCACTCCGGGTCATAGTGCGAAGCAACGATGGAAGCAACCCTCGGCTCCTGATGGAACTCGTTGGTGTCATAGGTGTAACCCCTGGTACCGACGATCTTCATCGGTTCGAGAGTCTGACCATCGAGGATCACGTATGAAGGCGGCCAGTAGTTGCCGACCACCGCCAGCTTGTCAAGGAAGTCGCCCTTCGGACCCTTGTACTTGCTGCTGTCGATAGACCTTGCTTCGATACCTGTCTTGACTTCGGCGACGGTCTGGGGCGGATCCATCCAGAGGTCGACTATAGTTGCCTTGGCATCGCGTCCGATGGTGTAGAGATAACGGCCGGAGAACGAGTATCTGAGGGTGTGAACGGCAAAACCGCTGTCAACCGTTGTCCATACTTCCTTCGTGTCGCCGTCGATGATTCCGATCTTGCCTGCATCACGGAGAATAACCGCAAACAGGTTCTCGATATTCCTCTTGTGCATCGGAGCCTTGGGCCTGTCAGCAGGCTTGACATGCAGCTTCCAAGTGGCCCTGATGTCCTTCATGTCAAATTCGGGCGGGGCAACTGGCTCGTTCTGGATGAACTTCGCCAAAAGGGTGGACTCATCCTTGGTCAATACACCGGTCGTTCCCCAACCTGGCATACCGCCTTCCGTGCCGATGTGAATTATTTCGGCCAGCTTCTCGACGGTCTTGGTCCGGGTTTTATCCGGAGTAAGCGCCTTGCCCGTCGCACCCTTTCTCAGGGTTCCGTGGCAACCGCCGCACCTGTCAAAATAGACCTTGGTTGCCGTTGCAAATTCTTCCTTGGTTAAAGGCGGCACCGGCTGCAATTCAGCCGCTGTCGCCCCTGCCACATTTGCCATCAAGGCAATTGTGAGCGCCGGCAACAAATAAAATTTCTTCTTCATTTTTCCCCTCCAGATAAAAAAATTGAACAACTCACATTGAACAACTCAACCAAAAACTGCATTTCCGAACTTCAAACAGGCTTACCTTGCCAGAATGACTTGGGCAAACTGCTTAGCCGGAGAATAGGGCTGAATGAATGAAATGCCCATTCTTCCAAAGGACAAGCCAAACGAAGAAAAAGAACTAGTTCTTTTGGGTAGCTTTCTCACCTTTTTCAGCCTCTATTGCTCCAGACTCTGCATTTACTTTATCTATTTCCGCAAACAAAACCGACACATACCTGCTTGAACGAGGCGTGGCAGTTTGCGCACACTTCCGGATTAAGTGGGTGCCCCTTTTCCTTCGATGCGACCGACTTGCCATCTTTGAGGGAAACGACGTCGTAAATAGGCATACCGTTCTTATGGTCGGTGGTAAAGGCGACGCCAATTTCCTTGAACTCCAGAATGCCTGTCTTGCCATCTGGGTATTTGTTCCCGCGTTTCTTGTATATATCCATTACAGCCGGGTTGATATACGAAGAATATTGGCCGGGCTTAACCGCACAATAGGTATCTACAGTTGCCTGCAAAATGTCGTCTCCGCCCAATGGCAAAACATTCACGCCGCAGGGAGGAACAATACCCTTTGCAGTACCCTTGTCCCACTTATCCCAATACATCGGCATTGCCTTTTCTGCAGGCGCTGCTTTCTTCTCAGCCGCCAATACATTGCCGGTGATGCCAAGCATTGCGATTACAGACATTATTCCCAAAAAAACATTTTTCATTATCCCCAACTCCTTGAAAGTTTTAAAATATCAACAAATCTTTGATTCGTAATTATTATCAAATAACCCTGCCTGCAACAACCTCGCCCTTTACCAAAACGGCCGGTAAAATGCGGCAGAGCAGCCCAAAAAAGCTAAAAGATTTCCTAGATCCCAAGCCCGCGCAAATAGTACAGATAAAAATTTATTCCCGCAAACACTTCGTTTTCACTTCAAAAAGACTCTTCCGGGCAATGCGGCACCGTCCGGGAAACCTCGGATTCCTAATCGCCCGGCGCTACGGAAGTAACCGGTTTTCGCAATGCGCGCGAGTATATCTTCTGTACGCCGGGCAGCGGATATAGCGTTACCAGCAACGCGCACAATGCAATACTGACCAGCACCACCATGTATGTGGTGTCGCGAATGATCTCTCCGCCGGCTACACCATATTGCAGCGGCAATCCGGCGAGCACCGCCGCCGCCAGCCCTTTCGGCGCCATCATCGAAGTAAGCGCCGAATCGCGCAGGTTATATCCCGCATCGCGGTAAACCAGGCGGGTCAGGCCGGTGCGCATCGTGAACACCAACACCGTCATGGCAATTGCGGCAAGCGCCAGATGCGCCGCGCCGAAGTGGATGGAAATGCCCAAATACACAAAAAAGTAGGTTTTCAGCAAAAACACCGACTCGCGGTAAAACACCCTGTCCATTTCATTCAGCGGCACGATGCTCTTGCTCGACAGGCTCTGGATACGGGTCAGCCCGAACTCCTCGAAGTTGGTCATGGTGATGCCCAGCGCCAGCGCGGCAATCGCGCCGGAGAAGCCGAGCTGTTCGGTCACGCCATAGACAATGAACACGTACGCCAGCGTGGACGAAATAGTGTTGGGGAAATCGCGCACCTTGCCCAGCACCAGCAGCCAGCCGATACCGCCGAGCACGCCGATGATTGTCGCAAAAACCAGCGCGGCAAGCACGCCGCCAACCAGCCGTCCCGGCTCGACGCCGCCCTGCGTGTAAATCTGCAACAACGCGAACACGCCGACGATGCACAACACGTCGGTCAGCGCGGATTCAAGCACCAGCACGGTAGCGGGTTTTTCGGCCAGGCGCAGCGCCTCCACCATCGGGATCACCACGGCGGAAGACGTGCCCCCCAGCGTGACGCCGAGCAAGATCGCCGGGAGCCACTCAAGTTGCAGTGCAGCCACCCCGACCAAAGCCACAATCGCGGCGGTCAGCACAAAGCACACCAGACTCAATACGCCGGTGGTCGCCAGCGATTTGCCCAGCACACCCAGGTTCAGCGACGTGCCGCTTTCGAACAGGATCACCACCAGCGCGATGGTCGCTATCACCGAACCGATCTTGCCAAAATCCTGCGGCGCAACAACACCCAACAGCGGGCCGATCAGGATGCCCAGCAGCATCAATACCAGCACATCCGGAATATTGGTCTTGCGGAACTGCAAAGAAAGGAAATGCGCGAAAAAGACCATCAGGCCAATCGCCAGAATCGTGATGGACATAGCCAGCCTTTTTAGTCGATAGCCGCAATTATACATGACCGGTTTTGCGGCATGACTCGCCATTCCGGGGCAGCTAACCGAGGATGGTACAATTCCACCCGCAAGAATTCCGCCCGCCTCGCCGCAGAAGTTCTGTTGCACCTTTCCCTTATAAATCGAATAGCAAAGGAGGTTAACCATGACCCAGAAAACCCGTGTCGGCCTCGTCGGCTATGGCAAAGCTGGCAAGGCCGTGGCCAACATACTCGGCGCAGACCCGCATTTCGACCTGCGCTGGATCGTGCGGCGTTCGGCGGAGCCGGAACCGCAAACCCATCCGGATACCAGCATTCCCGTCATCTGCGCCGCGCGGCAGCCGTTCGGCGAATTGTTCGACCGGCATCCGGTGGATGCGCTGGTGGATTTTTCCTCTCCGGAGAGCCTGCGCGCTTATGGCGAAGAGGTGCGCAAGCGCGGCATCACTCTGGTCAGCGCGATCTCGGCCTATGCCGAGGACGACCTGGAATATGCGCGCAATCTGGGGCTGGACACGCGCGTGATGTGCTCGCCGAACATCACGCTCGGCATCAATTTTCTGATCGTGGCAGCCAAGCTGTTGCGCAAGGCCGCGCCGTTTGCCGACGTGGAAATTGTCGAGCAGCATTTCCGGGATAAACCGGAAATATCGGGTACGGCACGCAAGATTGCGGAAACGCTGGAAGTGGAGGCGGAGCAGATCACCTCCTTGCGCTTCGGCGGCATTGTCGGCCACCATGAGGTGATATTCGGCTTCCCGCACCAGACCGTGCGGCTGATTCATGATTCGATCCGGCGCGAAGCGTTCGGCACCGGAGCCGCTTTTGCGCTGGAGCAGCTCATGAATTGCGGCAAAGGCTTCTACACTTTCGATGACCTGCTGTTACGGCTGATGCGCACCGAGCTGTCCTGCGGTTAACCGTTGACCTTTATATATTGGGACGGCGACACCCGAACAGCCGCATATTCACCGGCTTTGGCGCCATGCCGTCGGCGCGATACTCACATCAATACTCACACGCCTCCGGTGTGATTCATTTTTGGTGAATCGAATTCAGCGTAGTTCGTACCAGACACCTCGTCCGCTTCCGTGCTGATTCAGGTGGCCGCGCTCAACCAGCACGCGAAAATGCTGCTTGAGCGTATTTCGGCTCGCCCCGGTCAGTTTGACAGCCTCGCCGATAGTGACTCGGCCGTGCTCGCGGGTAAACTCGACGATTTGCAGCGAGAGTCCCGGCAAGACGGCCAGCACCAGTTTTTCGCGCTCCACTTTCTTTTCAAGCCGCCTGACCTGTTCGGCGAGTGAGCGCAGGAAGAACGCCAGCCACGGTTGCCAGTCCGGGGCATCGGTGCGGATCGTCGCTTGGGTCTGCCGCAGCGCCAGATAGTAAGCTTTCTTACTCTGCTCGATGACGCTTTCCATGGAACTGTATGGAACATAGGCGTAGCCTGACTGCAATAGCAGCAGTGTCGTGAGCACGCGGGAGAGCCGACCATTGCCGTCCTGAAACGGATGGATTTCCAGGAACACCACCACCCACAGCGCGATGATCAGCAAAGGATGCAGATGTCCGGAAGTGCGTTCCTCCTGTACCCATGTGACCAGCTCCGTCATCAGGCGCGGCGTATCGAAGGGCGAGGCCGTCTGGAAAACGATGTCGATCTGCGCGCCGTTCTCGTCGCTCTCGACGAGAACGGCGACGCTGTTGGAGGTGGTCTTGTAGTTGCCGCGATGCCAGGCATCCTTTTCGCTGTAAACGAGCAGCTCCTGATGCAGCTGCTTGATGTAGTTTTCGGTGAACGCGATGTCCTGCCACGACGTGAATACCAATTCCATGGCTTTCGCGTAGCCCGCCACCTCCTGTTCGTCGCGGCTGGTGAAGCTCTGGATTTTCAGATTGGATAGCAGACGCTCGACCTCGCGGTCGGATAACTTGCTGCCCTCGATCCGGGTGGACGAGCCTATGCTCTCAATGGTAGCGACGCGGAGCAGCGCCGACAGACGATCAGGCGCGAGCGTACCCAAGGCGCGCCATGCGCCCTTGAATTCATCAATCCGGGCAATCAGTGACAGGATGTCCGGTGTGATCTGGATAGTATCGGTTCGAATCATGGAACCAATAATACACCCAATTACACCCATTTACGGATCATTATCCATAACCACACCCATTAACACTCACAAGACTGAAGTGCAAACACTAATAGGCATGTATTTACCTGTTATAAAAAAAATATCTATTAGTCGGCATAAAAATACCGCTTGACGCTGTTTAAAGTTAATGGCATAAAGCAATCTGGCACAAAATAACCGCTTAATAGCCTTAGTATCAACTAACCGGCACATAATGACCAATGAGCGCGCTACTGTTTAATACCCCAGAAGAACTCCAGGCCA
>MGXA01000026.1 GCA_001801215.1 Gallionellales bacterium RIFCSPLOWO2_02_FULL_59_110 | reverse complement strand
CGGATGCCGAACATCTCGTGATAAAAATTGATTGCCTCGTAGTTGGTTGCCGAGCCTTGCACCGAAAGATGCAGGCGCAGCTCAGGGTGGGTCTTGGCGGCGTATCGCATCAGGCCGGGGTCGGCCAGGATCACCGCATCCATGCCCAGTTCGGCGGCGTTGTCGATGGCCGTCGTCCAGCGCTGCCAGGTATCGGCCTGAGGGAAGGTGTTCAGCGCCAGCAGCACCTTCTTGCCCTTTGCGTGGGCGTAGCGCACGCCTTCTTTCGCGTTGTCGAGGCCGAAGTTGAGGCCGGCGAAATTACGCGCATTGGTGTTGTCGCGAAACCCCATGTAGACGCAATCCGCGCCGTTGTCTATCGCCGTTTTCAGCGCCGGCAGGCTGCCCGCTGGGCATACCAGTTCGATTTTATGCTGCATCCAGTATTTCCTCGTTAACGGGTATGGCAGAAGTCACCACCGATGATGAACGTCTCACAAGATTGCTTCCCGTTACGCCTACCCCTCCCGGCCTCCCGCTATCAGGGGAGGTGCCAGGCTCTCCCCCTGACAAGGGGGAGCTGGAGGGGGTTGGAGGTTCCAATTTGTGTTGTTTCACAGTAATCCGGGGTGTTCCGGCCATGCATCCCTGGCGGTGGCTGCGCCGCTTCAGTTCCTGCTCGATACCGTTGAGCACGTTCCATTTCTGCGAGCACCATTCCGGCGCCAGCAGGATGTCCTTCGAGGCGGTGCCGGTCACGCGGTGGAACACGATATGTTCCGGCGTGCGTTCGATCAGGTCACAGGCATGGCGGATATATTCATCGCGCTGCAACGGTCGGTATTCGCCGCGCCGCCATTGGTTGGCCAGCACGGTGTGTTTCACCACATGCAGCGGGTGCAGTTTGAGCCCGTCCACGCCGATGTCCAGCACGGTATCGAGGCTGGCGTGATAATGCGATTCGTCCTCTCCGGGCAGGCCGAGAATCAGGTGGGCGCACAGCGGGATGCCGCGCCGCCGCGCCTCGACAGCCACTTCCCGGTATTCCTTCAGGCCGTGGCCGCGATTGACCCGGCTCAGGGTCTCGTCGAAGGCCGATTGCAGGCCGAGTTCCAGCCACACGATGCGCCCTTCCTCGCGGTATCCGGCAAGCAGGTCGAGCACCGCGCCGGACACGCAATCCGGGCGTGTCCCGACGGAGAGGCCGACAATGTCGTGCCGGGTCATGGCCTGGCGATACAGCGCGTTCAGCTCGGCCACGTCCGCATAGGTGTTGGTGTAGGCTTGGAAGTAGGCGAGATACTTCTTCGCCCGCGTCCGTTTCGCGATGGCGCGCCGCCCGCTACCCAGCTGCGCTTCCAGCGTGTCAGGTTCGCGCCCGCCGGGATTGAACGAACTGTTATTGCAGAACGTACAGCCGCCGATACCCTTTGCGCCGTCCCGGTTGGGGCAGGTGAAACCGGCATTGAGGGCAATTTTGTGGATCCGTTCGCCGTGCTGTTCAAGCAGGTGTTGGCCGAAGGTGAGGATATAGTCGGAGAGTGCCATGATTAATGGCAGAAAGACTAGCATGTCCCACCGGCTTGTTCAACCGGAACAGATGCATGGTTATCCGGCGCGGCGAACAGGAAGCCCAAAATAAAAAGGCGGAAGGCGGTTGAATTCCCTTCCCTGCGTCGAGAGCAGGGAGGCTGTTTTTGTGTCGATGCCAACCGCGCAGAAGCCGCATCGTTTAATCACGCTCATTTCGCGGCAGACGATGTCCCGGGCAGGAAACTATCCGCCGGGTCAAGACTGGGCCGTTCCGGTTGCCTCGGCTATGTGGGCAAACCCGGCGATCTGTTGCAGTAACTCTTCTTCCTGGTAAGGTTTGCCGAGGTAAGCGTTTACACCCAATTGCAGCGCGTGGTCACGGTGTTTATCCGCCGCACGCGAGGTAATCATAATGATCGGCAGATGCAGCGTCCGGGCATCGCGGCGCAGGCGCTTGGTCAATTCGAAGCCGTCCATGCGCGGCATTTCAATGTCGAGCAGCATCACATCGGGGAGTTTTCCTCCGAGCTGCTCCAGCGCATCCATGCCATCCTTGGCGGTAGCGACACGGTATCCGGCGCGCGCCAATAACCGGGTGGTGACTTTGCGCACGGTCAGCGAGTCGTCCACTACCATTACCAGCGGCCGTGCTGGCGTTTTTTCCGCCGCTACCGCGCCGGGAGCCGGTGCCGCAGCAGCGGCGCGCAACGCCAGTTGCGCCGGGTTCAGGATCAGCACCACGGTTCCGTTGCCCTGCACGGTTGCGCCGGCGATGACCGGCAACTGCGCCAGTTGCGGGCCGGTATTATTGATCACCGCTTCCTGGTTGCCGAGCAGCCCGTCGACATGCAGGGCGATGCGCCGATCGCCGCTGCGCAATAGCAATATCGGGTTGTGCTTCCGTTCTTCCGGCTCGCGCCCGGTATCGCCGAGCAGGTGCGGCAGGTAATTCAGCGGGTAGACATGCTCCTGCCATTCGATCCGGCGCTCGCGGCGCAACTGGCCCAGTTGTGCCGCTTTGACCTGTCGCACCTGCTCCACCATGGTGGAAGGAATCCCATAGATGGCCGCGCCGGAACGCACCATCAGCACATGCGTTGCCGCCAGAGTGAGCGGCAGGCGGATGGTGAAGCGGGCGCCCTGGCCCTGGCGCGAACCGACCTCGATGCGCCCGCCCAGCGCGGCGACCTCGCCGCACACCACGTCCATGCCGATGCCGCGCCCCGCCACTTCCGTCACTTCGGTCGCGGTGGAAATGCCAGAGACGAAAACCAGTTGCGCGAGCCGTTCCTCGCCGGCTGCTTCATGCGCATCGAGCAGGCCTTTGGCGAGCGCCTTTTCGCGCAGCTTTTCAAAATCCAGCCCCGCGCCATCATCGCCGAGCTCGAACACCACCTCGTTGCCTTCGTGGCGCAAGGTCAGGCGGATTTCGCCTGCCGGGTTCTTGCCCTGCCGCGCGCGCGTTTGCTCGTCTTCGATGCCATGCACCAGCGCATTGCGCAACAGGTGCTCGAACGGCGCTGTCATTCTTTCCAACATGCTGCGATCCAGTTCCAGCCCCGTGCCGGACAACTCGAGATTGGCGCGCTTGTCCAGCTCTTTCGCCGTCTGCCGCACGACGCGATACAGCCGGTCGCCGATGCTGGCGAACGGCACCATGCGCACCTTCATCAGGTTCTGCTGCAAGTCGCGGTTGAGGCGCGCCTGCACCGCCAGCGCGGCGGCAGTCGCATCGAAATTCTTCAGCAACGTCTGCTGCACGGTCTGCACGTCATGCACGCTCTCGTTCATGAAGCGCGTCAATTCCTGCAAACGGGTGAAGCGGTCGAATTCGAGCGGATCGAATTGCTCCGCGCTGTCGCCACCCAAGGGGGCGTGCGCCTGCATCCGGCTTTCCGCCTGCATCTCCACTTCGCGCAACTGCCCGCGCAGGCGCGTTACGCTGCCGGTCAGTTCCAGCAGCCCTTCCTTGAAGGCGCGCATTTCGGTTTCCATGCGCGAGCGCGCCATGCCGATCTCGGCGGCCTCGCCAGCCAAGCGCTCGACGAGATCGGCGCGCACGCGCAGCATGGCGCGTTCCGCGCCGGCATCGGGTGTGCGCGGCGCCTTGCGGCGCTCTGCGCCCGCATACTCGGCCTGGCCAACTTCCGTTCTCCCGGCGGCAGCGCCGCGCAATTCTTCAATCGACGCGGCGATGCGGTCGAAATCGCTCTCGATCGCTTCGCGGAGTTCTGCCCGCGCGGCGGGCAATACGCGCTCCTCCATTTCGTGCAGCATGCTGCCGATGCGCATCGCGCCGGCCATGCGAGCGCTGCCCTTGAGGGTGTGCAGCAACTGTTGCAGCAGTTGCCGCTGCCGCTCGTCGTCCGGCTGGCCGCACCATGCGCGCAGCCCGGCGCTTATCTTCGGGCACAGTTCGCCCGCTTCTTCCAAGAACAGCGGCAGCAGTTGCACATCGATGTCATCGCGGGCCTGCGGCTTTCCCCCCGGCGCGCGCGGGGGCGCGGCTTCCTGCTCATCGATGGCCTGCGGCGTAACGGTGGCAGGTTTTTCTGCCTGCGGCTCCGGTTCGATGCCGTTCTCTATTTGCCGCGCGGCGGCGTTCAGGGCAGCAGCTTCGATGTTCGCCCCGCCTTGGCTGCCGAGGGCATCCACCCAGCCGGTAAACTGTTGCTCTGCGCCGGCGATGAAACGCAGCAGTTCAGGGGTGGCCGGCCTGTTATCCTCCAACCGCTTGTTCAGCGCACGTTCGACGTTCCACGCGACCTCGCCCAGGCCGGTCAGGCCGACCATGCGCCCGCTGCCCTTGAGGGTATGGAAGCCGCGCCGGATGTTCACCAGCGGTTCGCGGTTGTCCGGGCGCAGCTGGCAGGCTTCCAGGTCGTTGCGCAGGGTATGCAGCACCTCCTGCGCCTCTTCCAGGAAGACCTCGAGCAATTCCTGATCTTCCCTTGCCGGAAGCGCCGCTCCGGCAGGGGTGCGGGACAGTTCGGCCCCGGCGGCAGCCGCGTCGGGAATCTGGCGCAACCCGGATACTCCGCTCCAGGCCGCCTGCAATAATGCAATGCTGCCCGTCCCGTCCTGCGCCAGGCGTTGCAGGTAAGTTTTCAGCGCATTCACCGCTTCGGCCAGCGCCCGGCTTTCGGCTGTTTCCGGGACATCGCCGTCCTGCGCGAAACGGCGCAGGCTGCCCTGGACGGCAGCCAGCAAACGTTCGGCCTGTTCCAGGGAAGCGACATGCAGGCCGCCCCGAAGCTGGCCGGACAGGCGCAGCAATCCGGCCAGCTCGCCGCGCTTTGCCGGATCGTTGAAAAAAGCGCTCAATCCCTCTTCGAGATACTGGAGATTCGCCAGCAACTCGTCGAACAGGTGGTGCATCGCGTCGCGCCGCTCCAGCCTGCAATGCAGGCGCACCAGTTCGGCCAGTTGCCGCGCGTCTTCGGGTTGCCGTTGCAAGGCCGCTTGCATACGCCCCGAGAGGATTTCCGCCTCCTTGCGGAAACTGCTGCCCAGGCCTGCGTACTGCCGGAGGCCCCGGTCCAGCAACAGCTGCGCCATCGCCATGTCGAGGGCGATGAGCCGCGCGTGTTCCGGCCCGTTCGCAAGCAGCGCATGCGCGTGGATTTGCCCGGCCAGGTAGCCCAGGGGGTGGCGGCCGAGACCTTTGCTCTGCGTTGCAAGCTGCCCGGCGTGCCAGATGAATTTTTCGCAGGTCGCCCGGTTGCCCTGCATGCAGCGTTCCCAGCTTTCTTCGGCGGCATGTTGTTCCACGCGCATCGCATCGAGAATCTGCGGCGCTGCGGCGGGCGGCGGCGCGACCAGTCCGGGCAGGTAATAATCCAGCGTATAGGCTTGCCGGATTTCCTCCGCCAGGTCGCCTGCGGCATGGCTGATCCCGATCAGGTAGAGCATCTCGTTCATGACCGGGCGCGCCTCTCCGGCATTGCCCTCGACCGCCGCGCACATCTGCCGGTCGATGCGCCCGAGCAGCCGGCCGACATTCATTTCGGCGGGCAATTCCTCCTGCCGCAGGCAATCGAGCAGCCCGCCGGCGACCCACCAGAACGCGCGGTTGCCGTCTTGCGGCAGGCAATGCAGTGCGCCGTCCACGGCATGGCGCATCGCCTGCAATGCGCCGGGCGCATCGTTGCGCCGCAGCCAGTGCAGCAGCCCCTGCTGGTACTGGCTGCGCAAGGCCTTCAGGCGGGCCGGGGCGCAGCTTTCCGGCGCGGCGCGCAAAACCTGCTGCGGCAACTGCACGGCGAAATCGGGATGGAACAGATCCAGCTCGAAAGAGGTTTCCAGGCCGCGCAACTGCTGCAATGCACGGTATTCCGCAAATATGTTTAAGGCGGCGTCATCCGCACCGTTTGCCAGCGCGCCGAGATGGCGCGCAAGGCTGGACAGTGCATGCTGCAGGACATTGCGGTGCAATACGGAAAACAGGTCGGGATGGGATGCCAGGTCACCCAGCACGGTTTCCAGCTCGACGCAGAACGCGGCGGTGCCGTGCAGGCGCGCCGCGTGCAGCGCGTCAAGCAAGCAGCGCAGTTCGCCGCGTGCCGTCTCCAGAGCCGCCGCGTTGCTGCCGGGCGCGTCGAGATATTGTTCGAGGTGCGCGCCGATTACGGACAGTGTGCCGCCCAGGGCATCGTAATCAGGCCGGGCGGCGCCGCTCATCTGCCGTTCCATGCCCGGCTACAGTTTGAAACCCGCTACCGAACCCTTCAGGTCGGCAGACAGATTGGCCAGCTGTGCGACCGAATTGGCCGTCAAACGGGTGCCGTCGGTGGCCTGCTGGGTGATTTGCAGGATGTTGCGCATCGCGTGCGCCACCTTGCCCGCCATGTCGGTCTGCGTCCGGGTGGACGCCGAAATGCCGTCGATCAGCGCCGCCAGCTCCCTGGAAACCTGCTCGATTTCCTTCAGGGCTTGCCCGGCCACATCGGATAATTTTGCGCCTTCCACCACGCCCAGCGTGCTCTTTTCCATCGCCGCCACGGCGTCCTGGGTGTCGCCCTGGATAGTTCTCACCAGCGCACCGATTTGTTTGGCCGCCTCGGCGGAGCGCTCGGCGAGGCGCTGTACCTCCTCGGCGACCACCGGAAACCCGCGCCCCGCTTCGTCGGCGGAGACTGCCTGGATCGCCGCATTGAGCGCCAGCACGTTGGTCAGTTCGGTGATGTCGGAGATCAGGTCGACGATCTCGCCGATCTCCTGAGAGCTTTCGCCGAGACGTTTGATGCGCTTGGCAGTGTTCTGTATCTGTTCGCGGATGCTGTCCATCCCGGCAATGGTGTTGCGCACCGCCTGCCCGCCCATCCCGGTGGCCTTCAAAGTGCGCTGCCCGACCTCGGTCGCCTTGGCGGCGCTGCGATCCACTTCCTGAATCGATCTGGCCATCGCCTGCACCGACTCGCCGGCCTTCCTGATTTCCAGCGCCTGTTTTTGCGCCGCCTCCAGCAACCCCTTGGAAATCTGCTCGGCCTGCCGCGTGGCGTGCCCCATCTGGTCGGCCGCCGCCATGATGCGCGCCACCAGCTTGCGCAACTCTTCGGTGGTGTAGTTCACAGATTCGGCAATCGTGCCGGTGATGTCTTCCGACACCGTGGCGCGCACCGTCAAATCTCCTTCCGCCAGTGCGCTCAGTTCGCTCATCAGGCGCCGGATCGCCTCCTGGTTGCGCCGGTTGGAATTTTCCGCTTCGTCGGCGCGCTGGCGCGAATCGCTCAGATATACCTTGGCCAACACCAGCAGTTGCAATACCACCAGCATTCCGGCCAGCACTGCAATCGGGCCGGAAATGCGTACCGCCATATCCGATTGGTATGCATCAATCAATTGCTGGCTTTTCGCCAATATCAGGTCAATATTGCCCGAAATCGATTTGGCAGCGCTTTTTGCCTTTGCCAATCTGGACGATTGCGCGTTCAGTGTCTTGATGTTTATGCGGTATGGTTCGAACAGGACGGCCAGGCGCCGGGTCACCGAATCTTCCGGAGGCAGCGCCGCCAGGCTTCTTTCGGCAGCAGCGGCTTCAATACCCAGCGCACCCAGTTGTTCCTGGTAAGCATCGGTCGTCAATGCACTTGTGGCATCCCTGGCCATCCGCTCGGCGGCCAACGCAAAGCGGATCGCATATTCTTTTTGTGCGCCGCTGGCTGATCTGATCAACACCAGGGTCTGTTGGCGAAACTCCGCGCTCGTGGCTTCAATTCCGGCTACGGTAGCGCCCAACGTGACCAGGCCGAGGCGACCTTCTTCCAGGATGCGCACGTCCGACAGGGTCTTGTTCGCGCTTGCCAGCACTTCGTTCAGCACCTCGCGCGCCGCGTCGCCGGTCGCCGGCAGGCTGCCGTCTCCCTTGTCCAGCAAGCGCAGGATGCCGGCGAAATTTTCCCTGCTCTGCGCCAGCGCCTGAAACGCGGCATCGTTGCCCAGCGAGCACAGCTGCGCATCCTTGGCCAGGCGCTGGGACAGCACCAGCAACTTGCCGGATTGCGTCAAATACCGCGCGGTGTAGTCTGCCACGCGGCTGTTGACGTAAGCCGCAGCGGCCGCAACCGCGAAAAACGCCACCAGCGAACCGCTCAACAGCCTTATTTTCAGCGTGACCGGGAAACGTGCCGACAGCGGGGTCAAACTTGCCTTGCCCGCTATTTTACGTTCCGCTCCGGCGGCCTTTGTTCCGGGCAGTTTGAATTTCGGCAGCGCCAGCTTGAATGCCATCCTGTTATTCCCCGATCAGATTAAGCACTTATGTGCAAAAAGTCCGGCTGCATGAGCAAACCGGCGATGTCCAGTTTATGCCAGGAGTTGCCCTGTTCGTCGCGGTATTGAATTTGCCCGTCAACCTCGTTTTGCGTCCAGTTACGCGCATTGCGCAAACCCGATACGCGCTCCACCAGCAATGCAGCATTGAACGCGTAGCGGTCAGCAACCAGCAGGATGCGGTTGGCGGCCGCTCCCGATGCCTGTCCCGAGCCGGTCGCAACGGCCTGCCCAAGTCCGGCCGAAGCGGCTTTTCCTGCGTGCAGGTAAGCGGCCAGGTCGGTCACGCCGTACAAGGCGCCGCGCACATTGATCATGCCGAGGAACCACGGCTTGGCGAGCGGCACCGGCGCCAGCGGCGGCAGCGGCAACACCCCGCCGATATCGCGCATGTCGACCAGCCAGTTCTGCTCCGCTATCCGCACGCCCAGCGTCGATATCTGCTCGCCGCCGCGGCCCTCAGCCTGCATGCGGTCGATCAGATCCTGCTGGAATTCGCGCAGGTTAATCCGTTTGGACATGGGCCGCTTTATTCGATATCACCATCGGATCGCTCCTTCGCCCCGCGCGCGTGGGCAATAACGGCTTGCACTAGGCTGTTTTTGGTGAACGGCTTGAGCAGGTATTGCTCCGCGCCGACCAGCTTGGCGCGCGCGCGGTCGAACAGCGCATCTTTGCTGGTCAGCATGACGATGGGGATGCTCCCGAGATGGGGGTGGCTTTTTATCAGCACGCAAGTCTGGTAGCCATCCAGGCGCGGCATGATCACGTCCACGAAAATCAGATCAGGCTGGTATTCGACTATCCTGGACAAACCGTCGAAACCGTCTTCGGCCAGCGCAACCTGGCATCCCGCCTGCGACAAAAATATCTCGCCGCTGCGCCGGATGGTATTGCTGTCGTCGATCAGCACCACCTTCTTTCCCGATAATGGCAGGTCATCGCTCAAATCTTCACCTCCCTGGCAGGCGCGCGCCAGGTTACTTGCGCCAGAACTGCGGCGTGAACAGGATCAGCACGGTGAATATTTCCAGCCGCCCGACCAGCATGCCGAAGGTGCATACCCAAGTCTGGAAGTCGGTCAGTCCTTGGTAGTTGCCGGACGGGCCGACCGAGCCGAGTCCGGGGCCGATATTGTTGACAGTGGCGATTACCGCCGTGAACGCGGTGATGAAATCCATGCCGCTGAGCAGCAGCGCGAAGGTCAGCGCGGCGATGGTCATCAGGTACAGCGAGATGAAGCCCAGCACCGCGAACGCGATGTTGTTCGGCACCACATGGCCGCCGATCTTCATCGGGTTGACCGCCGCCGGGTGCAGCAGCTTGCGGAATTCGCGTCCGGCCTGCTTGAACAGCACCAGCGTGCGGATCATCTTGATGCCGCCGCCGGTCGAACCGGAACTCGCGGTGATGCAGGCGAGGAACAGCATCCACATCGGTGCGAATACCGGCCATTGCGCGAAGTCCACGCTGGCGTAGCCGCTGTCGGTGGCGATTGAAATCAGGTTGAAGCTGGCATGGCGCAGCGCGGTGAGGAATTCGGGGTAAACGCCGTTCCACCACAGGAACAGCGCGATGCCGAGACAGCTGGAGAGGATCAATCCGACCGCCGCGACCGCTTCTGCATCGCGCAGGTAGGTTCGCAACGATCTGCCGCGCCAGACCAGGAAATGCGTGACGAAGCTGACCACGGCGAACAGCATGAAAACCATCAGCACGAATTCGATCAGCGGCGAACCGAAATAGCCGACGTTGGCGTCGTGCGTGGAGAAGCCGCCCAGCCCCATCGCCGAGAACGCGTGGCACACCGCGTCGAGCCAGTTCATGCCGGCCCACTTCAATGCGCCGATGCATAGCAGCGTGACGACGACGTAAATGATCCACAGGTTGCGCGCGGTCTCGGCGATGCGCGGCGTCAGCGCGCTGTCCTTCATCGGTCCTGGCGTCTCGGCTTTGAACAATTGCCGTCCGCCGATGCCCAGCAACGGCAGGATGGCGACTGCCAGCACGATTACACCCAAGCCGCCCAGCCATTGCAGCTCATGGCGCCAGATGTTGATCGCGGGTGGCAGGTCATCCAGACCGACCAATACAGTCGCACCGGTGGTGGTCATCGCGGACATGGTCTCGAAATAGGCGTCGGTGAACGACAGGTCGGAGATCATCAGCAGCAGCGGGATGCTGGCGAAAGCCGGCATCGCCGTCCACATCGCCACCACCAGCAGGTAGCCGTGGCGGATTGACAGTTCGCCCTTGCGGCGGCGCGTCAGCAGCCACATCAGCACGCCGGAAGCCAGTGTCCAGACCATCGCCAGCAGGAAATCCAGCAGCATGGTGAAGTCGCCATATATCAATGCTGTCGCCACCGGCATCACATAGGCGGCGCTGAATACTACCAGAAGCAACCCCAGCGCGTGAAAAACGGTGAATAAGCGACCCATCAGAAGAACCCGATGCCCACCTGAAACAGCTTCTCGACCTTCTTCACCATCTTCTTGTCGATGACGAACACGATGACGTGGTCGCCCGCCTCGACCAGCGTGTCATGATGGGCGATGACTACCGCATCGCCGCGCACCAGCGCGCCGATGGTCGCGCCGCGCGGCAGGTCGATCTCGTCGATGCGCCGCCCGACCACTTTGGACGACTGGCGGTCGCCGTGCGCCACCAGTTCCAGCGCCTCGGCCGCGCCGCGCCGCAGCGAATGCACCGCCGCCACGTCGCCCTGGCGCACGTAGGCGAGCAGCGAGCCGATCGTGACATGCGCCGGGGACAGCGCGATGTCGATCTTGCCGCCCTGCACCAGATCCACATAGGCGCTGCGGTTGATCAGCGCGATCACCTTGCGCGCCCCGCCCTGCTTGGCCAGCAGCGCGGACATGATGTTGTTCTCGTCGTCGTTGGTTAGCGCGCAGAACACGTCCACGTCGCCGATATATTCCTGCTGCATCAGCTTCTCGTCGGTGCCGTCGCCGTGCAGCACCAGCGTTCTGGATAGTTCGCCGGCCAATTTTTCGCAGGATTTCTTGTTGTGGTCGATCAGCTTGACCTGGTAATCGTTCTCCAGCGTCTTGGCCAGACGGCGGCCGATGTTGCCGCCGCCGACGATCATCACGCGCTTGCTCGGCTCGTCCATGCGGCGAATTTCTTGGAGCACGCTGCGGATGTTGGCGGTGGCGGCGATGAAAAATATTTCGTCGCCGTCCTGCACCACCGTATTGCCTTCCGGAATCAGCGGCCCGTCCTTGCGGAAAATCGCCGCGACGCGCGTCTCCACCTGCGGCATGTGGGTGCGCAGGAAATTCAGCGGCTTGCCCACCAGCGGCCCGCCCTCGAAGGCGCGCACCGCGACCAGCGAAGCCTTGCCGTCGGCGAATTCCAGCACCTGCAGCGCCTCGGGGAACTCGATCAGCTTGCTGATGTAATCGGTGAGGATCTGCTCCGGGCAGATCGAGAAGTCCACGTTGAAGTTCTCCGCGCTGAACACTTCCGGGCGGTTGAGGTAATCGAGGGAGCGGATGCGCGCGATGCGCGTCGGCGTGTTGTAGAGCGTCGCCGCCAGCTTGCAGGCCACCATGTTGACTTCGTCGCTCAACGTCACCGCCAGCAGCATGTCGGTGTCGGCGATGCCGGCCTGTTCGAGGATCGTGGGATGAGCCGCGTTGCCGCGCAGGGTGCGCAGGTCGAGCCGGTCCTGCAACTGGTGCAGCTTGTCGTTGTCCAGGTCCACCACGGTAATGTCGTTGGCTTCGCCGACCAGGCTTTCCGCCACCGTGGAACCGACCTGTCCCGCTCCCAATATCAGTATTTTCACCGCGCCTCCCGGTTTATTGCTGCGCCCGCACCCAATGCTTCCACTCGTCGAACAGCTTTTTGTCACTGGCCGCGATCACCGAGCGCTGCCAGATATCGCCCCGATAAAAGTCATCGTTCTCGATGCAGCATGCATGGCCACCCGCTTCCTGCAAAATCACCGTGCCGGCGGCATAGTCCCAGAGTTTCTGCCCGCCATGCAAATACACGTCATAGCGCCCGGCAGCGGTATAGCACCAGTCCAGCGCGCTTGCGCCGAAGTTGCGCTGCGAGGAATAGGGCGGATGGGAAGATAGTTGCGTGACCAGTTTGGCGCTCAGGCGCTTCAAATCGATATTGGCCAGCGCCAAATCCAGGGATCCAACAGTTTCGCGCCCGATCAGCTTTGCGCCGTTCAGGAATGCGCCTTTCCCCTGCTCGGCGGCGAACACCTCGTCCGCCACAGGGTCGTATACCACGCCCAACACGCTCCGGTCTTCGCGCAACAGCGCGACGGATACCGCAAAATAGGGCAGGCCGCGCACAAAATTGGAAGTTCCGTCGATCGGGTCGATGCACCACAGGCCGTCATGGCCGGATTGCCACAGCACATGCTGTTCCGCTGCGGGCATTTCCTCGCCCAGCACCGGCACATTAAGGATGGCTTGCAGTTTTTTGCTCAGGGCGGTTTGCGCGGCGATGTCCGCCTCGGTGCACAGGCTGCCGTCGCTCTTGCGCTGGTGCGCCACCTTGAGATAGCGCGGCATGATTTCCTCCGCCGCGACCAGCTTGACTGCCGCGACGACCGCCTTTAGCATCGCGCTCATGCCGCGCGTGGCGGTTCGCGTCACGCCGCGTTCTTCCATTTTATCGAGCAGCCCAGACTGGGGAACTGCTCGCGCGGCCCTCGTCCGGTCTTGGCAATTTGCAGCATCGCATTGAACAGATCGCGCGGCGCATCCGGCACCGCTTCCTTGCGCGACGCGTCCAGCCGACCGCGGTATTGCAGTTCGAGGTCGGCGTTGAAACCAAAGAAATCCGGCGTGCATACCGCGCCGTAAGCCTGCGCGACCTGCTGGGTCTCGTCCCACACATAAGGGAAGGGATAATCGTATTGGAGCGCCGCCAGTTTCATGTTGTCGAAGGAATCTTCCCCGTATTCGGCGGGGTCGTTGGACATGATGGCGATGCTGCGGATGCCGTGCTGTTGCAGCTCGCGCGTGTCGCGCACGATGCGCTCGCGGATCGATTTGACATACGGGCAGTGGTTGCAGAGGAACATCACCAGCAAGCCGGTGTTGCCGCGCGCACTTTGCAGCGTGTGGCGTTTACCGTCCACGCCGGGCAGGTCGAAATCGCGGGCTTTCCAGCCGGAATCGCACAACGGAGGTTGCAGGCTGACCATTTCATGTCCCTGACAAGATTCGGGGCGGCATTATATCATCACGCCCTCGCCCTCAATCCATTCGTCGACCGTGCCGCGCTTCTACTGTCCGCCACCGCTGCCGCTCAGCGGCTTGTTCGATCTGCCGCCTGAAGCGGCGCATCATGCCGCGCGCGTGCTGCGCCTGCGCGAGGGCGACCGCGTGGAGATGTTCGACGGTATGGGCAACGAATGCCACGGCGTGATAAGCGAGGTCGGCGGCAAGCGCGTGGTGGTCGGCCGCATCGCCGCAGCCGACGCCGACCGCGAATCGCCGTTGCGGGTAGTGCTGGCGCAGGCGCTGTCGAGCAGCGAAAAAATGGACTGGGTGGTGCAGAAGGCCACCGAGCTGGGTGTTGCGGAAATCCAGCCGCTCGACACCGAACGCAGCGTTGCCAAACTTTCTGCCGAGCGCGCCGCAAAGCGGCTCGAGCACTGGCGGCAGGTTGCCATCTCCGCGTGCGAGCAGTGCGGGCGCAACCTGCTGCCGCAGATACACGCGCCGCTGGACATCATGGCCTGGCTGCAACAGGTCAAAGAGCTGTCTGACACAAAACTCGTCCTGCTGCCGCAGGGCGCGGCCTCGCTGCATAGCCAGCCTAAACCGCAAGGCAGGGTCGTGCTGCTGATCGGCGCGGAGGGCGGCTTCACCGGGGCAGAGAGCGACAGCGCATTGCGCTGCGGTTTCGCACCGATCCGCCTCGGCGCGCGCGTGTTGCGCACCGAAACTGCGGCGGTGGCCGGCCTGGCCGCGTTGCAGACGCTGTGGGGGGATTTTTGATGCGGGAAGGGAGAAGAGATAAGGGGGAAGGGGGAAGGGTAACAGCAAGACGAGGTTGACCCTTCTCTCTTCCCTCTTCACCCTTCTCTCAGTATTTATTAACTGGAGACCTTATGCCTTACGTCAACATCCGCATCGCGGGAACGCTGAGCCGCGAACAGAAAACTCGGATCGCCGCCGAGATCACCGACACGCTGGAGCGCATCGCGCAGAAGCCGAAGTCATACACTTACATTGCCTTCGACGAGTTGCCGGACGAGAACTGGGCCATCGCCGGGCATAACCAATGACTTGCCCAGCGTTGTTTGCTGGGTTAGTCAGATGGCAAGTAGTTCCATCAGTTGCTAGATGAGGAATAGCGCGGCATGATGCGCACTGCGCATTATTCCGATTTTCAGGATAAGCGCGTATTTTCGTAGGGCGGGCTCTGCCCGCCGACAATAGATGTCGGGCGAAGTCCGACCTGCGATAATCTTAAAGCCGAAATAGAATTTGCATTTCCTCAGGAGTATTCGATGCCCGCCACCGCCGCACCCGCCGATTTCGTTGTCTGGTTCCGTTCCGTCGCGCCCTACATCAACGCGTTCCGCGGCAAGACCTTCGTCATCGCGTTCGGCGGCGAGGTGGTCGCCGACGGCAAGTTCGTCGAACTGACGCACGACTTCAACCTGTTGGCCGCGCTCGGCATCCGGCTGGTGCTGGTGCACGGCGCGCGCCCGCAGATCGAGCAGCATCTGGCGAAAAACAACCTCGGCGACACGTATCATCAGGGCATCCGCATGACCGATGCCGAGACCATGCAATGCGTGAAGGAAGCGGCCGGACGGGTGCGCGTCGAGATCGAAGCACTGCTGTCGATGGGGCTGGCGAATTCGCCGATGGCCAATGCAGACATCCGCGTCGCGGGCGGTAATTTCATCACCGCGCAACCCATCGGCATCATCAACGGCGTCGACCTGATGCACACCGGCAGCGTGCGCAAGGTTGATGTCGCCGCGCTGAACGACCGCATGGATTTCGGCGAAGTGGTGCTGCTTTCGCCGCTCGGTTATTCGCCCACCGGCGAGGTGTTCAACGTCACGCTGGAAGACATCGCCACCGCTACCGCCATCGCGCTGGATGCAGACAAGCTGGTGTTCCTGATGGACACCGACGGCGTGCACGACAAGAAGGGCAAGCTGCTCAAGGAGCTCACCATTGTCCAGGCGCAGGAAGTGCTTTCCCAGGAATCAAAAGGGGGCAAACGCAAGCTGCCCGACGACGTCAGCATGTACCTGCCCTGCGCGGTGCGCGCCTGCGAGGCGGGTGTCGCGCGCACCCACCTGATCAGCCGCCACACCGACGGCGCGGTGTTGCAGGAACTGTTCAGCGACGAAGGCATCGGCACCATGGTGGTGGAAAGCACGCTCAACACCCTGCGCGCCGCCACCATCGAAGACGTCGGCGGCATCCTGCATCTGCTGCGCCCGCTGGAAGCCGAAGGCATCCTGGTGCGGCGCAACCGCGAACTGCTGGAACGCGAAATCAGCCGTTTCGTGGTGCTGGAACACGACCACCGCATCGTCGGCTGCGCCGCGCTGTACCCGTTCCCCGACGAGGCCGCCGCCGAACTGGCATGTCTCGCGATAGACCCGCAATGCCGCGACCGTGGCTACGGCCAGGTCATCCTCGTTCACATGACCGGCATTGCCAAGTCGCAGGGGCTGAAAAAACTGTTCGTGCTCACCACGCGCACCGCGCACTGGTTCGTCGAGCGCGGCTTCAGCGAAGCCGATGTCTCGGCGTTGCCCGCGCAGAAGAAGTCGCTGTATAACTGGCAGCGCAAGTCGAAGGTTTTTGTCAGGAAGATTTGAGGCAAAAATTGGTATGAGTGATGTTCTATTTCGTGGTGTCAACATTGAATTTCACAAGAAATTTAATGGCGTCCTTATGCCAAAAAACTCAGAACCATTTACAAAAAAGTTTAAGTGGGATGAGTTTCAATGGGATAATTTTTATTGGGATAATAATGATAAAAATGCCGTTATAGAACATCAGCTACATCAAGCGGGTTACTCAACCTCTGGGGTATCTACTACCCCTATTAAAGAAAGGGCGAAATTTTATGCTACGCATGGTGGGCAATATGATTCGGGTGTTATTTACATAATTGATCCATCTATATGTAAGTCTCTAGATGTAATGCTTTATGTGGTTTCTGAAATTGTCCCTTCACCGAGTGTTCCAGAAGATTGCGAAGTAATATTGGTGGCTAAAGATTATGGTTCACTTCCGAATGAAGTTATCGTAGATATCCAATATGTATGAAGCGAGCGTAGCCCGGATGAAGCGGAGCGCAATCCGGGGTTGGGCGGACGTGACCTCAACTCGCGTAAGGCGTAGGGCGCAATAAGCGCAGCGCATTGCGCCGGATGGTATCGTTGCATACGGCGCAATGCCCTTTGGTTATTGCGCCCTGCCAAGCTGTATATCGTTCAACATGGCGTCCCTCCTTGGTTTTTGCCATACCCGCTTTTTTATCGAATGGCAACAAACTGTAATGGACGGTAAAAAACAACAAAGCCACGATTTACGTGGCTTTGCGTGGTGTTTCTGGATGGGGCTGGATGCCGCTGGATGGGTGAAACGCTTTAGACGTTGAACAGGAAATTCATCACATCCCCGTCCTGCACCACATAGTCCTTGCCCTCGACGCGCATCTTGCCTTTCTCCTTCGCGCCCGTTTCGCCGCCACAGGCGATGAAGTCCACATAGGAAATGGTCTGCGCGCGGATGAAGCCCTTCTCGAAGTCGGTGTGGATCACGCCCGCAGCCTGCGGTGCGGTATCGCCCTTGTGGATGGTCCAGGCACGCACTTCTTTTACACCGGCGGTGAAATAAGTTTGCAAACCGAGCAGGTCGTAGCCGGTGCGGATCAAACGATTCAGGCCGGGTTCGTCGAGGCCAAGGTCGGCGAGAAATGCCTTTTTGTCGGCTTCATCGAGGTCGGCGAGTTCCGCCTCGATCTTCGCACACAGCGCCACGACCGGCGCACCTTCTTTTGCCGCATGCTCGCGCAAACGGTCAAGGTGGGGATTGTTCTCGAAACCGTCTTCCAGCACGTTGCCGACGTACATCGCGGGCTTGATGGTCAGCAGGCATAACGGCTTGATGAGATGCTTCTCCTCTTCGCTCAAACCAAACGTGCGTGCGGGCTGGCCTTGGTTCAGGTGGGGCAATAGCTTTTCCAGTACGGTGACCAGTTTGATCGCGTCCTTGTCGCCCGATTTGGCCTTCTTGCCGTCGCGTTGGATGGTGCGCTCCACCACTGCGAGGTCGGCCAACGCCAACTCGGTGAGGATAACTTCAATGTCGGATATGGGATCGACGCGCCCGGCCACATGCACCACGTTCTCATCATCGAAGCAGCGCACCACATTGACGATGGCATCGGTTTCGCGGATGTTGGCGAGGAACTGGTTGCCCAGCCCTTCTCCCTTGGAAGCGCCAGCTACCAGCCCCGCGATGTCCACGAATTCGGTGATCGCCGGCTGCATGCGCTGCGGCTTGACGATTTCCGCCAGCGCCGCCATGCGCTCATCCGGCACTTCGACGATGCCGACGTTCGGTTCAATGGTGCAGAACGGATAATTTTCCGCCGCAATGCCCGCCTTGGTCAGCGCATTGAACAGGGTGGATTTGCCGACATTGGGCAGCCCGACGATTCCGCATTTCAAACTCATGGTTGTTTCCTTGGTTAGTTGCTGTGCAGCTTCAGCATCGCTGCTTCGGTTTTTCCTTCGACGATCAGATGCGCGACATCCAGCGCGCGCTGTATGGCCGCGTCGATCAATTCGCGTTCTTCGCGGCGTGGGTCATTCAATACAAAGTTGACCACCTCGCTGCGCTCGCCGGGATGGCCGATGCCGAGGCGCAAGCGCCAGAAATCTCTGCTGCCGAGATGCGCGATGATGTCCTTCAATCCGTTGTGCCCGCCATGCCCGCCGCCCGACTTCAGACGCGCAGCGCCAGGAGGCAGGTCCAGCTCGTCATGCGCCACCAGAATTTCCGCCGGGGCAATCTTGTAAAACTGTGCCATGGCACCGACCGATCTTCCGCTGGCATTCATGAATGTCTGCGGCTTGAGCAGCAGTATCTCATGGCCATGCAACTGGCCGCGCGCCAACAGGCCGTGGAATTTGGCTTCACTCCTGAAGCCCAGATTCTCCAGGCGCGCAAATTCATCCACCCACCAATAGCCGGCGTTATGCCGGGTGGTTTCGTATTCGCGCCCGGGATTTCCCAAGCCGACAATCAGGCGTATCGAGGACATAATGGAAACGAAAATGGAAACGAAAAACCCGCCATGCCGCAATCAGCAATGGCGGGTTGCGTAACGGCGCCCTAGGTTACTTCTTGGTTTCCTTGGCTGGCGATGGTGCAGCCGCCGGAGCAACCTCGGCTGTTGCTTCAACCTCAACCTCAACCGCGCCACGCGGCACTTGCACGGTCGCCACCACCGCTTCTGCGGTGTGCGTACCGTGTGCGGCGGCTTCCACGCCTTCAGGCAGCTTCAAATCGGACACGTGTACCGAGTGCCCCAACTCCAGCTTGCCCAGATCGACTTCGATAAAGGCCGGCAGATCCTTGGGCAGGCAAGTGATGTCCAGCTCGTTCATCACATGGCTGATCTTGCCGCCGCCGACCTTCACGCCGGGGGCGCTTGACTCGTTCAGGAAGTGCAACGGCACTTTGATATGCATCTTCTTCGTCGCATCGACACGTTGAAAATCGATGTGTTGCACCTGCTGGCGAAACGGGTGCATCACGAAATCGCGCAACATCACGGATTCATTTTTGCCGTCCAGGTTCAGCGTCAGAATCGAAGCATGAAAAGCTTCGTTGCGCAGTTTATAGTACAGATCGTTATGCTCCATTTCGATCATGTTTACGTCGCCCACACCATACACAATGCCCGGCACGCGACCGGCCTTGCGCAGACGGCGGCTCGCACCCGTACCTTGCGCTTTGCGGGTTGTTGCAATAATTTCGATAGCCATTTCACTTCTCCCAAAAACAGAATCTTCCGCGACCAGACGATTCGTGATTTGCGGCGATCCCCATGACCGCCGCTAAATTTACTCGGTGAACAACGAACTCACCGATTCTTCATTGTTGATGCGGCGTATCGTTTCCGCCAGCAATTCCGCCGTGCTCAACTGGCGTATTTTCCTGCATGCGCTCGCCGCCTCGTTCAGCGGGATGGTATCGGTGACGACCAATTCATCGATCGAGGAATTTTCGATGCGCCCGATTGCGGGGCCGGACAACACCGGATGGGTGCAGTAGGCCAGAACACGCGTTGCGCCTTTTTCCTTCAGCGCGTTTGAGGCTTCACAAAGCGTGTTGGCCGTGTCCACCATGTCGTCCATGATCAGGCAGGTGCGGCCCACCACATCGCCGATGATGTTCATCACTTTCGCCACGTTCGGCTTCGGGCGGCGTTTGTCGATAATCGCCAGATCCGCGTCCAGTTCCTTGGCCAGCGCACGGGCGCGCACCACGCCGCCGACATCCGGCGATACCACGATCAGGTTCGGGTAGTTGCTCTTCCACACATCGGACAGCAGGATCGGGCTGGCGTAGATGTTGTCCACCGGAATATCGAAAAAGCCCTGAATCTGGTCGGAGTGCAGGTCCATGGTCAGCAGCCGGTCAACGCCGGCGCCGGTGAGCATGTCGGCCACCACCTTGGCGGTAATCGCGACGCGCGCCGAACGCGGGCGGCGGTCCTGGCGCGCGTAGCCGAAATACGGCATCGCCGCTGTGATTCGCCCTGCCGAGGCGCGCTTCAGAGCGTCCACCATCACCATCACTTCCATCAGGTTGTCGTTGGTCGGCGCGCAAGTGGATTGCAGCACGAACACATCCTTGCCGCGCACATTCTCCAGGAGCTCCACCATCACTTCGCCGTCGGAGAAGCGCCCGACCTTGGCGCGCCCGAGATGGATGTGCAGGCGCTGCGCAACTGCTGCGGCGAGCTTAGGATTGGCATTGCCGGTGAATACCATCAAGCGGTCGTAGGACACGTCAATCCCTTAAAGAATCAAAAACAACGGAAAACTGGCTGGGGAGGTAGGGATCGAACCTACGAATGCCGGAATCAAAATCCGGTGCCTTACCACTTGGCGACTCCCCAATTTAACCCTGCAAAAAACAAAAATACGATTGCCGGTGCGGCAATCAACCGGGCACCCAATCGTGCAGCGGATGCCTTGCCAAACCTTGCGCGATTACCCCGCGCATTTCGTGCGGCAACTGCCGTATTACCCCTTCGGCCTGGCTGCGGTCGGTAAATTCGGCGAATACGCAGGCGCCCGACCCGGTCATCATCGCTTTGCCGAAATTTTCAAGCCA
The DNA here is from genome assembly GCA_001801215.1 of Gallionellales bacterium RIFCSPLOWO2_02_FULL_59_110. Classification (GTDB taxonomy): domain Bacteria; phylum Pseudomonadota; class Gammaproteobacteria; order Burkholderiales; family Gallionellaceae; genus Gallionella. The sequence continues at coordinate 7,855 of MGXA01000026.1, read as the reverse complement.
TGACAGATGACGCGCCACTTCCGGGTAGCGACTGCACACTACGGGCTGCAAATTGTTGTGCAATTGCCGCCCGCTCAAAAGCTGCTGCTCCAAAAGGGCGCGCATTGTGATGGAAACCGCATCGCGTGTCAATTCTGGATGGGCAAAAATCTGTGCGGTAGGCACATGCACCGGAGGGAAAAGCACCACATACCAGGCCTCCGTCAAGGGAAACGCCTGCAACGCTTCGCCCACGCCCTCGGCAAACGCGTTTTCGCCGAACACGAACACCGGCACGTCCGCGCCCAAACGCAGCCCGAGTTGCATCAGGCTCGCGCGCGGCAAGCCCAATGACCACAGGCGGTTCAGCGCGATCAGCGCGGTTGCCGCGTCCGAACTGCCGCCGCCCAGGCCGCCGCCCAGCGGAATACGTTTTTCGACTGCTATTTCCACGCCCAGCGTGCATCCGGTTTCGGCCTGCAACAGCCGCGCCGCACGCACGCATAAATCCTGTTCCTCGGCCACGCCCTCGATGGGATTGATGCGCCGCACCGCGCTGTCTTTACGCAGGGTGAAATGCAGTGTGTCGTGCAGATCGATGAAGCGGAACAGGGTTTGCAGCAAATGATACCCGTCCGGCCTGCGCCCGACGACATGCAGGAACAGGTTAAGTTTTGCCGGCGCGGGGCAGGTGATCGTTCGCGTCATGGAAATTCCCATTCGTCGATCAGCAACTGCATCAGCAAATTTTCGCGAACCAGTTGCAAGCGGGTCGGCAAGCTGTCCGCGCGGTTATCCGCATAGCGCAGATAGCGTATTTCCCAGCCATCCTGGCGCAGTACGGCGATCCTGCCGGCGCCATCGTGCTCGATTTGCGCCGGGCTTTCCGTTGCCGGCAAACCCAGCACCCAATGGTGCAGGCCGCCCAGCGGCAAGTACCAGCCCAGCACTTGTTGCATCAGCAATTCAGTATTGGCGGCGCGGTATTGTTTGTCGCCGTCGTCCAGCGTTGCATTCTGCGCGTCGCGGTAAACGCGCGCGGCGGTTTGTCCGAGCGGCGCGAGCAGCAGGAGTTCGTCGGATTGCGCCGTATGCGCCCAGCGCAAACCGGCGGATTGCCTGGTTCCAAGATTGTCGATCGAGATGCGTCCGTTCAGCGCGAACGATGCGGTTTCCGGCTGCGCGGGGCGCGCGGCGGGTGCAGGGGCGGGCGGCAATAACGCGCAGCCGCCCAGCACGCTTGCCAGCATTACGCTCCACCAGCGCATCAGGGGATGAATTTCTTGATGACGGCTTGCAACAGGGCATTGCCGGGGTTCGCCTTGAGGCTGTCCTGCCAGGTTTTCCGGGCTTCTTCCCTGTCGCCATGCAGCCACAATGCTTCGCCGAGATGTGCGGCAACTTCAGGGTCCGGATTGCCTGCGTAGGCGCGCCGCAGCAGCTTCACGCTCTCATCCAGCTTGCCGCTGCGGTAATAGCCCCAGCCGACGCTGTCCAATATGGCGGCATCGTCCGGAGCAAGCTGCAAGGCTTTTTCCACCAGCTCGACCGCCTCCGGGATCCGCTCTTCGAGTTCCAGCAGCCTGTAACCCAGCGCATTGTAAGCGTGCGCGTGATCCGGCTTGATCTGGATCAGCTTGCGCATCAATTGTTCGAAAACGTCGAGCTTGCCGGCCTTGTCCGCCAGCATCGCGGTTTCATAGAGCAAGTCAGGGTGGTTGGGCAGTTTCGCCAAACCCTGCTGCAACACCTGGTAGGCCTCATCCAGACGTTTTGCCTCATACAGCAACTGTGCCTCGATCATCGTTTGCTGCGCGCGCTGCTGATTGTCGACGGCCTGCGCCTGGCGCAGATATTCGACGGCTTCGTCCAGCTTGCCGCGCTTGTTCAGCAAATAAGCCACGCGCAAGCGTGCCGCGAACTGATACTCGCCGTCCTTGACTTCGCGATAATGCGCGATTGCCCCCTCTTCGTTTTCTTTCGCTTCGTTCAATTGCCCGAGGTAATACTGCACCGTATCCCGATTCTTCTGGCTTTTTTCGAGCGCCTGCTGGAGCTGGGTTTCCGCATCGCGCAATTCGTTCATCTGCAAGGAGATCAGCGCAATCGCAAACGCCATTTCGGGGTTTTCCGGATTATCTTTTGCCAGGCGCTGGAATTCGGCGCGCGCGGACCGGTATTGTTTTTGTTCGAGCAGTACGCGGGCATACTGCAAGCGGATTTCGCGCGCATCGGGATAATCGGACAGGTGCTCGCGCAACACGTCGAGCGCCTGTTGCGGCGCATTTTTTTGCAATAATTGCGCTTCCAGAGAGGCTGCCATGTCCCATGCCGGAAGCAGGCTGCGCGCCTGACGCACTTCGCTTAATGCAAGCTGGTTGTCGCCGACCTGCCGCGCCAGTTGCGCTACCGACCAATGCGCTTCGGCGATCTGGGCATAGGGCTGGGCGAGATTGCGCATCAGCCTCAATGCGTCGCGTTTGTCGGGGCAGGAGGAGACCAGTTGGAAAACCTGCATGAACCCGGCGGCGGGATTGGCCTTTTCCGCTTCCAGCAACTTGGCTAGTTCAATCTGGGCCTCATCCAGCCTTCCGCCGCGCAACAATATCGAAGCCAGCATGCGCGCCGCGAGGGGCGAAGCCGGTTCGATTTCCTGCCATTGGCGGAATGCTTCGATCGATTTTTCCATGTCGCCGGACTCGAACGCGAGATGCGCAGCGCGCCTTGCCATGCGCGGGTCGCGGGTTTTTTTTGCGATATCCATGCTGCCTTCCACGGCTAACGCCTTATGTCCGCGCTGACTGGCGATCTCGCTCAACAGAAATTTATAGAGCAATTCGTCGCTCAATTCGACATTTGGCAGCACCAGTTCGGCTTCCGCGTGCGGATCGAGTGCGGATTCGGATTCCGGCCCGGCGTGCTTTGGCGTTTGCGCGCAGGCGGCCAGCAGCAAACTGCCGATAATAATAAGAATGGATGGGTTCATGGTGATACTGCTGTCTACGTGAAAGTGCATATTAGCAAAAACCGGCGCTCGGCATGATGGTGGCAAAGGTATGGCTGCCTGAATAGATAGCCTGGATATATATTAGGTTCCCTTATTTCTCCAGCCAGCCCTGCAGAAACGCCCATTGTTCCAGTTCGCGCTCGGCGAGGTGGTGCGGCAGGTCGAACAGGGATTTCCCCTCGAAGGCGGCATTCACGTACACCTGCGTTTCGCGCAGGTAGGCTTTCGTAGGCGCGCGCTCATTCACGCATAGCATGTCGTTCATGATAACAAATTCTCACATGTAAACCCATCAACTACATTTTTCAGGCTTACAGGCTAGGCCGAAATATATAGGCATTTCGGCATATACACATTTTGTTGAAAAAGGCGCAGCCTACCCGCAGCCCACCAAGGCTGCTTTATTAATTTTCGATTTTTGCTAATTCTTCAGGAGGAAAAATGAAAAGATTTATAGGGAGGACTTTGTTTTTATTCTGCGCCGTGATTAGCTTCAACGCATTTGCGCAGAAAACGCAAAATAGCGCCGCAACGCCAATCACCGACAACCAGGGGCGGATCCGGTACATAATCGATTTCACCAAAGAGGCAACTCAAGGCCAGCCGACCCATATCAAACCGGGTGAGCCCTTGAACGACGGCTTGCCGGACTGGCAAAAACCCGAAATGCGGTACTTCGCAAAAGGCATCGCCAAAAAATATGGGCTAACCCCGCTGAGCACCACAAGTTGGGTCGGCAACAGCATCACGGCGTATTTGACGCATGGTCAAGTGCAGGCGCTGGAAAATGACGAGCGCGTGACGCTGATTACGCAAGATATGCATTTAGGTTTCAGCAGCTATGTTTCCCCACCATGGGGCGATAGCCCACCAAGTCCCGATGTGCCGGACGGCGAAAAAATTTCATGGGGTACTGCTGCGGTCAACGGAGGGAATCCAATCAACCATACGGGAGATGTCAAGGTGTATGTTCTCGATAGCGGCGTCGGCTATCACACCGACTTGGGCGGTTACGGTTCGGCGCAGGTGCAGCGGTACAACCCTAATCTTGTACCTAATCAATACCCCTGGCAATGGTTTAACCCAGTAGGCTGTTATGCGCATGCCACCCACGTGGCCGGCATCATCGGCGCGCAGGCCAACAATTCAGGCACGAGAGGGGTGAATCCGGGCGTGCCTATTGTATCGGTGTCGACAGGCGATAGCGCAGGATATCTCTGTTCCAACAGCAGCTTGTCTACGGAAGATAGATATATTTATGGTGGATATACTGTTGCTAGTGCTATAAGCGTCGGATTGGATATGATTATGCAACTTGTCATACAGAACGGGTGGTACAAGCCTGGAATCGTAAATATGTCATTTAATGATCGCTTTGCAACCACAGAGGCCGCGAACGTGTTTGGCTACGGGAGCACACTGGGAAATAAAATGTATGCGCTTACAATACCCTACTCTGGTTACTCGTACCATTATGCCGGCGTGTTTATTGTTCAGTCGGCGGGAAACCAATACGGTGATGCATGCCTTCACGCGTTTAATGGCTATTTGGGGGGAGGCGCCAACCCTTATGACGGGATCATGGTGGTCGGTGGCATCGACAATTCTGGGGCACCAGTAACGCCAGCCAATGGTTCTTTCATTGAACCGAACGGATCCACAGAAGTTGGATCGAACTACGGCCGATGTGTAGACGTGTGGGCACCAGCGCAGAAAATTTGGTCTATGTGGGGTGGCAGAGCATTTGGTACGCCTCCATTCCCGTACACGGGAGACCAACTTTCGACCGTTGCTTATTCAACTATTGATTATCTTTCCGGGACATCAATGGCGGCGCCGCATATTGCGGGCGTGGCATCTTATTTGGCGGAGACGCAAAATCTAACCACGCCGTTACAAATTGAGGCTGCCGTCAGGGCGCATTTCAATTTTCTTGGGCACTACGATCACGTGGGTTTTCCGATCTATATGCCGACATTGCCGTAATTGTAGCGCGGGGCTTGCCGCCGGGGTGCCGTTCGGGAAAATACCCTCGGACAGCATCCCCGGCTCTGAAGCAGAATTAAACGCGAGCGGTTTTTTGCGCTGCAAAAGTTGAAGATTATTTTTATTGGAGCTACCGATGCCCATCCTGATGCGCTATTTGCCTTTCATGCTGTCCATGCTGTATTTCTTGATGAACGCCGTACCGGCATCGGCCGCGCCGGGCTGGAGCGCCGCCGCCAGCCTTCAGGAGGCACGTTACGGGCACACGGCCACGTTGTTGCACAATGGCAAGGTGCTGGTCGCGGGGGGGGCTGCCAGCGCCGAATTGTATGACCCGGCAGCCAATACCTGGGCGGCTGCGGGCGAGCTCGCGACGATACGTGTGTGGCATACGGCCACGCTGTTGCCCAATGGCAAGGTGCTGGTCGCGGGTGGGTATAACGGCAGCCATCTTGCCAGCGCCGAGTTGTATGACTCAATGAGCAGTACCTGGACGGCTGCTGGCGCGCTCGCGACGGGGCGTACCGGGCATACGGCCACACTGCTGCCCAATGGCAAGGTGCTGGTCGCGGGAGGGTATAACGGCGACTATCTTGCCAGCGCCGAGCTGTATGATCCGGTGGCCAACACTTGGACGGCTGCTGGCGCGCTCGCGACGGGGCGTACCGGGCATACGGCCACGCTGCTGCCCAACGGCAAGGTGCTGGTCGCTGGGGGTTCTGGCATCGCCAGCGCCGAACTGTATGACCCGGCGACCAACACATGGGTGGCTGCTGCGGGCGCGCTCGCGATGGGGCGTAGCAACCATACGGCCACGCTGCTGCCCAACGGCAAGGTGCTGGTCGCTGGGGGTTCTGGCATCGCCAGCGCCGAACTGTATGACCCGGCGACCAACACCTGGACGGCTGCGGGCGCGCTCGCGACGGGGCGTCGGTACCATACGGCCACGCTGCTGCCCAACGGCAGGGTGCTGGTCGCGGGGGGATGGAGCGACAGCGACGGCAATCTCGCCAGCACCGAGCTGTATGACCCGGCGACTAATGCCTGGGCGGCTGCGGTCGCGCTCTCGACGGCGCGGTTGTGGCACACAGCCACGCTGCTGCCCAATGGCGAAGTGCTGGTCGCGGGAGGTGCACAGGATACGATGACATGGTCACCTCCGCTGTATAACCCGCTCGCCAGCGCCGAGCTGTTTTTCGACATGCCACCCGTCATCGAGTTTTACAACACCCATCTCGACCATTACTTCATCACCGCCGATGCCAACGAAGCGGCGGGCATCGACAACGGCGACGCGGGGCCGGGCTGGATACGCACCGGCAATAGTTTTAATTCGGGCGGAAACACCAGCGTGTGCCGCTTCTACGGCAGCCAGTCGCCCGGCCCCAACTCGCATTTCTATACGGCCGATCCCGGCGAGTGCGCCTATCTCAAGCAGTTGCAGGCGAGCACACCGGCCACGGAGAAGCGCTGGAACTTCGAGAGCCTGGATTTTGTGTCAACCCCGCCGAGCAACGGTGCCTGCCCGAGCGGCACCGTGCCGGTCTACCGCGCCTATAACGACGGATTCAGCAGCGGCATCGATAGCAATCACCGCATCACCAGCAGCACGGCGGCGATTCAGGAAGTCGTGTCTCGCGGCTGGGTTAACGAAGGCGTGGTGATGTGCGCGCCGGATTGATGGGGTAGACGAGATACGATCCGTATTTGAAAGGCAGCTTTGAGGGAAGCCGATGGGCTGCGCGTACCGATAGCGGAAGTCGTACTCCGAATTTAAGCAACAACTTCAATCCTTAATCCTTCTCCAGCCAGCCCTGCATGAACGCCCATTGTTCCAGCTCGCGCTCGGCGAGGTGGTGCGGCAGGTCGAACAGGGATTTCCCCTCGAAGGCGGCATTCACGTACACCTGCGTTTCGCGCAGGTAGGCCAGCACCGGCAGATCGAGGGTGGCGAGGAAATGCTCCAGCGCCCACGCGGCCTTGGTGCGCATCTCCATGCGCATGCCCACCACGCCGATCTGGCATTTGTTCTTGCGCACCGATTTCTCTTCCGCCAGAGTTTTCAGGAAGTCGAGGCTGGCTTGCAGGTCGAACAGGGAGGGCGCGACCGGCACGATGATTTTGTGCGCCAGCCTGACGGCATGGTCGAGGTTCTTGCCATGCAGGCCGGCGGGAGAATCGATCACCAGCCAGTCGTGCGGCCGGTCATGTTCCTTTTTGGAGTCGAGCATGCGGATGTGCGGCAAATCGGCAGGGCGCGTGGCGAGCCACAGGGCGGAGGATTGCTGCCGGTCCAGGTCGAGCATCGCCACCTGCCGCCCGCGATTGGCCAGATAACCGGCGATATTGACCGACAGCGTTGATTTGCCGCAGCCGCCTTTCGGGTTTGCAATCAGAATTGTCTTCATTTAACGCGCGCCTTCCTGAATTATCCTGAAAACCTAAGCCGGACAAGCCGGAACCAAACGGGTAGCCCGGATGAAACGCAGTGAAATCCGGGAACGGGTATGATGCCCCCCGGATTCCGCTATCGCTGCATCCGGGCTACAAACCCCGCAAGGCTCACCTTCGTTCAAACCCTTGCCAATGCCAGATAAAGGCAAAACTCTTGTCATGTTTTGACATCATTTGGCCGGTAAGAGACTAAATTCAAGCCACAGAGATCACAGAGAGCGCCAGGTTTTGCCCACCTTTCACAGTTTTATCCAAAAGGTGAATAGCTTTCTCTCTACAACCGTTTAGCTTTACTTTGTGTTCTCTGATGTAACTACTAGCCATTATTCGACTAGTATATAAACACATAAATAACGAAACATATTATACTGTCGCATGCCCACCCTACGACGAGGAGCTTGCGATGCGACAGACCGAACTGCATCTTAC
>MGXA01000025.1 GCA_001801215.1 Gallionellales bacterium RIFCSPLOWO2_02_FULL_59_110 | reverse complement strand
CAAACAGGCCGGCCAGTTCGAGGTCGGCCAGCAATTGCAGGGCACTGTTCAAGCCAAGGTCAGCGAGGGTTTGTTCAAGGTGCAGCTTGCCGGGCAAACGATCCAGATGCGGTTGCCGGGCAATATCCAGAGCGGCGATACGCTCAACCTGCGTGTCGTTTCGACCAACCCACGCCTGACTTTCAGCATTTCCGCCTCGCTCAATCCGATTTCTACACCCGAACAGATCGGCTCGTCGGCCCGAATGCTCTCCAGCCTTGCCGACCGGCCGCTCGAACGGCCCACCATTCAGCAAATCGCGCGCAACATCGTTTGGCAAAGCGCCGGACAAGCACCTGACAGCAAGCAGCTTGCCGGCGCGTTGCGCCAAGCACTGAGCAACAGCGGGCTGTTTTACGAATCGCACCAGGCGCAATGGGTGCGCGGCGAACGCAGCACATTGCAGTTGCTTGTCGAACCGCAAAACCAACTCACCGGAAAGAGTCCGCCGGTTCCCGGGCAAAATCAGGCATCCCAAGGCAAACCGATGGATGGGCGCCCTGCGCCGCCCGCCAACGCATCCCCTGCGACCGGCGCGCAAGACAAAACTACCGGAGATTCTGGATTGGCCACTGTGCGCGCACCGGCTTTGTCGGCACTACAGCAAACGCAAACTGGCGAACGTCTCGCGCCACCCGCAAATTCGACCCCATCATCTGCCGCACAAGCCAAAGCAGCCGGAGATTCCGGATTGCCCATCGCGCGCGAGCTGCTTCCTTTGGTGCAGCAGCAATTGCATACTCTGGAAACACACCAGATTACCTGGATAGGACAAGTCTGGCCAAATCAGGAGATGCATTGGGAAATTCGTGGGCAGCCCGAGCATCGGCACCAGCAACAGGATGAACGACAGTGGAGCACCGAGATGGAGCTTACTTTGCCGAGGCTGGGCAATGTCCGCGCCAGGCTGGCATTTTCCGCAAACGGGCTGAGCCTGGCGCTGAAAGCCGCCGACTCGGCCACCGTCGAGATATTCAATCGTAACCTGCCCCATCTCAAGAATTCGCTGGCCGATGCTGACGTTCAGCTGATTGCCGCCGCAGTAGAAAAGCAATGAAACATCCCCCTTACACCTCACGACAAGCCGCCGTCGCGCTGACATACGGCAAAAACCAGGGAAGCGCCCCAACGGTGGTTGCCAAGGGGCGCGGCTTGATCGCACAGGCGATTATCGAGCGTGCCAAACAGCATGGCGTTTATGTGCATGAATCGGAGGATCTGGTGGGCATGCTGATGCAGGTCGAGCTCGATCAGCAAATTCCGCCACAACTATATATGGCCGTAGCCGAACTGCTGGCCTGGCTGTATCGGCTGGAGCATGTGGATGCGCCCGCCATTCTGCCGTTGCCCAAATAGCAAACCGTGCATCCTGCGCCCGGCTGTATTTTCTGGGATGAAGCCCGACCACCTCAAATGAGTACTGACATTCCACCCCAGCAGCCCGGCCTGCCCTATTTCGACGCCGTCCTGGATGCCGGCCAGTCGCGTGGGAAATATTGGCCAAATTGCATCGACACCCTGTTTCAGGCTGGCCCGTTTAAAGATGCGCGGCAGGTACTGGCGTTTGCCAAACAGTGTAGTTTAGCGGCTGATAAAGCAGAGGCTCTAACGCTGCATCCCAAAAGCGGCTTATAGGTGCAAGAAAATATCCCGCTCACTGTCGAAAGACTTTCCGACACGCAACAGAAGGATTTTTGCGTCACTTCTGCGCTGCAAATCCAGTCCCTGCTGCGCGGCCTCATGGAAAAGGGGTTGCCCGCTGCACTTTATTTTGACGGTGCGGAGAATTTCATCATGACCTCCGTGCTGGACGTGGGCAATAAGGGGTTCTGGGTGGAGCAGGGGGTGGATGAACCGAAAAACCGGCGTATTGCCAAAAGCCATAAAATCATACTGGTCAGCGCGCTTGACCAAGTCAAAATACAGTTTTCCGGCAACGAGGCCAGAGCGGCTACGCATCAAAGCTATCCAGCCTTTTACCTGCCATTTACGGGTAATCTCTACCGCCTGCAACAGCGAGAGTATTACCGTCTCATGCTTCCACATTCCCGGCCTCTGACTTGTCTTGTTCCAGTCATCGAACCGCCTGCGCAACGTCTCGTTGAAATTTCCGTCATGGATATCAGTATCGGCGGGGTGAGGCTGTTCTATACGGATAACGATATTGAGTTTACAGCGGGGCAAATCTATGCGGGCTGTCAGATCGACTTGCCGGAGCTGGGTAAGATTAATGTTACAATAATCGTGAAAAAGATGGTTTCAATATCTCCCAAGCTAGGGCAAATTATCAGGCGCATAGGGTGCGAATTCAAGGATTCCGACAACACGACCGGCATTTTGCTGCAACGATATATAACGAAGATGCAGCGGATAAAAGTCGGCCAGTAAAGAACACTTGCCGTGCCTAGCAGCCTGTCGAGCTTGAAGAATCGAAGCGAAGCGGGTCAAGCAGGCAAGCCGCGCAGCGGTTGCTCGCAAAATTCGGCTGAGCGAGGGCAGATTTTGCCGATTTTGCAGGTCAATAGTTGTTCTATTGACCAAAAAAGCGGCGCAATATGCACCGGCCAGGCGGATTTGCAGCCGATTTCCTTTAAGTCCGACAGGCTGCTGGGAGGCGCTGATTTATTCGTCATCCCCGCGAAGGCGGGGATCCAGTGCCTTTACTTAACTGGGTTCCCGCCTTCGCGGGAACGACGAAACCGAATAAATCAGCGCGTCCCTAGCAGATTTGCTGGAACCCGCCGGTGCAGTATATGCGACCGGCAGCAAGGCAGACCGGCATGACAAGCCCGCTATCGGGAGGCGCGATGTTCTGCCCGTTAAGTGCGAATTTGCGCCGTATCCGGCGTTTTGTCATTTAATGTGGCACTTACAAAATCTAAAAGGATTCTCAGACGGACCGTTTGGGTGGCTATTGTTATAGAGTATGCAAGAAAACGTTCCTCTAACAATCGAAAGGCTTTCTGATGAGCAGGAGGGAGAGTGCCGCGTTGCATCTGCGCGGCAAATCCTTGCCTTGCTGCACGACATTGCGGAAAGCGGATCGCCCGCCGCGCTTTATTACGACGGCGCGAAGGATTTCATCATGACATCTCTGCTGGACGTAGGTGAAAAGGGGTTCTGGGTAGAGCAAGGCACAGACGCACCGATAAACCGGCGCATCGCAGACAGCAAAAGAATCACCTTGGTCAGCTTGCACAAGCATGTCAAGATCCAGTTTCCCGTCGCCGCCATCCGAGCGGTAACGCACCAAGGCTACCCGGCCTTTTACCTGCCGCTGCCGGCCAGCCTCTGCCGGATACAACGCCGCGAGTATTTCCGGCTCGCGATCCCCTCCTCCGAACGCTTGCGTTGCATTATCCCGATCGGCAAGGGGCCGGTAGTCCAGGTCGAAACGCCTGTCATGGATATCAGCGGCGGCGGCGTCAGGCTGTCGTATGCGGAAAACGATATTGAGTTTGTGTTAGGCCAGACTTATGCCGGCTGCCAGATAGACTTGCCGGAAGTGGGCAAGATCAGCGTCACTCTCATGGTGAAAAACCTGGTTTCGGTATCCCCCAAGCCCGGTCAGGAGATCAAGCGGGTGGGGTGCGAATTCAGGAATCTCGATAGCGCTTCCAGCGTCATGCTGCAACGCTATGTGACAAACATGCAGCGTTTGAAAAACGAGGCGTAAACCCGGTAATTAGAACCTGCTCAACCCCTTGGCGAATGACCGCCTCCTCCAGCCTGCGGCTGGCCTATTTTGCCGGTTACCCGGAAAATTCCCGCTGTTATAATGCAGCATATGATTAAACACATTATTGCCGCACCGCGCGCACTCGAGCTTGCCCGCGAAGTCCTGGGGATTGAAGCTGCTGCCATCCAAACCCTCGCTGCACGGCTCGATAACGACTTCCTGCGCGCCGTGGAAACGATTTTGCGTTGCGAGGGGCGCGTCATTGTCAGCGGCATGGGCAAGTCCGGGCATATCGCGCGCAAGATCGCCGCTACCATGTCCAGCACGGGCACTCCCGCTTATTTCGTTCATCCTGGCGATGCCAGCCACGGCGACTTGGGCATGATTACCAGCGAGGACGTCATTATTGCGCTGTCCTATTCCGGCGAGAGCGAGGAACTGATGACCATCGTCCCGGTTATCAAGCGGCAGGGTGCCAAACTTATCAGCATAACCGGCAATCCCGCTTCCAGCCTGGCGCAGGCGGCCGATGTGCATCTCAACGCAGCGGTGGATAAGGAGGCTTGCCCGATGGGGCTGGCTCCCACCGCCAGCACCACTGCTGCATTGGCGCTGGGCGACGCGCTGGCGGTGGCGTTGCTGGATGCCAAGGGTTTTGGTGCGGAAGATTTTGCCCGCTCCCATCCGGGCGGCAACCTGGGGCGGCGTTTGCTCACTCATGTGCGTGACATAATGCGCAGCGGCGAGCGACTGCCGATGGTGCGTGAAGACGCAATGCTGAGCGGCGCGATTCTGGAAATTTCCAAAAAAGGCGTGGGCATGACTGCGATCGTGGACGCGGAACAACGCGTGCTGGGCATTTATACCGACGGCGACCTGCGCCGCACGCTGGAAAAAAGGCTGGATTTCAGCGCCACCCCGGTGCGCAGCGTGATGTCCGCCAACCCGCGTTGCATCGACCCGGATGCGTTGGCCGCCGAAGCGGTGCAGGTGATGGAGCAATACAATATCAGCCAGATACTGGTGGTGGACGAGCAACTTAAGCTGGTCGGCGCGCTGAATATGCACGACTTGTTGCACGCCAAGGTTATTTGAGGAGCAAGCCATGTTATCGAGCCGCGCCAAGCTGATCCGCCTGATGGCCTTCGATGTGGACGGGGTCATGACCGACGGCGGGCTGTATCTGTCCGATTCGGGCGAAGAATTCAAACGCTTTAATGCACTCGACGGCCATGGCCTGAAAATGCTGCGCGCCAGCGGAATAGAGGTTGCCATCATCACCGGACGCACTTCGCGCTGTGTCGCGTCGCGCGCGCAGAACCTCGGTATCCTGCATGTTTTTCAAGGCGTGGAAAATAAACTTGACGCGATGCTCGGCCTGCTCGACCGGCTCAAGCTCACGCGCGACGCCGCCGCTTACATGGGCGACGATGTGGTCGATCTGACGGTGATGCGTCATGTCGGGCTGGCGATCAGCGTGCCCGAATCTCCGCAGCTGGTGCGCGAACATTCCGATTATGTGACGCAGTGCCACGGCGGCCACGGCGCGGTGCGCGAAGCCTGCGAGCTGGTCATGTCTGCGCAAGGCACGCTGGACGCGCAACTGGCTCCCTATCTGAAATGACTATGGTGTCTCGCGCCCGCCACTGGCTCCCGCTATTACCCTTGCTCGGCTTGCTCGGCGTGACCTATTGGCTGAGCCAGCAGGTACGGCCTGAGGATGGCAAGCCGGATAACGGCAAGCGCCATGACCCGGATGCCATCATGGAAAATTTCTCCGCGGTCAGGCTGAACGAGCAGGGAATGCCGCGCTTTATCATGTCTGCCAAGAAAATGCAGCATTACCCGGACGACGACAGCACTCTGCTGGAAGTGCCGCGCCTGACCGCGCTGTCCGCCGGACATCCGGCCATACACCTCATCGCCAAGCGGGGCATTGTCTCCAGCAAGGGAGATGAAATTTACCTGCACGATGATGTCGAGGTACTGCGCGAAGCGGATGTGCAGCAAAGCGAACTCACGTTGCACACCGAATTTCTGCATGTCGTTCCGGATCGGGATTGGGCGGAAACCGACCATGCCGTCACTGTTGTGAATGCGCGCAACACCATGCATGCGGTGGGGCTGGAAATGGACAACAAGGCGCGCACCCTGAAACTCCTTTCACAGGTAAGAAGCGAACATGCAAAAGCCAATTAATAAATTATGGGCAGCAGTTTTTCTTGCACTGTCCTGGGCGCCCGCCTGCTTTGCCGAGCGCGCCGACCGCGAAAAACCGCTGTATCTGGAAGCCGACCAGGTGGTCATTGACGACGCGCGGCAGGTCAGCACCTTCATCGGTAACGTGAAGTTATCCCAAGGCACAATGCTGATACTCGGCGACAAGATTGTGGTGATGCAGGATAAAGACGGCTTCAAACGCGGCACGGCATACGGCAGGACTGCCAGCTTCCGGCAAAAACGCGAGGGGCTGGATGAGTACGTGGAAGGCTACGGCGAGCGCATCGAATATGACACGCGCGCCGAAACGTTGGATTTTTATGTCCGGGCGCGCCTCAAGCGCGAGCTGGACGAAGTGCGCGGGGAGCATATTACCTACAACGCGAAAACCGAAATTTTTCAAGTTAACGGCGGCGACGGCACGAAAAATGGCCCGCCGAAACGGGTGCATGCGGTGCTGCAACCCAAACCCGGCGGCGCGGCGCCGGTGTCGTCCGTTCCGGATACGCTGCCTATCACTCCGAGCGACACGCTCCGCCCCGCAGAATAGCCATGAGCGAATTGCGCGCGGTTGGCCTCAAGAAAAAATACGGTTCACGCATCGTGGTGCATGATGCTTCACTGACGCTGGAAAGCGGTGAGGTGGTCGGCCTGCTCGGGCCGAACGGCGCGGGCAAAACCACCGCCTTCTACATGATCGTGGGCCTGATCGCAGCCGACGGAGGTGAGATTTTTATCGACGGGCAAAATATCACCCACCTGCCGATACATCGCCGCGCCCGCCTGGGGCTGGGTTATCTGCCGCAGGAAGCCTCGATCTTCCGCCGCATGACCGTGGCACAAAATATTCAGGCGGTGCTGGAATTGCAGGAGCTATCCGACGTCGACTTGCAGAATCGCCTGGAAGAATTGCTGGAAGACCTGCATATCGCGCATATACGGAACAATCCGGCCATCAGCCTGTCTGGCGGTGAACGGCGGCGCGTGGAAATTGCGCGCGCGCTGGCGACCAACCCGCGCTTTATCCTGCTCGATGAGCCGTTTGCCGGCGTGGATCCCATCGCCGTACTGGATATCCAGAAAATCATCCGCTTCCTCAAAGAACGCAATATCGGTGTGCTGATCACCGACCATAACGTGCGGGAAACACTGGGTATCTGCGACCGCGCCTACATTATCAACGCCGGCGCGGTCATGGCTGAAGGCAAGCCGGATGAAATCATTTATAATGAGGGCGTGAGGAAAGTTTATCTGGGTGAGCATTTCAGGCTTTGATAAAGAATGCGCCCCGGAACAAACATCATGCAATGAGACCCGCACTACAACTTAGGACATCCCAGCAACTGACGCTTACCCCGCAGTTGCAGCAGGCTATCCGCTTGCTGCAACTCTCCACGCAGGACATTCATCAGGAAGTGGCGCAAATGCTGGACGAAAACCCCATGCTGGAATTGGCCGATGAATCCGCGCCCGGCGTTTTCCCCCATGATTCTCCGCACCCGGCAACGCAAAGCGAAGAGCGCGGCGCACCCGAAGCGAGCCGTGCCGATGACAGCGGCACGGACGATTTCAGCAACGAGCAGCCGGACTGGAACCTCGGCGGTGGTGCCGTGCACGGCTCTGACGATGAAGAAGGAAATTACCCGGAGCAGGCAGCGGAACAGGCCAGCCTGCGCGAATACCTGCATGACCAATTGTCCACCAGCCCGCTGGAAGGCAAAGACCGCAAGGTGGTCGGACTGCTGATCGACGCGCTCGACGAGAACGGCTATCTGGCGCAAGATCTGGGGGAACTGGCGGAGCTGTTGCCAGCCGAACTCGACATCACGCTGGACGATCTGGAAACCGCGCTGGTTCAGCTGCAACACCTCGACCAGCCCGGCCTGGGTGCGCGCGATCTCGGCGAATGCCTGGCCTTGCAGCTCAAGGCGTTGCCGGAAGATACGCCGCAACGCGATCTGGCGATCCGCCTGGTGAGCAACCACCTGAATTTGCTTGCCGCCCATGATTTTGCCAGAATCAAAAAGCTGTTGCACTGCGGCGACGATGAGTTGCGCTCCGCACAGCATTTAATCACCGGCTTGAACCCGAAGCCCGGCGCGGAGTTCGACCGGAGCGTCGCCGACTACGTGGTGCCCGATGTGATCGTGGAAAAGCACAGGGGGAAGTGGCAGGTGCGGCTCAATGCCGACGCGATGCCCAAGCTGCGCGTGAACCGGGTTTATGCCAACATCCTGCAACAGCGCAGCGACAAAAACTTATCGCAACTTGCCACGCAATTGCAAGAGGCGAAATGGCTGATCAAGAATTTGCAGCAGCGCTTTGACACCATCCTGCGCGTCGCGCAAGCGATTGTGGATAGGCAGGGCAATTTTTTCGAGCATGGCGAGATCGGCATGCGCCCGCTGGTGTTGCGCGAAATCTCCGAGGCGCTCGACCTGCACGAATCCACGGTATCGCGCAGCACCACGCAAAAATTCATGCTGGCTCCGCGCGGCATATACGAATTTAAATATTTCTTTGGCAGCGGCCTGTCCACGGAAAGCGGCGGCACCTGTTCTTCCACCGCGATACGCGAGCTGATCAAGCAGCTGGTCAGCACGGAAGATGCGCGCAAACCGCTAACCGATAGCCGCATGTCGGAAATCTTGGCACAGCAGGGCATTGTCGTTGCCCGGCGTACCATTGCAAAGTACCGGGAAGCGTTGCATATTCCCCCGGTGAATCTCCGTAAATCACTTTAACAAGGGAACACATCATGAACATCCACCTGACCGGACGCCACCTGGAAATCACACCCGCCATTCGCGACTACGCGACCGGCAAAATCGGCAAAATCAAGCGCCATTTCGACAACGTGATTGAAGTGAACATCACGTTGTCGGTGGAAAAGCTGAGACAGAAGGCCGAAGCGACCATACACATCAGCGGCAAGGACGTATTCGTGGAATGCGAGGACGAGAATCTGTACGCTGCAATCGACGCGCTGGTGGACAAGCTGGATCGCCAGGTGATGAAACACAAGGAAAAACTCTCGGCGCGGCGCCATGACGATTCCGGCAAACATGCCGCAGTCGAATAAATAACCACAGGCGGCCTTGGCACCGCCTCTTTGGCACGACATCCAAATGAACCTGATCAGCAAAATCCTGCTGCCCGACAACATCCTGCTGGATTCCGAATCCACCAGCAAGAAACGCGTGTTCGAACGGGTCGGCCTGTTATTTGAAAATAACCAGCAGATTGCGCGCAGCCAGGTGTTCGACAGCCTGTTTGCCCGCGAGAAGCTCGGCTCGACCGGCCTGGGCCAGGGCGTGGCGATCCCGCACGGCCGCATCGCCAAACTGCGCGATGCGACTGCCGCGTTCGTCAAAACCACCCACCCGATCCCGTTCGATGCCCCGGACGGGCAGCCGGTCAACATGATTTTTGTGCTGCTGGTTCCGGAGCGCGCCACCGATCTGCACCTGCAGATCCTCGGCGAACTGGCCCAGATGTTCAGCGATGCGCCATTCCGCAACCGCCTGCTTGCCTGCGATGACGCCGCCAGCCTCCATCAGCTGTTTTACGACTGGAACAGCACGGCATGAGCCAGATCAACATCCGGCAATTGTTCGAGGACAAGCAACAGAGACTGCAACTCGCGCATATTGCCGGTGCGGACGGCACCGATCGCATCATCGACAGCGACAAAGTAAATGCCTCCAACAACGGACTCATCGGCCACCTTAACCTGATGCACCCGAATTGGATACAGGTGCTGAGCGATCCAGAACTCGATTACCTGCGCGATTTGAGCGATCAGGAGCGCGGCGGCGTATTCCGGCAAATCGGGCAAAGCATCACGACCTGTCTGATTGTTGCAGGCGCCAGCGACGTTCCTGCCGAACTGGTCGCCTTTGCCGACCAAACGCATATTCCGCTGTTCCGCTCGCCCAGGCCCAGCGTGAACCTGATGTGGCTGGTACGCCACTACCTTGCCAAGGAACTGGCCGAATCCACTACGCGCCACGGCGTGTTTCTCGACGTGCTGGGGGTCGGGGTATTGATCACCGGCGAAAGCGCGGTCGGCAAAAGCGAGCTCGGCCTGGAATTGATCACGCGCGGCAACGGGCTGGTTGCCGACGACATTGTCGAATTGCACCGCATCGCGCCGGATACGCTGGAAGGGCGCTGCCCGGAGCTGTTGCGCGATTTTCTCGAAGTGCGCGGCCTCGGCGTATTGAACATCCGCACCATGTTCGGCGAAACGGCGGTACGGCGCAAGAAGAGCCTGAAGCTCATCGTGCACTTGCATCGCCCGCAAGGCGGCGACCTCTCGCACATGGAGCGTCTGCCGCTCAACGCCACTTATCAGGAAATACTCGGCGTGGACATCAACACCGTGAATATTCCGGTGGTCGCAGGGCGCAACCTCGCGGTGCTGGTGGAAGCCGCCGCGCGCAATTTTGTCATGCAGCAGCGCGGCATCGACAGCATGCAGGAATTCATCACGCGGCATGACCAATTGCTGCTCGATGAATAACGGAAACTGAGATGCAGCTCTTCCTGATCAGCGGCCTGTCCGGCTCCGGCAAGAGCGTCGCGCTCAAAACGCTGGAGGACGCAGGTTTTTATTGCGTGGACAACCTGCCCGCCGAACTGCTTTCCAGCCTCGTCGAGCAGCTCCTGCCTGCCGGTTTCAGGAACATTGCGGTAAGCGTGGACGTGCGTAACGCGCGCAGCGTCCAGGTGCTCCCTTCCCTGCTGCAGCTTATGCAAAATAAAATGGCGGTACGCGTTCTGTTCCTCGATGCGCAGACCGAAACGCTGGTAAAGCGTTTTTCCGAAACGCGCCGCCTGCATCCGCTCAACGATGGGGTGCGCACGCTGCCAGAATGTGTTGCCTACGAGCGCGAATTGCTCGCCGAAATCAGCAGCATCGGCCACCATATCGACACCACCGAGCTCAACGCCAATGCGCTGCGCGCCTGGATCAAGCAGTTCATCAACCTGGATCGCGCTCGCCTGACGCTGCTGTTCGAGTCGTTCGGCTTCAAGCACGGCATCCCGCTGGACGCGGATCTGGTATTCGATGTGCGCTGTTTGCCCAACCCGCATTACAACGAAAACCTGCGCCCGCTCACCGGACGCGATGCGGCAGTCATCGAATTTCTCGAAAACACCTCTGCCGCGCAGGACATGTTCGGCGACATCCGCAATTTTGTGGAGCGCTGGTTGCCCTGCTATATCGCCGACAACCGCAGCTACCTCACCGTGGCCGTCGGCTGCACCGGCGGACAGCACCGCTCGGTGTATTTCGCCGAGAAGCTTGCGCGCCACTTTGAAAACCAGCAGCAGGTGTTGGTGCGCCACCGTGAGCTGGCATGATCCCATTGGCGCGGCTCTGCCGCATATCAAAACTGGCGACTGGCTGACGCTGCTGCTCGGCGGCATCTGTGTCGTGCTGCTCACCCTCAATTTATGGAACGGCGGCCTTGCCGACAAGGCTGTCATCCGCAGCGGCGGGAAGATTTTCCGCGAAGTGCCGCTGTCGCGCGACCAGCAGATCGAAGTCCCCGGCCCGCTCGGCGTGAGCGTCATCGCAATCGAGAAACGCCGCGCGCGCATCGTCTCTGACCCGAGCCCGAGACAATACTGCGTGCGCCAGGGCTGGCTGCAACAGTCCGGCGAGATCGCCATCTGCCTGCCGAACCAGGTCAGCGTCGAATTGACCGGTAGCGTCAAGAAATATGACAGCCTCAACTACTGAAACCATAGGAGAAGGGAGAAGGGGGAAGGGAGAAGGGGGGAAGCCATCCTCGATCCTCCTGGATACCACTGCCGAAGACCACCACATCGCGCGCATGGCGGCGGTGGCGCTGGGCCTCACCGTGCTGGAGAACGCCATTCCCTCGCCGCTGCCCGGCGTGAAGCCGGGGCTGGCCAACATCGTCACGCTGATCGTGCTGGCGCGCTACGGCTGGCGCGCGGCGGCCTGGGTGTCGCTGCTGCGCGTCGTCGCCGGCAGCCTGCTGTTCGGCAACTTTCTTGCTCCCGGCTTCTTTCTCAGCCTGTCCGGCGCGGTGCTCAGCCTGCTCGTGCTGGCCTTCGCGCAGCATTTGCCGAAGTGCTGGTTCGGCCCGGTCAGCCACAGCATCTACGCCGCTTTCGCGCATATCGCCGGGCAGATGGTGGTAGTGTATCTGTGGCTGATCCCGCATGCCGGTATCGCCTATCTCATTCCGATCTTCGCCGCCGCCGCGCTGGTGTTCGGCACGGCGAACGGTCTTATTGCGGCGCGTTTCATGGATAATGACGGCAAATCAAACATGGAACGACTGCCATGAAAACCATCACCCTCGCCTTCACCGGAGCCTCCGGCTTGCCCTACGGCATACGTTTGCTGGAATGCCTGTTGCAAAGCGGGCAGCGCGTGCATCTGGTGTACTCGCAGGCCGCGCAGATCGTCGCCAAGCAGGAGCTGGATTTCACGCTGCCGAACCGCCCGCAGGATGCGGAGCAGATGTTCGTGGAGCGCTACGGGAAATTCAGCGGTGAACTCAAGGTGTTCGGCATCCAGGACTGGTACGCGCCGATGGCCTCTGGCTCCAACCCCGGCGACGCGATGGTGGTCTGCCCCTGCACCATGGGCACGCTAGGCAAGATCGCCAGTGGCATCAGCGACGACCTGATCGCCCGCGCCGCCGACGTGATGCTTAAGGAAAGGCGGACATTGATTTTAGTCCCGCGCGAAATGCCGTTCTCAGCGATTCACCTGGAGAACATGCTGAAGCTAACTCATGCAGGAGCGGTCATCATGCCGCCCAATCCCGGCTTTTATCACCATCCGATGAGCGTGCAGGATATTGTGGATTTCGTGGTGGCTAGGGTGCTCGATCATCTGGGTGTCGAGCAGACTCTAATGAAAAAGTGGGGGGGGTGAAATGGCAATTCACGCCGACAACAACCTCCGCGCAGCACTCCACTCAGTTTACGTGGCTATCTTCAATGCCAAACAAACGTGCCCAGAGGGGTTTCGCGACAACGACACAACCCGGTTGCTGACTGCGCTCATGGGAAGCAAACCTTGGTCATGGAAGGTCGTTGGCGTCACTCCAGAAGCACTTGATCTGTTTAAGCAAAATAACTTTAAGCGCCCTCCTCGATTAATCCAGCGCGGGCATAAGATCAACCGCGTAGAGACAGCCCGCCAATTATTCGACCGCCCTACGCCAATCATGCTTGATGAGTTCATTCATATCTTTCTCAAGAATGATGAGACAGTGCTGATGACAGCCGAGCAGAACCGAAAAAAAGATTTTCCGAATTACATTCCCATTAACAATTCCAACGCTGAGCTTTTTCCATCTGGCTCACTAGTGGGATGGCAGCATCGGCAGGTTGAGATTGACTTCCTTCGACATCTGTACGCAAATCAAGAAGTCGATTTGCAATCATAAGCTCGCGTAGGGCGCAATAACCAACGGGCATTGCGCCGTATGTAATTTGCATTCGGTGCAATGCGCTATGCTTATTGCACCCCACAAAACAAGCATGGCGGGCATTGCACGCCATCAGGGCTTACGGTTTTGAATTTCCTCCCCCTGTGCGCCGCCTCGATCAGAAGCAAACTAGCGGTGATGTTAGGCGAGCACTGTTTGAGCACGTGGCCGCGTAGCGGATCGTGCGAGTTGCGC
Organism: Gallionellales bacterium RIFCSPLOWO2_02_FULL_59_110; assembly: GCA_001801215.1. Taxonomy (GTDB): domain Bacteria; phylum Pseudomonadota; class Gammaproteobacteria; order Burkholderiales; family Gallionellaceae; genus Gallionella. The sequence continues at coordinate 34,305 of MGXA01000025.1, read as the reverse complement.
AGCCCCGCTAGTTTGTTTCTGGTCGAGGGAACCGCGTAGCGGCGGCAAGCTGGGGTCGCCTTTTCTTTGGTTCCTTTCTTTTGGCGAAGCAAAAGAAAGGAACTTGCTGTCGGGCAACCCCCGACGGTTTTGATTTTGATTGATGGGTATCGCTACGCTCCACCCATCCTACGGTGGAGTTGCAGAAGCACGCTGCGTACCGGCGTCGGTATCGCCGCCCCCAACGCCTCCCCCACCTCCAGCCACACACTTCCCACCTGCTCCACCCGCAACGGCTTACGCGCAAGCTCAACCTTCAACGGCGTGATATGCAACTTGAAATGCGTAAAGGTATGCGTGAACGTCGCCAACCTCTCGCCGTCCCTCGCCTCCATGCCATTGCGCAAGAACCAATCTCTCGCCGCAATCTCATCCTCGAACTGCGGCAGGCACCACAGTCCGCCCCAGATGCCGCTGCCGGGGCGTTTCTCCAGCAGGATGTCGTTGCCGTGCGTCAGCAGCAGGAAGGTGGCGTGTCTTTCCGGTACGGCCTTTTTCGGGCGCGGCGTGGGCAGTTCGGCTATACGGTCTGTCTGCATGGCCACGCAATCCGCCTGCACCGGACAGACTGCGCATCTGGGGCGGCTGCGAGTACAAACGGTCGCACCCAGGTCCATGAGGGCTTGGGTATAGGTGGCGATGTCGTTACTTTTCAAAGAGCCTGCTCCCTCCCCACCCCTACCCCTGCAAGGGAGAGTGAGTAAGGCTTCTGCCTGTTCCCAGAGTTGTTCTTCTACCTTCTTCTCCCCTGCCCATCCCTCGATACCGCGATAGCGCGCCAGCACGCGTCTGACGTTGCCGTCGAGGATTGCGCGGCGCTCGTGCCAGGCCAGCGCACAGATCGCGGCGGCGGTGGAGCGACCGATGCCGGGCAATTCGGCTATCTGTTCGTATTTGCGCGGAAATTCGCCGCGATGTATTTCCACGATGATCTGTGCGGCACGGTGCAGGTTGCGCCCGCGCGCGTAGTATCCGAGGCCGCTCCAGTGTGTCAGCACTTGCTCCTCGCTGGCGGCGGCAAGTGCTGCGATAGTCGGAAAGGCGGCGATGAAGCGCAGGTAATAGGGAATGACGGTGGCAACCTGTGTCTGTTGCAACATGATTTCGGACAGCCATACGCGGTATGCGTCCGCGCCCTGCCACGGCAGGTCGTGGCGGCCATGGGTGCGCTGCCAGCGGATCAGGCGCGAGGAAAAATCGGACATATGTGGAAAGCCCAAGCCGGAACCAAAAAATGTAGGACGCAACACCCGAGGTGTGCAAGAACCTCTTCAAGATAACCAACGGGCATTGCGCCGCATGAATCCGCGCATCCGGGGCAATGCGCTACGCTTATGGCACCCTACGCTACCTGAACAACCCCTTGAGTTTGTCCTGCAAGCGTGTTTTGATCTCTTCCTTCTTCATCTCAACCTTTTGCTTGGCCGCTTCGCCCACCATCGCGCCAAAATCCAGCGTGTATTTCAGGTCGGCAAACGGGCCGCTGGCGCGTACCGGCACGGTGATGCCGCCGACCGCATCCTTGCCGCCCTGCCCCTCCAGCGTCTTGGCCAGCGTGGCCTTGGCAACGTAATTCATGCTGCTCTGGCCGATGTCGATGTCGCCGTTGCCGGTCAGGCGCAGCAGCGGCGATTTCAGCGACAGGTCGTCGTTGTGCGCCACGCCGTTGTTCACCTTGAAGCTTGCCTTGAGTTCGCTGAAGTCGGTTTTCTCCTCCTTGTTGGCACCCTGCGTTTTCGCCGCATTGCCCTTGCCGAATTCTCGCAGGCTCTTGGCGATATTGATGCCCTTGATCGCGCCGTCGGCGAGATTCAGCGACATCGTGCCGTTGAGCGCCTTCTTCATCGCGGCGATGGTGTTGCCCTGCATCGCGAGGTTCATGGCGACATTGCCCTTGCCTTCCAGCGTATCTAAATCGGCAGCATCCTTGGTCAGTGCCGCGACATTGATGCCGCTGAGGGATTGATTGATGGCGATGCTTGGTGTGGCCTGCGCGTTCACGCTCAGGTTGCCTTTCAGGCTGCCCTGGTACAGATTGGCGGACAGCGGTGCTATGTTTACCTGGCCGTTGCGCGCTTTCACATCGAGGCGCACGTTGGTGGATTTGATGTTTGCTACCTTGAGCGAACCGATGCGCAGGCTGCCATCCAGATTAAGTTTGCGCAAGGCAGTCAGGTCAATGGGCTGCTCGGGCTGTTCGCCTGGCTTGGTTGCTCCTTCGGCCTTTTTCGGCAGGTACAAATCGGCATCGAGCTGGTCGATCTCCACATCGAAATGGATCGCAGGTTCGGTGAAGCCGACCACGCCGATTTCGGCCTTGACCTGGCTTTGCAACAAGCCACCAGTCAGCTTGACCTGCACGCTCTGCTTAGCCGCATCGACCCGCACGCTGCCTTTCATCTCGCTGCTCACCGATTTGCCCGGCAGTCTTTCGCCGGTCGCATTCAGCGCCAGCACCAAGCCGGCAAGGCTGAATTGTTGCGCCTCGATGTTGCCGGTCAACGGCGAAGCGAGCCTCGCCTTGAACGTTTGCTCCGGCTGCTTTACCACCAGGTCGAGCGTGAGCTTGTCGCCCGAAAACTTGTCCCCGGCGATGCGCAATTCGGGCACATTAAGCGTTGCCTCGAAAGTATTTTGCGCTTGCGCACCGGTCGCGCTCAATAAGAGTTTCTGTGCGCCGAATTCTTGTTTTGCCATATCTGCATATACATCGCCGCCCGCCTTGGCATTCAGGTTGCCGATATCCAGCGCCGCGCCGCCAGCTTGCAAATCCAGTCCTTCCAGACGGTATTGCTGCTTTTCCAGATCGAAAGTCAGCGTGGTTTTCAGCTGGATATTGATATCCAGTTTCGGCTGGCTGGCCTGCACTGCGGCGGACAGGTCGATCTTGCCCGGCACGCCGTTGGCGATGCGCCCGGTGTGCAGGTTCAAATCCTTGATGGCGTATTGCGCACCCGTAGTTTCGTCGCGGTAATCCAGGCTGGTTTTTTCGACGGACACTGCGGCGATGTCGAACTTGACCGGCGGGACAGCTAACGGGGGCTGCCCCGCCGCTTTTTCGTCTTTTGTGCCAAGCAGGTCGTCGAAATTGGTCGTGCCATCCTTGCGCTTCACCAGCGCGACTTGCAGGCCGCTCAGCGTCACTTTATCCACCACCGCCTGCCCGGAGAACAGCGGCAGCAATGCCAGCGAGACATGCGCCGAATCGATCGCGGCAAATTGCTTGTCGTTGTTGAATTCAGACAGCGATGCCTTGCCGACATTCGCGCCGATGTTTGGAAAGAACGTCAGCGCGATCTTGCCGTCGAGGCGCAGATCGCGCTGCGCGCCATCCTTCACCGCCTTGACTATCCGATCCTTGTAATCGTTGGGATCGAAGGTCGCTGCCAGATATACGGCGCCTGCTGCGACGGCGCCAACGACGGCGACCGTACCCAGCACAACGTATTTAAGGGCTTTGTTCATGATCGCCTCCTATGCAAGACGGGGGAGGTAAAGGCGAATGCACGCGGCTCCGCCGCCCGGTTAAATCACCTTGGAATAGCGCGCATGTTCGGTGCGCGTGCGCAGGTATTTGTCGAACGCCATGCAGATGTTGCGGATCAGCATGCGCCCCTTGGGCGTAACGCCGATCCGCTCCGGTGTAATTTCCAGCAGCCCTTCCTGTTCGTATTCGCGCAGTTCCCCCATTTCGGTGGAAAAATAGCTGTCAAAATCGATCTGGAAGCCGGTGTCGAACGACTTCTTTGAAATCTCGAAGTGGCACATCAACGCCTGGATGATCTCGCGCCGCACCAGATCGTCGGCGTTCAGTTCCAAGCCGCGCATGATGGGCAGTTCATCCTTGTCCAGCGCGACATAATACTCTTCCACCTCGCGGTAATTCTGGCTGTAGGTTGGGCCGATTTTGCCGATGGCGCTGACACCGAGCGCAACGAGGTCGCAATCGGAATGTGTCGAATAACCTTGGAAGTTGCGGTGCAGCCTGCCCTGGCGCTGCGCCACGGCGAGTTCGTCTTCCGGTTTGGCGAAGTGGTCCATGCCGATATAGACATAACCCGCCTTGGTCAGCTTGTTCACCGCCATGCTGAGGATGTCCAGCTTGGTTTGCGGCGCGGGCAGGTCATCCTCGTGGATGCGGCGCTGCGGCTTGAAGATGGTCGGCATATGCGCGTAATTGTAGATCGACAGGCGATCCGGATCGACCGCGATGATCTTGTCCAATGTCGCGCCGAAGCCTTGCAGCGTCTGCTTGGGCAGGCCGTAGATCAGGTCGATGCTCACCGACTTGAAGCCGTTGGCGCGCGCCGCGTGGATGATGCGCAAGGTTTCTTCCTCGCTCTGGATGCGGTTCACCGCGCGCTGCACCTCGGCGTCGAAATCCTGCACGCCGACACTGATGCGGTTGAGGCCTTCGCTGCCGAGCAGCTCGATGGTTTCATTGCTCACCTTGCGCGGGTCGATCTCGATCGAATATTCGCCGTCCTCCACCAGTTTGAAATGACGGCGGATCGCCGCCATGATCTGGCGGAACTCGTCGTCGCTCATGAAGGTCGGCGTGCCGCCGCCGAAGTGCAACTGCTCGACCACCTGTCCCGGCCCGAGCAATGCCGCCTGCATCTCCATTTCCTTGATCAGGTAGCGCACGTATTCGGCGGACTGGCTGCGATCCTTGGTGATGATCTTGTTGCAGGCGCAGTAAAAACACAGCGTGTTGCAGAACGGGATGTGGATATACAACGACAGCGGCTTGGCACCACCCTCCGCCTTACGTTTTTCTATCCACTGCCGGTAGCTTTCGGCCGTGAAAGTGTCATTGAATCGGTCTGCGGTAGGATAGGAGGTGTAGCGCGGCCCGTTTTTATCCAGCCTGCGTATCAGCTCCAGATCCACCACCAGTTGGTTGACTGCCTTATTCATAAACTTCTCCATAATGAGCTGAGCATTATGCCAGTTTACCGCCCGTTAGTCGCCTCAAGCGGTTGGATATATGCCAGAATCCGCACCATACTTGCCGGATGGCTCACAAACCCGTTTTTTTGCAGGATCATAAATAGCAACCATGGAACGCAAGCTGTACTGGAGCGTCGCTATTCTTTCGGCCCTGATTTTCGTGGGATCGTTTTTTGTGCCGGGAAAATCCGGCGTGGACAATGATCTGCCATGGCAAATCGAGCATCCCACCCCGGACACGATCCGCATATTCGGCCTGACACTGGGGTCGAGCACAGGCGGCGAAACGGAGCAACGTTTCCATGCGGAGGCCAAGTACAGCCTGTTCAGGTCGCCGGGCGGACAACTGGTCGCCGAGATGTTTTTCGAACAGGTCGAACCGGCCGGTTTGAAAGGCAGGATAGTCGCCATTATCGCCGTTCCCGCAGCGGAATTGCAGGCCATGCATGAGCGCGGCCTGCGCATCAGCGCGACCGGCGGCGGCAGGAAAATCACGCCGGCGCCGGGAGATATTTTGCGACTGCGCGCGCTGCCGGTCAGCGGCCTGACCTATATGCCGTCGGTGCGGGTCGAAGAAGAAATTTTCCTCAAGCGTTTCGGCCAGCCGGGCCAGCGCATCAGCGAGAAGGAAAGCGGCGCGGTGCATTGGCTGTATCCGCAGCATGGCCTGGATATTACCTTGGGCGGCGCAGAAAAACCCGTGCTGCAATATGTCCCGCCCAAGGACTTCGACAAACTGTTGCAGCCCTTGCTCGCAAATGGAAAAGCGCCCCGCTAAGTTTGGCAACCTCCGTTTGGTGCAGCGCGGATTAAGCCGCATTATTTGAAATGCCATGTTTGGCGCGCTCCGGTATCAGCGCATACACCGCCCCGGCCAGCGCGCCATAAAGGTGGGATGCGTTCACCACTTCGCCGCCTATCAGGTGGGCGGTGCTTGCCGCAGAGCCGTCGTAAAATTCCAGAATCAATTTGGCCGTCAGCAGGAAGGCTCACGCCAGATAATGAAGGCGCGATCGCGGCGATACGTTCGCCGCGTGTTGCAATCCGTAAAATATGCAGCCTATCCACAAGCCATGCAGGGCGCCGGATAGCCCCGCGTACCAGGCAAGCTCCGGTTGCAGCCACCACAGGCAGGCACTGACCGCCGCCCCGGAGAAGCCGAGCAGGCCGATGCCGTGACGCAGTGGCATTTCCCCCATTGCAGTTCGCAAATCAGGAGCAACCCGAGCAGATTCAGGAGCAAATGCGTGATGTTCAGATGCACCAGATGTGCGGTCGCCACGCGCCACCACTCCCCATCCATCAGAGCGGAGCGGCATAGCGCAAGTACGCCAAACGGTCCGGCCAGCAAGCCGCCGCTAACGCAACCAGGGCAATCGCCAGACAGAATAACCATTTGCCATGAAGGGCGCGGCGTGTAGGGCAAGCGGCAAGCTGTGAAATGTGCATCATCATTTTTTCAGGCTGGCGCGGCGGCGCAGCTGCAACCCGGCTGCGAGCAGGATCAAAATAACTATTGTTTCAATGTCCATGCCGCCGCCTGCCATTTTTTGCAAAAGCCGACCTGCGCCGAATGCGCCGCAAAATTCCCGGCAATGTCTTTCATCTCTTTCTTTTTGCCCAACTGTGCTGTCAGAACCCGAGCGAGGAAAGTAAATCGTCTACGTCGTCCTGCCCGGCAGTGTTTCCGCCCGGCTTATGGGACGGGCCGGCGGTCAGCCCCTCCGATCCGATCAGCGAGTCCCTGGTGTCGGGGGCGTATTCCTTGAGAATGTCGAGCAGAATGCTTTCTACTTCGACGGCTGCTCCCACGATCTTGTTGACCATTTGCCCCGCGACATCGCGAAATTCCTGCGCTTCCAGAATGTGCAGCAGGCTGCGGTAGATGGCCTCTTCTGCGGCAGCGATCTCGCCAAGCCTGGAAATCGCCTCCTCGATGAGGGCCGTGTTTTCCCTGAAGGCCGCATCTGCCAGCCGGTTCGAGAGGTCGCTGCAGATGGCGCGGGTCGCGCCGGTCAACGGTATTGTAGTTTCAACCGCGCTGATGGTTTTTTCCGATGCTTCGTGCATGGACTTGTCGATAAAAGAGAGACGTTCACGTGCATCCGGCATGGTGGAAGCGGATTTTTCCAGGCTGCGGGTATGGCCAAGCTCTTTCAGCAAACGGTGCAGGTGCGCGGTGGCAAGGCCTATTTTTTCGACATCTGCCTTGGCGGTTTTCGTAGGGCGCTTCCTACGCGGCGTATCTGTAGTCATGGCAATCCTCAACTTTGCATGTTCCGAAAATTCTTTTTCGGTCTTTTGTCCAATGCGGCGACCATGAACGGTCTTACCGCAGAAGCCGATAACCGCGAAGTATGCCCGGTGTGTCCCGCCACCGTCCAGCACCCCGCGCCGAACGCGCCCGGCTGATAGCCCGGCCAGCGGCTATTTCGATTCGGGCTTTTCCTCGTTTGCTCCGCCATCCTTATTGACAACCGGTTGATCGGCCATATCTTCGTCGTCGTCCAACAGAATGCGGCTGGCATTGCCTTCCATGTCCTCGTACTGCCCCTTTTTTACCGCCCAGATCAGCACTGCGATGAGCACCAGGCCAAAGAACATCATGCCTGGTATCAGACTGTAGATCACATCCATGGCAACCCCTGCGATTTCCCGAATAACGTACGTATGCGCGCCGCGTTGCCAATCACCACCAGCGAGCTGATCGGCATGGTGATCGCCGCCACCAGCGGCGTTACCATGGCCAGCATCGCCAGCGGCACCATGATTGCATTGTAAACAAAGGACAGCCCGATGTTCTGCCTGATGGTGCGCAGAGTGCGGCGCGACAGCAGGGTGGCCAGCCGCACCTTGTCCAGCTCGTTGTGCATCAGCACGATGTCGGCGCTTTCCACCGTCACGTCGGTGCCCGAACCGAGCGCGATGCCGACATCGGCACGGGTCAGCGCGGGTGCATCGTTGACGCCGTCGCCTACCATCGCCACTACCGCGCCGCGCCGCTGCAACTGCCGTATCACGCTGTCCTTGTCCTGCGGCAGCACTTCGGCGATCACTTCCATGCCGCCGAGTTGCCTCGCGACTGCCTCGGCGACCGGCTGGCGGTCGCCGGAAAGCAGGGTCGTACGGATGCCCGCCGCGCGCAGCTCGTTTATCAGTTGTTGGGCATCGCCGCGCAGCCGGTCTGCGAGCGCAAACACTGCCACATGTACGCCGCCGATTGCGGCATGCACGCAGCTCATCGCCTGCGCTTCTAGCTCATGCGCTTGAACCTGTAGTTCCGCGTTGAGCTCGACGCCGCGCCGCTTCAGCCACTCGGCGCTGCCGAGCAATACTGCTTTTCCATCTGCCGTTGCTTCCACGCCCAAACCAGCGCTTGCCTGAAAGCCGGACACGGCGATGTCGCGATAGCTTAATTGTCGCGCTTCCGCCTCGGCGACGATCGCCTTGGCCGCGCTGTGCTCGCTGTAGCGTTCCACTGCCGCCGCGCCTCGCAATACCTCTTCGTTCGTTGTACCGGGCGCGACATGCAGTTGCGCGACGCCCATCCTGCCTTCGGTCAGCGTGCCGGTCTTGTCGAACACGAAATGCGTCACTTTGGACAGGGTTTCCAGCACCAGCCCGTTCTTAATCAGGATGCCGTGCTTGGCGCCCAGGCCGGAGGCTACCGCGATCGACATCGGCGTCGCCATGCCCAGCGCGCACGGGCAGGTGATGATCAGCACCGAGGTAGCCGCCATCAGCGCGATCTCAAAATCCCAGGCATTCCAGATGAAGAAGGTCAGCGCAGCGCACACCAGCGTAACCAGCACGAACCACGGCACGATGGTGTCGGCGAGGCGCTGGATCGGCGCCTTGGAGGATTGTGCCTCTTCGACCAGGCGGATGATCTTGGCCAGCGTCGTGTCCTGCAGCAAGGTGCGCACTTCCACCAGCAACGCGCCGGTCGTGTTCAGTGTGCCGGCGAAGACCTGCGCACCGGCCGCTTTGCCGACCGGCGCGGATTCGCCGCTCAGCATGGATTCGTCCACCGAGCTGTGTCCCTCGAACACGATACCGTCCACCGGCACCTTGTAGCCGGGCTTGATCAGCACTTGGTCGCCAAGTTTGACACCACGTATCGGCGTCATCTGCTCCTCCCCGTCGCGCATCACGATTGCCGCGCGCGGCTGCAATTCCATCAGCCGTTTGGTCGCGGAAATCGCCTGGTGGCGAAACAAGCCTTCCAGATAGCGGCCGATTAGGATCACGAAGATCAGGTTGGTAACAGTGTCGAAATACACCTCGCCGACGCGACTGGCGCTGACCGTGACGTAAAGCGAATAGGCGTAAGTGACGCCCAGTCCGATGGCAATCGGCAAGTCCATCGTCAAACGTCCGCCGCGCAATCCGCCGAATGCGCCGCGATAAAAAGGATAGCCCGCATACAGCAAAGTCGGCGTAGCCAAAGCCAAACCGATCCAGTGGAAAAACTCGCGGAACTCGTCGCGGTTCGCGCCGCTATAAAGCGCGACGGAAACCCACAGCATGTTCATCATCGCGAATCCGGCGAAAAACAGCCGGTAGAGCATGGCGCGATTGGCTTTCTTGATGATGCCTTCGGCGCTTTCCGGGTCATAGGGCACGGCGGAATAGCCGATTTTGGCCAGCGCGCGCAGCATCTCGGAGAGCCTGCTGCGGCTGTTGTCCCAGCGCAAGTGCAGACGTTTGGCGGCCAGGTTGACGTGGGCCGACTGCACGCCGGGAACGCGCTGCAGGCCGCGCTCGATCAGCCACACGCAGGCCGCGCAGTGGATACCCTCGACGAGCAGGTGTATGTCGCGGATAGCGCCGGAACAGGTGGCGAATTCCTGCTGCACTTCGTCGAAGTCGTAGATCTCGATGTCTTTGGGCGGTTCTGGCGGCGGGCCGAGCAGCGCGCCTTCCGGGGTGCGCCGGTAATAGCCTTGCAACCCGGCTTCAAAGATGGCGCCGCACACCGACTGGCAGCCAAAGCAGCAAAAGCGCTGTTCCGCGCCGTCCAGCAAGGCGTGGTAATCCGCCTCGGCGGGTATGTGCAGGCCGCAGTGGAAACAATGGCCGACGCTGTGAGCGTTATGTATGTTCATTGGCGGAAAAAAGCAACTGTCCGCAGATTACGCAAGATTAAACAATGAATCCTTGACAGGGATCAGATAACCATACGCGTGATGCATTCATCACCGGCGATAGTTTTTAAATCTGCGTAATCTGCGGATCGCAGTTGTGGCTTCCTGGGCTACTCCGCCACGACCACGCGGTTCTTGCCGGTCTTCTTGGCTTGGTACATGGCCTTGTCGGCACGCCCGATAACATCGTCCTGAGGCTCCTGCGGGGCGCGCAGCGCAACGCCTGCGCTGAAGGTGATCAGGATGCGTTCGTTATCGTGCATGAAGAATTGCTTGGTCAGTTCGCGCTGCAGGCGCTCGACGGTTGCAGCAGCTTCTACAATGCCGATGCCGGGCAAAACGATGATGAATTCTTCGCCACCGTAGCGCGCCACCATGTCGCTGGGGCGCAATGCTTCCTTGACGACATGGCTCAAGTGCACGAGCGCCTGGTCGCCCGCTTGGTGCCCCCTGGTATCGTTGAGCCGCTTGAAATTGTCGATATCGAGCAATGCGACACAGACGGGCGTGTGGCTGCGGTCGGCGCGCGTTGCCTCCCGATCGAATGCTTCGTCAAGGCCGCGACGGTTGAGCGCGCCGGTGAGCTGATCCTGATGCACCAGCTCGCTGACTTGCGCGAGTTCCTGCTCCAGTTTTTTGATTTTGTCTTCGGCTTCGTGAACCTGCTTGCGGGTGCCGACCAGCTCTTCATGCGAACGCAGCGCGCTGGCCTGGATGATGCGCGTGTCCTGCATGATGTCTTCCAGCAGATGGCTCAGTTCGGTAATGTTGTTGGACTTGCTGATTTTTTTGCTGTAACCGTCGATTTTCTGATGGTATTCCCCGGTGCTTTCGGTGATTTCGCCGAGCCGGTCGATGAAGGTGGTCATCAGGTGTTTAAGTGTTGTTTTGGCCTCGGACAGGCTTTGTTTGAGCAGTCCCTGTTTGATGATGGCATCGCGCAGGCCGCGCTCGGCATCGGCGATGGCGCGCCGATCGACCGGCTTGGCGATGATTTCCTGCAAGATGACGATTTGCCCGTGCAGCCATTCCTCGTCTTCGACCATTTCGCCGATATTTTCCACCAGCAGCCGCAACAGGCGCAGCAAGCCTTCATGAACCTTGGCCTGATCTCCCGCGCGCAATTCGACTTTTAACAGGAATTGGCGCAACAGCTTGGTGAACACGGTAAGCTGATCGTGCGTCTTGACATCCCTCACCTGCTGAGCGAGCGCTTGCACCTCCTGGTTCAATTCCGGCAGAGTGCCGAGTATGCCTTCCAGTGTTTGCGCCAGCAAAGCAGCGAATCTGGCGGGCAATCCCACTTCTTCGCCCGGGACGTGCAGGGTTGTTGAGGCACTTATTGGCGCTGCCATAGCGCCTTCCGTGGGTGGTGGGCCGGGCGGCACGGAACCGTCCTCGGCGTTGCTGCCGGCAAGCGGGGATTCCGCCCACGAGCGCATCAGCCCGTTCAACTTGTCGAACAAGGTTTCAGGGTTTGCCGCAAAGCGTTTCAATACGGTTTCCAGACCTTCTTTCTTGCGCGTGATGGTCAGGCCTTTATGGGGAACTTCCAGTTGGTGCAACAAGTCGCGTATCAGTTCTGACCACGATTGCGTGCTTTCTCCGCTAGGCCTTGGCAGGAGTTTTTCGATTTCCTTGAGGCATTGATCCCAGTCCTCCGCCCCGATCACTTTTTTCAATGAAATGCTGACCGGCGCAGTTTTTGGCGTTTGCGCAAGGTATTCGGCGATGCCGCGCAGGACTATTTCCGCCCCGCGTTCTCCATCGGCGGGAGTGCCGCCGATTTCGGCGTAAATCCGGGTGTAGTTGTCCGGTGTCGGCGGCATCTTGCGCGCCGCCAGCGTTTTCAGTGTTTCGCGGGCAAGCTCGGATGGATTGGATGATGAATTTTTCATGGCCTACCCCATATTTTATTTCTTGGCTTCCACCAGATTGTGCGCAATTGCGTAGTGAACCGCCTCTGCATTGTTCTTGAAGCCCATTTTCTCCAGCATGCGGGCGCGGTAGACACTCACCGTTTTCGGGCTGAGCGCCATAATTTCGGAAATTTCGGTCAGCGATTTGCCGGAGGCCATCAGGCAGAGCGTCTGATATTCGCGGTTGGACAGGTTCTGGTGCATCATCTCCTGCGATTCGCCAATCAGGTTGCTCAACAGCTGTTCGGCCAGCGGCGCACTGATATATTTCTTGCCGGCGATGACCTGCTGGATCGCGCCGACCAGCTTTTCCGGCGCGCTCTGCTTGTTGATGTAGCCCATCGCGCCTGCCTTCAATGCGCGCACGCCGTATTGCTCTTCGGGGTACATGCTCAGCACGATGATCTTGACATCCGGCTGCTCCGACTTGAGTTGCTTGAGCACGTCGATGCCGTGCTTATCCGACAGGGAGATATCCAGCAGGATCAAATCGAAGTGCTGCTCGCGCGCCATGTTGATGGCCTGCAAACCGGTTTCCGCCTCGCCGGCGATGTGAAAATCCGGCCCCTCTTCGAGCAGCATCTTCAGGCCCTTGCGGATCAGCGCATGATCGTCCACCACAAGAATGTTGATCATATAGACGTAGCGCCGAAAAGTGCCTGTTGCGGTGTTTCTTCCATGAGCGGGACGAAAATGGCTATTTGCGTCCCCTTGCCCAACGTGCTCGCGATCTTGACCGTACCGCCGAGGTGCGCGACGCGTTCCTGGACGCCGCGCAGACCGAACGAGCGCGGCTTGTTGCGCGCCGCCTCGCTGAAGCCTACTCCGTCATCGGAAATAATCAGTTCGAGGTGGTCGGTTCCCTTGACGATCTCGACCTGGACATGCTTGGCATTGGCGTGCTTCAGGATGTTGTTCAATGCCTCCTGGCAAATCCTGAACAGCGTGATCGAATATGCCTCCGGCAGTTCGATGCTTTCCTGCGATTTGACGATGGTGCAGGAAATGCCGCTGCGCTTGCTGAACTCCTGCGCCTCGATCTCGATCGCGGCGATGATGCCGAAGCAATCGAGAAAACCGGGGCGCAGGCGGTGCGCCAGATGACTGGCCGAGGTGATCGCACGGTTGACAAGTTCCTCTATGGTTTTGGCCTTCTCGGTAAGTTTTGGGCTTTCCTTGGGCAGGCGCTGGATCATCCAGGATAAATCCATCTTGATCGCGGTGAGCAAACTGCCGATCTCGTCATGCACTTCGCGCGCGATGCGCAGCCGCTCCTGCTCCTTGGCGTCCTGAATATGCGAGGAAAGTTCCAGCAACTGCTGCTGCACCCGCTTGACTTCGAGTTCGCCCAGCTTGCTCTGGGTGGTGTCAAGGACGATGCCTTCCCAGCGCGGCAGGCCGTTCGGCATACTCTGCGGCGTGGCGCCGAGGCTGATCCACCTGGTATCACCGCCCGGCAGGGCAATGCGCCCTTCCCAGTTCCAGAAACACAGGGTCTGTGCCGATTTTTTCAGGGAATCCAGCAGCGCGGGGATATCTTCGGGGTAAATGAGATTCAAAAAGCAGGACGCATCGTTTTGCAGTTCGACCGGCGTGATGCCGAACAGCGCGAGACAGCCTTCGCTGACGTAGGGAAAAGTGAAGGAGCCGTCTTCCTGCAACTCGATCTGGCAGGCCATCCCCGGCAAACTGGCGATAAATCCCTGCAGTTTGTCCGGAGACGGGCTGGACGGCGGATTGGCAAGTTTTTGGGGCATCTGTTTCGTTCGCTTATGTGGCTTACACCCTCGACGCTTACAGCTTACTACATCGGGATTGGCGGCGGCAATAATTTGGGGCCAACCGCAGCGCCACGCGTGGCGCGCTGCGGTTTGAAGTTCAGTTATTTGCCCGAGCCTTCCCAGCCTTTTCCAGACTAATGACCATGTCCGTGACAAACTGCCTGAATGGCTTATTCTGTACAAGTTGCCGGTAAAACTCGGCATCGTCTTTCAGCAGAGATCCCGCTATTCGCGTAAAGGCTGCAATAAGTTCGTTGCGGGCTGATTCCGAAGTGTTTTTCTTTGCATTTCGGTAGCGCGGGTCGGCGACCGCCATGGGCGCAATATCTTCGGCAATCCGACAGGCAATGCGGTCGCTGCCGGAGAAGAGCGCCTCGAATTGTTTACCCAGGCAATAATCGCTCGCGCGTTTCCTTTTAACTCGCTCCCCTTTTACCTTGAACACTTCCAGCGGTGGGAAAACATCGCTAAGTTGATGCTCTCCCAGGCTTTTGTAGTTGAAATTCTTTCCCGCCAGGCGATGCGTAACCGCACTGATCACCACTTCGCCGCTCTTCGCCTCCAAGCGCAGACGAATGGCGATGCCCGAGGTCAAACCGATGATTTCAGGCATCTCCGCATCGGCACCAGCAGCGATCAGGCCGGTATGGATACCCGCGCGCACCTCAAGGCCGTGCTCCGCTTCGCCCACGCACTCCAGCGCGGCCTGAATTGCTTGCGCTGCTTGGCGAGCGGCATTTTCACTGTTTTGCGGATAGCCGAAATAGGCCATCAGGCCGCCGCCATGCGACTGGACAATATGCCCGGAAAAGCCCCGGATGATTTTGATGCAGCGCTTCTGGGGCGCATGAAGCAGCGCCAGCGCCTTGCGCGTGCTTTCAAATTCGGCGGGCGTCAATTCACAATAAAGAACCGTCACTTGACGCTGCTCCGCCAGAGGCGGAAGAAATGGCAGCGGCGGTTTGCCCTTGGCAGCGTCATCTTCCGGATGCAACTCGCCTTTGCGGATGCGTTCTGCCAGATTCCTTGTTCTTTCGCCGGGCAGTCCGCCCAGTTCTTTTTTCAGCGCACGGCAGCACGCGTCATACTGGGCAAGGGCCGCGCCGCCCTGCCCGGCCAGCGCAAAAAGGCGCATCGCCCGGCAATGAGCTTCCTCGCTCCAAGGCTCCAGTTCCGCATATCGCAACGCGAACGGTAAAGCCCTGCTATAGGCGCCCGCCTGTTCATGGCAGTCCGACAAACGCTCCAGCAACGCGATAGCATGGCGGCGCAAGGATTCGCGCTGAATTTGCAACCAATCCTCGAATTCCTGGCAATCAGGAAGGGAAAATTCCGCCAAGAATTCCCCCCGGTAAAGCCCCGCCATGTATTCCATTTTTTCAATGCAGGGGTCGCAGTGCTGCGGAAAGGGAGTTGCCACGCAGGTGGGCACGCTGGCGGCAAAAGCAACAGCATCTATTCTGCAAGCGCTGTCCTGATTGAAGCTTAGCCAATCGCGACCGGATAACAAAAAAGGTTGCGCGCCCCTGTCACCACCCAAAGCAAGGCGCAAATGAAAAAGCGTGTGGCGCAAATTAAACCGTGCGGACTCAACCGGCAAGGCAGGCCAGAGAAGTTCGGCCAGCGCTTCGCGCCGGTATTTATGACCTGCTTTCGAAGCCAGATAGACCAGCAGCGCAGTCATTTTTCCGCCACCCAAGCCGGAAAGAGGCTTGCTTCCAATCCTGGCAAGAAAAGCGCCGAATGTAGTTATAGATAAAGTTTTCGCCATCTCCTGCGGCAAGCCTTTCCGGGCCGATAACACTGTAAACTCTGCTGGTTGAACGATACACCAGCCTGGTATTTTGTGGAATAACCCTAACCAACGTTTGCCCAACGTTAGGTTTCTACTATAGCATTTAATAATATTCTTTATTTGCGCCGCAACCAAGGTAAACCATGCATGCTCGCAATGCCTTCTGCAAGAGAACTCAAGTTTGGCAGGCTAGCTTCACTGACTTAGCATTGCAAAAACCCTCCCCTGCAAGAACCTACATTGAGACGAGGCTGGAATTAAAATTATTGCCTGCACCGGCCTTCATTCCGGCCAGCAGCTTGCCACGTTTATTGCAGAAGCTTACCTGAAGGCCATGGATCACCTGCGGCGCGCCTTTTTAATTCAACGGGAAAGCTGCCTGTTCGATGTAAAGCCGCGTACACTCGAATGCATCCGCGCCTTGATAGCGCGATTGATTGCTTTGCCGCGACTGTCATTCACCCGAAAAATCCAAAATGATTTGCTATTCCTTATTCCAACTGGCTCGCCCATCACTTACTTGTTGAACGCTGGAAATATGCCGCACAAACTTGCAGGTAAAGCCCTCTATCTTCGAAAAAGGAAACAACCGTGAAAACCAATTTGCCCGTTACTCAAACCGAGCGTCCCTTCCCCAGAGGGGAATATATTGTTTCCAAAACCGATCTCAAGGGTATAACGACCTACGCCAATGACACCTTTGTCAAGATTTCCGGTTTTTCAACTGGGGAATTGATCGGCAAGAATCACAATATCGTCCGCCACCCCGACATGCCGCCACAGGCTTTTGCATGGCTGTGGAACACCCTCAAGGATGGCCGCCCGTGGCGTGGCGTGGTCAAGAATCGCTGCAAGAACGGCGACTATTACTGGGTCGATGCGCTGGTCGTACCGGTGCGCAAGGATAGCCAGACCATCGGATATATGTCGGTGCGCACGGAGCCTACGCGTGAACAGGTAGCCGGTGCCGAGCCGCTGTATAAATCGCTTAACGCGAGCGGCGCGAGCATACCGGAACCTTCGCGCTGGAAGCGTATCTCATTGCGCACCAGACTTACAGGCCTGGTTATTGCAATGGTTCTCTTGCAATGCGCAGCGGGGCTGATCGGCCTGTTCGGCGAAACGCTTGGGTTGTCGAAGGATATATCAAATAGTCTGCTCCAGGTGCTAGGCATTGGCGTTATCGCTGCCGGAATCACGCTGGCCCTCCTGCAGAACACCGTACTGGCCTTCATTAACCGTACCACCCAGCATCTTGACCAGATCAGCCAGGGGGACCTGACCGGAGAAATTCCCATTCATCGGCTGGATGAACTCGGCAAGCTGAATGACGGGCTGATTACCATGCAGACCCATCTCAAAGTGATGATGGCCGAAATTGCCGAAATGGCCGGTACGGTTGGCGATAATGCCAAAAATTTCACCCGGGAAATGGAGGGGGTCTATCAACAGTCGCAGCAGCAATCCGATTCGGTATCCAATATTGCCGGCACCATGGTGGAAATGAACGCTGCGGTCCGCGAAGTTGCCGACTCCGCTCAAGCTGCCGCAGATGCCGTCAGCGAATCTGGGGATGAGCTGCGCAAAGTGACGGCGCAAATGCATCAAAGCCGCGCGGCATCCCATGCCGTGGTGACCACCGTGTCTCAAGCGAGCGGCACCATGCTTAACCTGTTCCAGTCTATCCACCAGATCGGCACCATTACACAGGGCATCAAGGAAATTGCCGAGCAAACCAACCTGCTGGCGCTCAATGCAGCCATTGAAGCCGCACGCGCCGGCGAGATGGGCCGCGGCTTCGCAGTCGTGGCAGACGAGGTGCGCAAGCTGGCGGAAAGATCGCGCGTCCAGACCGAGGAAATCGGACGTACCGTGACAGCGATTCAGAGTGCCACGCAGGTTGCAGTCGGAAGCATGGATTCGGCCGGTGAGCAGGTAAAGAGAACCGATGCCGAAATGGACGTGACCGAGAATGAATTGCTCAAAACGACTGAGACTGGCGGTCGCATCATCGGCATGGCGCAACACATTGCGAGCGCGTCCTCGCAGCAGTCCCAGGCAAGCGAAGAAATTACCTCCGACATCAGCAAGATTGCAGCAGCCATCGAATTCAATCTGGCCTCAGTTGCACAGACGCGCGAACGCGCCGGCAAATTGGATGCGACTGCTGTAAAGCTGTACGATTTGATTCATTTTTTCCGCTATATCAAATAGCGAATACTCTAAAATTTATTTAGCGGCTGCTCTGCCGGAGACGCAAGAGCGTCATTGGCGAAGCAGGGATGGCCGATGCCGTCAAAGGAGCGATATTCCGAATTACTTTTCGGGGCTGCACCATATGTGGATGTAGATGACGAGATGGAAGGAGCTTGGCAGGTATCGGTAGTCAAGCTTTACTTCAGGAAGTATGAACTCGATCAATGCCGCTACTGGTACGTGATCCTTCATCCTGATTTGCCTTTTATGCCCGATGTAAGACAGGATTCCATTCCGATAGCCAAGCGCCACGGCGATGACTGGAGCCACTTGGCCGGCTGTGACCATGTCGCCGACTGGTTCTTCGTGCGCACCATGTCAGCAAACGAAATCAATAATTACTTTCACTGAACCTGCGGCACATGCAGGGGCTCAAGCATGGCGTCGCCAGCTAGGCCCTCAGCGACCACGGCGCAATGCAAAGCTGCGTGACAGACAAACCCCACAAGCTGGAGCGTCCTTCCGACCATACTCCGGCGATTCTGGGGGTTGGGGTAGTGGGGGCGCCTGGATTGGGTTATCCTTGACCGGACGCAACCACGACGGTTTACCAATTTTGCCCAACGCCAATCCCGAAATAACTCTTGCCGCGCGCAATCTGTCGCGCCGCTTCGGCAACCGGCAAGTCATCCACGACCTGTCGCTGGAACTCAGGCGCGGCGAGGTGCTGGGCCTGCTCGGGCACAACGGTGCGGGCAAAACCACCACGTTGCAAATGCTGACCGGCTGCCTGCTGCCGGGCTCGGGCGAAATTGAAATCTGCGGCATCGACCTGCTGCGCCAGCCGGAATTGGCCAAGGCGCAGATCGGCTATTTGCCGGAGACACCGCCGCTGTACCGCGAGCTCAGCGTGGATGATTACCTGACCTTTGCCGCACGCCTGCGCGGCATGAAACCGGGCGAAGCCGCCGAGGCGCTGGTTCGGGCCAAGCATCGCTGCGGGCTGGAGGCGGTCGGCAGGAAAATTATCGGCACGCTGTCCAAGGGCTATCAGCAGCGCACCGGCATCGCGCAGGCCATCATCCACCGCCCCGCCGTGATCGTGCTGGACGAGCCCACCGTCGGCCTCGACCCCACGCAAATCCGCGACATCCGCGCCCTGATCCGCGAATTGGGCGACAGCGGCAGCGTGATTCTTTCCACCCATTTGCTCGGCGAAGTGGAAAGCGTGTGCGACCGCGTCGAAATCATGCAGCACGGCAGGCTGATCTACGGGGATACCAGCGCAGGAATGCAAAGGTTTGGCGGCGTCTCCGGTTTCATCGTCAGCCTGCGCAACCCGCCGCCGTTGAGCGAGTTGCGTGACATCGCGGGCGTCGGCGGCGTCGAACAGCTTTCCGCCACGCAGTTCCGCGTGCGGCACGCGCCGGATGCCGGCGTCGGCGACGCGCTGCTCGCGCTGGCTGCGCAGCGGGGTTGGCAACTGGAGCAACTCACGCCGCTGCAGGCCACGCTGGAGGAGGTGTTCGCCAGAATCACCGAGGCAGAAAGCAGCACTGCCGAAGAAAACGCCCCGGCGAAAACATCATGATCCGCCTGCTCGCCTTGCGCGAATTGCGCAGCCTGTTCGCCATGCCTTCCACCTGGTTCGTGCTCGCCGCGCTGCAATTTATTTTTGCGTGGTTTTTTCTGGCGCGCGTGGATGCGTTCCTGACCATCCAGCCGCAGCTCGCGCAACTCGCCAATCCTCCCGGCGTGACGATGACGGTCGCCGCCCCGCTGTTCAACACGGCCGCGCTGCTGCTGATGATGCTGACGCCGATGTTCACCATGCGCCTGATCGCCGAGGAGCGCCGCAGCCAGACGTTTGCGCTGCTGCTTTCCGCGCCGCTGTCCGGTGGCCAGATCGTGCTCGGCAAGTTTTTCGGCCTGCTGATTTTTCTGGCCATGCTGATTTCCGGCGTGCCGCTGATGCTTTACACCCTGGCGCTCGGCACCGCGCTCGACCACGGCCTGCTGCTGAGCAATTTGCTCGGCCTGGCGCTGCTCACCGCCAGCTATGTCGCGGTGGGGCTGTACGTTTCCACGCTCACCACGCAGCCGGTCATCGCCGCCATCGGCGCGCTGGCGGTGCTGGCCGGTTTGTGGCTGGCCGACATCGGTGCGGCGGCTGATGACTCGCCCTGGCATTTCATTTCGCCGCTCGGCCATTTCCAGAATTTCAACGCCGGCTTGCTGGATAGCGGCGATGCGGCTTTTTACGTGCTGTTCAGCGCGGTGTTTCTGCTGCTGGCCATGCGCCGCATCCACAACAACCGCATTTACGGGTGAGATATCGTGCGTAAAACTTTTACTCATCCGGCGTTGCGCAACCTGCTGTTCGTGTTGCTGGTGTCAGGCATTGCGCTGGGGCTGGGCTATCTCGCCGTCAAATACCCGCTGCAGCATGACGTGACGCACAACGCCGGCAACAGCCTGGAGCCGGTCAGCGTGGAAGTGCTCGACCGGCTGGACGGGCCCGTCAGCGTCATGGTGTATGCCACCGAACAGGACGCAAGCCTCGGCGACATCCGCAAGATCATCCGCAACTTCATGTCGCTGTACCAGCGCTACAAGCCCGACATCCGGCTGGCGTTCGTCGATCCGGAGAAGGATGCCGAAAAAACCCGCGCGGCCGGCGTCCAGCTCAACGGCGAGATGGTGGTCGAGTACGCCGGTCGCAGCGAACACCTCACCCGGCTCAACGAGCAGATTTTTACCAGCGCCCTGCTGCGCCTCGCGCACAGCCGCGAACAGACCGTGATGTATCTGGACGGACACGGCGAACGCAAACTGGACGGCATCGCCAATCACGACCTGGGCAACCCGTTCGGCGCAAAACTCGCGCAGAACGGCTTCCGCCTCAACAGCCTGAATCTGGCGCTGGCGCAGGAAGTGCCCAACAATGCCAGCGTGCTGGTGATCGCCCAGCCGCAAATCGACCTTATGCCCGGCGAAGTGGACAAGCTGCTGCGCTACATCGAGCGCGGCGGCAACCTGCTGTGGCTGATCGATGCCGGGCCGCTGCGCGGGCTGGAGCGGCTCGCCGAAAAACTCGAGCTGCTGCTGCCGCCCGGCATCGTGATCGATCCGTCCGCCGCCGGGATGCGCGCGCCCGCCACCTGGTCGCTGGGCGCTTCCTATCCGCCGCATGAGGTGACGCGCAATTTCGGCCTGATTACCGCCTTCCCCGAAGCGCGCCCTCTTGCCTGGAACGAGACCCCGGAATGGGAGCATCACGTGCTGGTGGAAGTCGCCGCGCGCGGCTGGGTAAGCCGCAGCGCGCTTGACGACAAACCCGGCGGCGAAAGCCGTTTGACCGGGCACACATTCGACAAGCGGCGCGACATTCCCGGTCCCGCCGTCATCGCGCTGGCGCTGCAACGCAACGCCAACGACCGCGAGCAGCGCATCGTGGTGGTCGGCAACGGCGCGTTTCTCGCCAATAGCTTCGCCGGAAACGGCGGCAACGTGGATCTGGGCGTGAACATGGTGAACTGGCTGGCCGGCGAAGAACACCTCATCACCCTGCAACCGCGCGCCGCAAAGGACAGCAGCCTGGAACTCGGCAAAACCCGGCTTGCCGTGATCGGCATCGGCTTTCTGGTCGGCTTGCCGCTGTTGCTGGCATTAGTGGGCGGGGCGATGTGGTGGAAACGCCGCCGTGCCTGAACTACCCGAGGTAGAGGTCACGCGGCGCAGCCTGGAACCGCATCTTGTCGGACAAACTGTTTCCGGCGTCGTTATCCGCAACGCCAGCCTGCGCTGGCCAATCCCGAAAAACCTGCCGAGGCTGCTGCGCGGCAAGACTATCCGCGCGCTTGGGCGGCGTGGCAAATATCTGCTGTTCGAGTTCGACCACGGCACCTTGATCCTGCACCTCGGCATGTCCGGCAGCCTGCGCCTCCTGCCCGCAAACACTCCCGCAGAAAAACACGATCACTTCGATCTGTTGCTGTCTAATGGCGCGCTGATGCGCCTGCGCGACCCGCGTCGTTTCGGCGCGGCGCTATGGCAAAGCGGGGGCGATGCGCGAGCTCATCCGCTGCTCGCCGGGCTTGGCCCTGAACCGCTGCAAGCGGAATTTGACGCGGAGTATCTCCACCTCGCCACGCGCGGCCGCAACATCGCGATCAAACAATGCATCATGGACAGCCATGTGGTCGTCGGCGTGGGCAACATCTACGCCAGCGAGGCGCTGTTCCGCGCCAGCATCAAACCGCAGCTAGCCGCCGGAAAACTCAGCCTGCCGCGTTGCCTGAAATTGGTGGAAGAAATCCGTGCGACGCTCGACGAGGCCATCCTTCACGGCGGCAGCACCCTGCGCGACTTTGTGGACGCAGCCGGGCAACCCGGTTATTTCCAGCAACGTTATTGGGTATATGGCCGCGCCGGAGAGCCTTGCCGCAAGTGCGGCGCGACGGTCAAACAAATCCGGCAGGGGCAGCGCTCCAGTTTTTACTGCGATAACTGCCAGAGGTAATTTGGGTTATGCTTCGAAAGTTGCCCCGATAAACACTTCACCGGAGGAAATATGAAATACGCTCTGATTGCCGTTATCCTGTTGCTCGGCGCCTGCGACGGCCCATCCGCTCCAACGCCGAAAATCGCCGAGACACAGCGCGATGCGCTCGAAAAAGCCAAGGGAGTAGAGCAGACGTTGCAGCAGGCCAACGAGGCGGCGCAAAAGAAAACCGGCGACACCGAGGCGCAATAGCGCATCCCGTGCATCGGACAAGTGGGGGTTACCGATAACGGGCAGGACAGGCGGAACGCGAGATACCAGAGAGTATCGCCGCTCCGCCGCCTTCTTGCAGGCTGCGCGGGCTTTAGCCCTTCGCCGCCATCAATTTTTCATACTTGGCCTGCAACTGCTCCTTGCTTTCCACATGGCTGGGGTCTTTGGGGATGCAATCCACCGGGCACACTTCCACGCATTGCGGGGTGTCGTAGTGGCCCACGCACTCGGTGCATTTGTTCGGGTCGATGACGTAAATTTCATCGCCTTGCGAGATTGCGTCGTTCGGGCATTCAGGCTCGCACACGTCGCAGTTGATACATTCGTCGGTAATAATCAGTGCCATTTTTTCTCTCCTGGGTTAAATCGATTTTGTTTTTTGCTGCAACCTTGCCGCCACCAAGGGTGAAACGAACTTGCCGACATCGCCGCCGAAGCGGGCCACCTCGCGCACCATGGTGGCAGAGATGAAGGTATATTGTTCGGCCGGGGTCAGGAACAGCGTTTCCATTTCCGGATACAGATTGCGGTTCATCCCGGCCAATTGAAACTCGTATTCGAAATCCGACACCGCGCGCAATCCGCGCAACACCACGCGTGCGCCCTGTGCCTGCACGAAGCTCATCAGCAGACCGTTGAACCCTTCCACGCGCACGTTGGTAAAATCCGCAAAAACCTCGCGCGCCATGCCCACCCGCTCGTCCCGCGTGAACAGGGTCTGTATGCGGCTTTCCGCCACCGCCACGATGACTTCGCCAAACAGTCCGGCGGCGCGGCGCACCACGTCTTCGTGGCCGCGCGTGATGGGATCGAAGGTTCCCGGATAAACCACTTTAATCATTTGCCCACTCTAATCATTTACAGAGAGACCCAGTAATTGGTAATGTACCTGCCCTGCCTTGCCCGTTTTGATTGTCCGCCAAGGCAACGCGACATCCAGTGCGGTGCCCGATTCGACATAAACCAAGCCGCCTTCATTCAGGCGTTGCGGCAGTATTTCCAGCAGTTTGGGCAGGTAGTCGCTCTGAAACGGTGGATCCAGAAAAATCACATCATACCGATACGTATCCCGGCAGGCGAATTCTAACCCATCTTGGCAATAAGCGAAAACGTTAGCGCAGGATAATTTTGCAATATTCTGTTTCAACGCGCGAAAAACTGCGGGGTTCTTTTCCGCCATCGCCACGCGTTCCGCGCCGCGCGAAGCGGCCTCGAAGCCCAGCGCGCCGCTCCCGGCAAACAAATCCAGGCAGGTTCGCCCGTACAGCGTCTGGCCGAGCCAGTTGAACAGGGTCTCGCGCACGCGGTCCGGTGTGGGGCGCAAGCCTTCGGCATCGGGAAAGCCGATGATGCGGCTGCGCAATTCGCCGCCGATGATTCTGACCTTGTTTATTTTGCCGCTTCCTCGGGCGCGCCGACGATCACCGTCGCCATCGCCTGCGGGTCGATGCGGCGCTTGAAGGCGTCGCGCACCTGCGCGACCGTCACCTGCTCGACGCTGCGCGTGAAATCGTCCAGATAAGTCAGCGGCATGTCGTGGAAGCCGATAATGCTCAGATATTCGAGAATCTTGCGGTTGCTGTCAATGCGCAGCGGGAAGCCGCCGACGATGTTCTGTTTCGCGGCCAGCAGTTCTTTTTCCGTCGGCCCTTTGGCGATGAATTCCGCGAGCGTGTCGCGCACCAGTTGCAGCGCTCCGTCGGCCTGTTCCTTCTTGGTTTGCAGGCCGATCTGGAAAGCGCCCGGCTGTTTCAACGGCATGAAGTAGCTGTACACGCTGTAGGCCAGGCCGCGTTTTTCGCGCACTTCGCCCATCAGGCGCGACACGAAACCGCCCCCGCCGAGAATGTGGTTGCCGACGTACAGCGCGAAATAATCCGGGTCGTTGCGCGCCATGCCCGGCGCGCCGAGCAGGATGTGGCTCTGGCTGGCCGGATGGGCGATGCGCTGCTCGCTGGCGGGAATTTTCATCGAAACAGCGGGCAGCGGCGGAGGCGCGTCCGCCAACGGCAGCTTTCCGGTGAGCTGTTGCGCGATTTCTTCGGCCTGCGCCCGCGTGATATCGCCCATCAGCGCCACTACCGCACTGCCGGCCCGGTAGCGTGTGGCGTAATAATGCCGCAAATCCTGTGCGGTAATCTTCTCGACGCTGGCGATTTCGCCGGAAACCGGCATGGCGTACGGGTGTGCGCCGAACACCGCCTTGTGGAACGCCTTGTCGGCAATGCTTTCCGGCTTGGTTTCGGCTTCTTTCAGCGCAGCGATCAGCCGCGTCTTTTCGCGCGCCAGCACAGCATCGGGAAACAGCGGGCTTTGCAGCACGCGCGCCATGATGTCCAGCGCCTTGTCGCGCTGCGCCGCGCCGCTCAAGGTGCGCAACGAGACGCTGGCGCGATCCGGGTCGAAGCCGCCGCCGAATTGTGCGCCGATATCCGCCATGACGCGCGCGATGTCGTCCTCGCTCAATCCTTCCGCGCCCAGATCGAGCAGTCGATGGGTCAGCCCAGCCACGCCGGATTTGCCCGGCGCATCGAAGCTGCTGCCCGCCGGAAAACTCACCGCTACATCCAGCATCGGAATATCGTGGTTTTCCACGAACAGCACTTTCGCGCCGCTGGCGCTCTGCCAGTGCTGGATGCCGGGGGCGGCGAAGGCGGTTGTCGCAACGCAGCACAAGGCCGCGCAAAGGAAGGGTTTAATGCGCATGGGTAACTCCTTGTGGCGCTTTCGGTTTTCCGGAGAGCGGCTGCGGGTCGAGCACCGCGACGGTCAGATTGTCGTCCTGAAAAATTTCCTCGGCGACTTGCCGCACCTGCTCCGCCGTCACCGCCTGGAGTTTTTCCAGCAACTTCGGAATGACGCGGTGCCCTAGCCCGATGCTTTCCATCTGCCCGATCTGCATCGCCTGGTAAAACAGCGAGTCGCGCTTGTACACCTCTCCCGCCATGACCTGCGCCTTGACGCGCTGCAACTCGTCCCCGCTCACGCCGTCCCTGACCAACAGCGCGATCTCTCCGCGCAGCGCAGCTTCGATGTCGTTGACCGCCTTGCCTTCGCTGGGCGTGGCTTCGAGGGTGAACAGGCTCGGCCCGCGCGAAGTGGCGTCGTAGCCCGCGCCCGCGCCGCTGGCAATTTGCTGCTCGCGCACCAGATGCTTGTTGAGGCGCGCCGATTCGTTGCCGTCCAGCACGCCGGCCAGGATTTGCAGCGCGTAAGGTTTCCAGTCTTGGGCGGGATCGCGCACCACCGGCGCGTGGTAGCTCATTACCAGATGCGGCAGCTCGGCGGGCGCCTTGACCACCATGCGCTTGATTCCGGCCTGTTCGGGCTCGATGAAGTTGCGGCGCGGCGGCATGGCACGCCTCGGGATAGCGCCATAATATTGCTGCGCCTGCGCGAACACCTCGTCGGCCTTGACGTCGCCGGCGATAACCAGCGTGGCGTTGTTCGGCGCGTACCAGCGGTCGTACCACGCCTTGGCGTCGCCCACCGTGAGCGCTTCCAGGTCGCTCATCCAGCCGATCACCGGATGTTGGTAGGGATGCTGCTGGTAAATCGTCGCCATCATTTTTTCCTGCAGCAGCGCATGCGCCGAGTCGTCGGTGCGCAGGCGGCGCTCTTCCATGACCACTTTTATTTCCTTGGCAAAATCGGCGGCAGTGAGGTTCAGGTTGCGCATCCGGTCGGATTCCAGCTGCATTGCCAGCGGCAGTTTCGACTTGTGCAACTGCTGGAAATAGGCGGTGTAATCGTAGCTTGTGAAGGCGTTTTCGCGCCCGCCCGCCGCCGCGATGCGCTTGGAAAATTCTCCCGCCGGAATGCTGTGGGTGCCCTTGAACATCAGGTGCTCGAGCACGTGCGCGATGCCGGTCACGCCGGTGCGCTCGTCCATGCTGCCCGTCTTGTACCAGATCTGCTGCACCACCACCGGCGCGCGGCGGTCTTCCTTGACGATGACTTTCAACCCGTTTTTCAGGGTGCGCTCGAACACCTCCGCCTGCGCGGCAGCGTGCGCCCCCCCCAGCAACAACGCGATGCAAAACAAATAAGCTCTCATGTAACTAGCCCTCTCAGGTGTAAACGGCATAAAATGCGCGCGCATTATGCGATATTTTCACATCTTCCGACTACGACCGTAACCTCAATGTTCAGTTTCCTGAAAAAAACTCCACCCGTTATTCCCGGCGAGAAGCACGGCTTGGGCTGGATCGCGCGCCTGAAGTCCGGCCTGGCGCGCACCGGCAACCAGTTGAGCGGCCTGCTCAGCGGCGGCGGAAAAATCGACGAGGATCTCTACGAGGAACTGGAAACCATCCTGATTACCGCCGATGTCGGCATGGACGCGACCCACGCTCTGCTCGCCGACCTGCGCCGCCAGGTCAAGGAACAGCATTTGATCGAAGCCGCGCAACTCCGGGAAGCACTCGCGCATTGCCTGCTCAAACTGCTCAAGCCGCTGGCGCAGCCGCTGCGTGCCGAAACCCGCAAGCCGTTCGTCATCATGATGGTCGGCGTGAACGGCGCGGGCAAGACCACCTCGATTGGCAAGCTGGCGAAACACCTGCAAGACCAAGGGTTGTCGGTCATGCTCGCGGCGGGCGACACCTTCCGCGCCGCCGCACGCGAGCAACTGATGGCCTGGGGGGTACGCAACAGCGTGACGGTGATCGCACAGCAAAGCGGCGACCCCGCTGCGGTAATTTACGATGCGGTGCAGGCCGCACAGGCGCGCGATACCGACGTGGTGCTGGCCGATACTGCCGGGCGGCTGACCACGCAGGCGCATCTGATGGAAGAAATAAAGAAAGTGAAGCGCGTCATCGCCAAGGCCATGCCCGATGCGCCGCACGAAGTGCTGCTGGTGCTGGACGCCAACACCGGGCAAAACGCGCTCTCCCAGGTCAAAGCCTTCGACGAGGCGCTCGGCGTGACCGGGCTGATCCTCACCAAGCTGGACGGCACCGCCAAGGGCGGCGTGATCGCCGCGATCGCCAAGGCGCACCCGATCCCGGTGCGCTTCATCGGCGTCGGCGAAGGCATGGACGATCTGCAACCGTTCGTTGCGGAGGACTTCGTCGCTGCATTGCTTGGGCTGGACGAACAGTAGTGCGTAGGATGTGGTAAGGCACGAACCGCATCACCCACCCCCATCCTAACCTTCCCCCTGAAGGGGAAGGAACGATTGCCCCTCCCCTTTCAAGGGGGAGAGCGTAGCGAGGGGGCAATTGGGAGGGGGATGGGTTAATTCGCGCGAACGGTGCGGTTATCACCGCACCCTACAAGCCTCACCTACACCACCAGCCGCCCCACCAGTTCCGACATATTCGAGTAAGTGATAAACGCCTCATGCGTAGCGCGCGTGATGGCGACGTAGGTCAGGCGCACATCGTCTTCTATGTCCGCAGCCTTCTTTAGCTCACCCAAGCCGCCTATCGCCACGCAGGGGAACTCCAGTCCTTTGGCGTTGTGCATGGTCAGGAGTCGCAACGCATCGCGTTCTGACTGCACACGGTTGTTATTCTTCTTGACGAAGTCCACTGGCACGCCGTGTTTCGCCAGTATCTTCTCGAACTTCTCGCCGATGAAATGCCGGGAATACAGCACCGCCATCTGCCCCCACTGGTAACCGGCGGCCTTGCGTCCGAGCAGCCATTCCGCAATCGCATGGGCTTCGCCGTCATGGCTCACGCACTGGCGCACCACCGGCTCCACACCCTCGCGCCCGCCGTCTTCCGGCATCAGGATCGCACTCTCGTCACCGGCGCAAACGCCCGGTGCGCCAATCACATCGGCGGCGAACTTGCGCGCGAAGCGCAATATCTGCGCGGTGTTGCGGTAATTCACCTTGAGCACTGTCGTGCGACCGGCGGCCTCGATGCCGAGCTGCTTCCACACCGGGCGTTTGCGCCCTTTGTAAATCGCCTGCGCATCGTCGTAAACGATCATCAGCGCCTTCGTGTCCGGGTTCACCATCTTCGCCGCCAGCGCCAGCCATTGCGGCTCGAAATCGTGTGCCTCGTCGATCAGCACCGCGTCATACTGCCCGCCCGGAATCAATCCACGCTCGGCGGCATCGAGCACGGCCTGCACGTTGGCGGCGAGCCGCTCCGAAAAGTCGGGAAACTCCTTCTCGGTTGGCTGCGGCAGGTCGTACTCGCGCAGCATCCTGAAGCACCAGGAATGGAAGGTCGAGGTGATCACCTTGTCCTCCACCCCTCTGTCCTGCATCGCATTCTCCAGCCGACCCGAGATGCCGTTCGCATAACTCAACAGCAGCACTGGGCGGGATGCGGGACCCGATAGGGCGCGCGCGATCTGTTCGGCGCGGAACGCCAGAATCAGCGTCTTGCCGGAGCCAGCCACGCCGCGCACGATGCGGTGTCCCTCGCCCATGCTGCGCGCCAGCAACTCCTGCTGCATGTCCATCACTTCCAGTATGCGGTCACCAGCGGGCGAGGGTTTTTCAGGCGACTCGTCAAACGGCAGAGCGATCTGGGTGACGCGAATCTCCGGGAACAGCAGCGCACGCACCCGGTCGATCTGCGGCAGCGACAAGGCAGGCCCAATGCGCGGCGACACCATGCGCCAGACTCGCTCGCGAAACGCATCCGCATCCACCTTCTCCGCCATCTCATCGCGGAAAATGCAGCGCTCCGGCGGGAATACCTCATGCAAATCGGTCTGCTCAAACTGCTTGCGCGTGATGTTGCTGAAAACCACGCCATGCCCGAAAGAAAATACCGGCTTGCCCTTGAAGCTCCCACCCTCGTTCACCAGCAGCGGATCGCGCTTCAACGTATCTACCACGTTGAACATGTAGCTGCGCACCTGCTCGAAAGGGTTGGCAGTCGTCACATTGCCGCGATCAGTTATCAGCTCGACCTGCTTGCTGTTGGCATTGGCTATCGTATCCAGCCGCCAGTCTTTGACTTCCAGCACCACAATGCCCTGCTGCGGATGCAAGGTCACGAAATCAGGGTGCCTGCCGAAAGGCCCGACCGGGATGTTGTGCCACACCCAGGCGTTGTCTTCGAGGCAATCCTTCAGCCGCTCGGCGAGACGCAGTTCGCCGCGTGCGTCGAAGCGGGCGGCGCCGAGGGTGGGGATTAGGGTGGCCATAGGTGGGGTTAGAGGTTATGTGGGAGGTGAGAAATAGCGGGAGATCTTCTTTCAAACATTCCAACCAGCTTCAAAAACAATTCGACTCTAGTACCTTCTAGCTTCTAGGGCGTGCCACCTCTTCTGACGCGTCATCCAGCAGCTTGTCGAGTACATGAAAGTTCACCGGCTTGACCAGAAAATGATCGCATCCCGATGCCAGAGCGTGTGATCGTGTCTTCTCATCTGCATAACCCGACACCGCAACCAAATACAAATCCCGACCTTCCGGTAATTCGCGTAACCGTTTTGCGACCTCAAAGCCGTCCATTCCGTGCAGGCCGATATCCAGCAACACCGCCTGGGGGCGGAAGATGGGCACCTGCCTCAAGGCTTCGGCGCCGGAATTAGCCATACATACTGCGTACCCCTCCAACTCCATCAACATCACCATACTATCGGCCACTGCAAAATCGTCATCCACCACCAGTACCCGCCTGCCTTGAGAGGCGATACGTTTGCTCATGGTCGCCTTCTCGGCTGGTTGCGTTGCTGTAGCCTTGGCTGGCAGCCAGACGGTAAACGTGGCGCCCATTCCCTTCCCCTTGCTATAAGCGGCCACTCTTCCCCCGTGCATGACGACTAACCGTTGCACCAAAGTAAGCCCGATACCCAGACCGCCCTGCGCGCGATCCAGTCCGCGCTCGTCTTGCTGGAATAAGTCGAACACCTTGGGCAGCAATTCCGCCGTTATTCCCATGCCGTTATCCTGCACGCCGATCTCGACTTCCTCTCCGACCATGCGTGCAGTGAACTCGATCAGTCCTCCGTCCGGGGTATATTTGATGGCGTTGTCGAGAAGATTGAAAATGGTTTGAGACAGGCGTATCGAATCGCCTGTGAGTCGCACTTCATGCTCAGGCAAGCTGATGCTTAATTGGTGTCTCTTTTGTTCCGCCAGCGTCACTATCGACTGCATGATCTGCGTAAGCAGCGAGTTCAGTTCAATATCTTCCAGCTTGAGCGATATCTTGCCGTGGGCAATACGCGAAACATCCAGAAGGTCGTCCACCATATGACTGAGGCGACCGACTTGCGTCTCGATCACCTGCTGGGCCCACTTGACTCTGGGCTCTTCCAGTTCCAAACGTCCGAGGATGTGGGCGGCATTGCGAATGGGCACCAGCGGGTTGCGCAACTCATGTGCCAGCATCGCAAGAAACTCGTCCTTGCGCTGATCGGATTCCCGCAGCGCCTGTTCGGCTTGCCTGCGTTCGGTGATGTCGATCAGGATTCCCTGCAGGTTGCCGTTTGAAAGTTGCCGGCCCCTGACTTCCCCGAGAAAAGTCGAGCCGTCCTTGCGCAAGAAATGCCAGTCGCTTACGACTACCCGCCCGCTCGCGAGATTTTCCACGGTTGGGCCGAGGCGCGGAATTTCTGCAGGATCAAGGATATCCTTGAGCGTTAGTTTAAGGATTTCCTCCCGGCTATAACCCAGCATGCTGCAGCCGGCACTATTGACGTCTATGTAATTGCCCTGCGAGTCGGCCACAAAAATGCCGTCGGCGGCCTGCTCCACAAGCGAACGGAAATGCTCTTCACTCTTGCGCAGCGACTCCTCAACGAGTTTGTACCCGGTGATATCGCGTATGGCTGTAATGCGCCTGACTCCGGAGCCGTTTTCGAAATTCTGGCCATGCGCTTCGACGACGATGCGCCTGCCGTCCTTGCGGAGGACCGAATGTTCGATAATGCTTTCGACGCCTTCCGCAATGTTTTTCAATATTCGTTCGCGATCATCCGGAGAAACAAAGTCGGCAATCTTCATGCCGAGCACTTCCGCGCGCGTATAGCCCAGGATATCGAGCAACTGTTCGTTGGCATCGACAACGCGCCCCTGCTCGGTAATGGCGATACCCTCGAAGGTGGCTGAAGCGAGCAGCCGGAAGCGCGATTCGCTCGCCCTCAGTTCGGCTTCCTGGATGTCGTGCGCCGCGCGCAGGCGCAGTTCCCTTTCGGCTTTTTCGCGGGCGCCGATTTCGGCGGTCAGCTTGCGGGTACGTACGGCCACTTGCCGGCGCAGCGTCCATGTCCATAAACCCAGCAGCCCCAGAAGGCCTGCCGCGAGGGCCGTGCCGGTTGCGACTTGCTTTGCAGTGAAGCGGGGCGGATCGTAGATGCCCAGCCATTTGCGGTACAAGCGGTCATACTCGCCGCTGGACTTGACGTTGAACAGCGCCTGATCGAGACGGTCGCGCAGTGCGGTATCGCCCTTGCGGACGGCGAAGCAGAATTCGCGGCGGTATTCCGAGAGCAGGGGCCCGTGGGAGATCACGCCGGCCAGGCCAAGCATATCGGTCTGCATTGCTCCCTGCAGCCGTGGCGCAAGCAAGGCATCGTGCTGGCCGAAGGCGAGCAGCCGGAATCCATCCGCAAGATCGTCCACCAGCACGAGCTGGTGCGCGAAGCCGCGTGCGGCGAGTTGCTGGTGCGCCGCATCCGAGCGCAGGACGATGATGTTCAGCAGCCGCGCCTGCTCGATGGTCGCGATGGGCGCGCGATCCTTGCGGGTGAAAAAACTGTCGTAACCGAAAGTGTGCGGTTTGGTGAACTCGACCTGTCCTTCGCGTTCGGGAACCCTGGCGACCAGCGGCAGCGCGTCGATCTCGCCGTTCTTGAGTTGATCCCACACGATGTTCCAGTGATTCGGGTGGAAGGTGACTTCCAATCCCGCCGATCTGGCGGCGGCGGCAAATAGATCAATCGCAAAGCCGGTGGCTTTGCCTTGCTTGTCCACCTCTGCATAAGGCGCAAAACTGATTTCCGACCCGATGCGCAGCGGTGGTGTTGTCGCAGCCAGCGCAGTACCGCCTGCAATTGCACAGGCAGCCATCAGCACAAGAGTCGCAAGGATATTCCTTATGCGCCAGCCTGAAAAAATCATGTGAGTTCCTCCCCGAGGGTGTCGCTGCTGCGTTCTTTACGCCAGTCTACGGGAAAACCCGCAATCGTCCAATACGCGGGTGCCGCCCGGATTGGGTAGAGTTTGTGTTTGCCGCCATGCGGCGCGGGAAGGCTTGGCCTCTTGAGTGGGGAAACCTCCAAGTAAAAGGTACCTACTCTCCGAATTTGCGAGATGCAGGAATCGGTTTAGGCGAGTACGATAAACGCTGACGGGGGTGTGGCTCAAGGTACCAGCCCGGTTTGCGAAAATCGGCTCACTCCGAAATGCCGCCCCCGTCATCCGCATCGTCTGCAACGCCTGACGGGATGATGCCAGCAAACGTGGCTCTTGAGTAGGCGAGGCGCACAGACGGTTTTGTCTTGCCGCATTGCCCAAAGAGAGGTTCACATGCAAACACAACTTCACGTCGCTATCGATGTCGGTAGCCAGCAGCATCGGGTTGCCATTGGTTGGGCAGAAGGTGATCCGATTGAAGAATTTGATTGCCCCCACACCCCTGCCGGACTGAACGATTTCTTCAGCCGGATACGCAAACACGAAGATTCACACCACGCCGAAGTGTGTGTCGCCATGGAAGGGTATGGCGGCTACGCCCGGCCACTGGACAGCCAGATATTGGCACAAGGATGGCGGCTGTATGCCATCAACAACCTCAAGTTCGCGCGCTTCAAGGAAATCTTCCCGGCTCCCGCCAAGACCGACGCCATTGATGCCAAACGCATGTTGCAACTCATGCAACTGCGCGAACACATCCCGATGGCCAGCGCCGTGTTGCAGGAAGTAGCGCCTGTCGATCCATTGCACCAGCAGATCAAGGCATTGACTCGCCGCCGCAAACAACTTGTAGCCGAACGGATGAAAATCAGCCAGCGCATGCAGGCAGAACTGCAGGGTGTGGTGCCGGGTCTGCTTGCCATTACCGGCCAGGCAGACAACCTGTGGTTCCTCAACTTCCTGACCTGCCGCACCGACCTGGGCATGCTCAAGACCGTCAGGCGGGCTACTTTGCTCAAACTGAAAGGCATCGGTGTTGGCTACGCCACCAAAATCGCCACATGGCAAAAGACGGCGATATTCGCTCCTGCGATAGCATGGGCAGGCCCGATGATTTATGCGGATGCGATGAGGATACTAAGCCTGCGTGAGGCGATTATCCAATTGGAGTTACAGATTGCCGAGCTTACTGCACAGTCTGGAATCGCACAGCGATTGTTGAGCATGCCTGGCATGGGGAGTGTCTGCGCCAGCGAGTTGGCGGGGGAAATCGGTAATATCGAGCGATTCAAGGATGAGGCTTCGTTGGCGGTGTACCTGGGAGTGGCACCGCTCGACCGCAGCTCGGGTAGCTTCGAATTGTTTTTGCACGTACACAAACCCCCTCATGCCAGTCAATCTTTCTTCGGCTTTTCATCGCCGCTGATAAACCCGATAGGCCGTTTCTTCTGCGGCTCGGGCGGCGTCATCAATTCGCGGATGGCGTTGAACACCTGCTTGAGTTGGGCGCGCGTGTTGCGCGCGAAGGTGTCGTGCTGCATTGCCAGTGCTTCGGTTTTCTCTTCCAGTGCGTTGAGCTGCTTGGCCAGATCGTGATGCGTCATGGCCAGCTCGCGCAGTTTTACGAACGCTCGCATGATC
>MGXA01000024.1 GCA_001801215.1 Gallionellales bacterium RIFCSPLOWO2_02_FULL_59_110 | reverse complement strand
GGAGGAAATGATATGGCGATAATCGAACAGATGGAACTGGTTAGACATCGCAACGATATCATCTGCGACGTAAAATGCCTGTTTGAAAAATACCGAGCAATATTCAGTTTAGATATGCCGGAACACGATAAAAACGCTGCGGATAAACTTATCGTGGCGGAGTTCCACAATGCCTTAAAGCATATCGAAAAGGAATTGCTCGGCTAAACGGAACCAAGCCCTGCGGCTTGGCTGAAATTGGCCAATGACTGGTAATGTTGAGGGTTATCAGATGCCTGCCCTCAGCCGCCGAGCGATCAGAATGCCGCACCCCTCAGCGGGCAGGCATCTGACAACCCTTAAGGACGCGCTGATTTATTCGGTTTCGTCGTTCCCGCGAAGGCGGGAACCCAGTTAAGTAAAGGCACTGGATCCCCGCCTTCGCGGGGATGACGAATAAATCAGCGCCTCCTTAACAAAAGTGGAAGTTTATGTCGATAGTGGCGGCGGTCTCGTCCAGGTCGTAAGCTGACGTTGAATTCCGCGCACCCGGCTGCGCCGGTCAGTCTTGCGGCAACGGATAGGGCGGCGGCAGGAATTGCAACGCCTCGCCCTGCGGGGATTTCCAGTGCACTGCCTGCGCTTCGCGGCTGGCGATCTGTATCACCACCAGCAGGTCGTAGCCTCCGCCCGGCGCGGGTGCGGCGTTGGCGATCATGCCGCAGGCCTGGCCCTCCATGTCCGCACTGAATAATTCGTCGCCCGGCTGGGGGGCTGCGCCGCTGTCGAGGTGCGCCCCGGCAACATGGGCCAGATACATGCGCCGCTTCGCCTTGCCGAGGTATTGCATGCGCGCCACGATTTCCTGGCCGGGGTAGCAGCCTTTCTTGAAATTCACGCCGCCGAGGACTTCCAGGTTCGCCATCTGCGGCACGAACTGTTCCTGCGTCTGCGGCAGGATGTCGGGGATGCCGGCGCGGATGTTGAGCCATTCCCAGCAGACACTGCCGACCGGTTGTGCGTGCTGGGCCAGTGCCTGCCACAGCGCCGGCGCATGTTGCGCGGCGGTGCTGACCTGGAAGCGCGTGTCGCCGAATTTCAGCACGCCCGCCTGCCCGGCAACGGTAAAGCCGAACGGCTGCTGCGGCAGTTCGCCGAATTGTTTTTGCAGAATTTCCTGCGCGTTCTCGCCCGACACGCCGAGCGCGACGATCTCGTCGCTCGCGTCGGAGATTTTCACCTTGGCGCGCAGCACGTACATGGAGAGCTTCTTGCGCAGCGGCTCGCACAGCGCGCGCGGCAGTTGCAGCAGGTAGTCGTCGCCGTCGCGCCAGATCAGCATGGTCGCCAGCATGCGCCCCTTCGGGGTGTTCAGGCTGCTGAGCTGCGCGCGGCCGACATCGACCTCGCGGGTGTCGTTGCTCAGCATGTTTTGCAGGAAGGATTGCGCATCCTCGCCGGAAGCGCGCAGCGTGCCGAACTGGCCCAGGTCGCACAGCACCGTGCCTTGCCGGGTTGAAAGTAGCTCGGCGGCAGCGTTGCCGAAATGTTGCACGACGCCCGCGTCAAAAGCCGCGCCCTGTTGCGCAAGGAATTGTTGCCAGTCTGGATTCATAGCGTAGCGATTTACGTGACGCGCCGCCCGGGTAATTCTCCCGGGCGGAGCAGTTGACCGAAATTAATGCGTTTCAAACGTAGGTGTTGACGTTTCCACCTTTTTTGTCGCCTTCCATGAACCTGATGCCGGGAGGTTCGGCAACTTCCTGAGGGCGTGCTTCGGCGCGCTCGGTATTGATGTTCTGGTTTTCGGCGCGGCGCAACTGCTGCGCCTGAGCAGACAGTTTTACCGAAGTATCGTCCTGCTTTTGTTCCGGCTGATTCTCTTCTTTTGCAGCGGGAGGCTGCGGCTGCGGACTGTTGACAATCGCAGCAACGGAAGTGGCCGTAGCACTACTGATGTCCATGATTCACTCCTTCAAACAATTACAGTATTAACCCTACTCTTTTTTGTTGCGCGCAGCAAGCAGAATGTCAGCTTGCCGGCAGTGCCAGCCTGGCCACCAGACCGCCTCCCGCATGTTCATCCAGGAGAAATTCGCCGCCATGCAACCGTGCGGCACGTTCGACGATCGCCAGCCCCAGCCCCGATCCGACCGCATCGCTGCGCGCGCTTTCCAAGCGCATAAAGGGCCGTTTTGCGGTTTCGCGTTGCGCGGCGGGAATGCCCGCGCCGCGATCCGCCACCGTCAGCATGATTCGGTTTCCGTGTTGCGCCAGCCGCACCGCGATTTCGCCGCCGCCATGTTTGACGGCATTGTCCAGCAGGTTGGAAAGTGCGCGCTTCAACAGCAACGGACGCACGACAAGCGGCGGCAGCGGCGGCAAATCGAAGGTGAGCGACCCGGCCTGCGCCGCGAAGGGCTGCGCCGCTTCCCGCACCAGCGTCGGCAGGTCGATCGGAACGGCGGCTTCGTTCTCATCGAGGCGCGCATAGTCGAGGAATTGCCCGATCACCGCGTCCATCTGCTCCACGTCGGCGGCCAACCCGTCGCGCAGCGCTTCATCCGCGCTCAATTCGGCGGCAAGGCGCACGCGCGCCAGCGGGGTGCGCAAATCGTGCGAGATGCCGGCCAGCACCAGCGCCCGCTCGCGCTCGTTGGCGGCGAGGTCGGCGGACATCTGGTTGAAGGCGCGCGACACCGTGGCGATTTCCTCCGCGCCGCGCTCCGGCAGCAGCGGCGGCGCCTCGCCCTGGCCGACCTGTTGCGCCGCCCGCGCGAGCCGTTTCAGGGGGTGCGCCACCTGGCGCGCGATGAAATAAGCGCCGAGCAGGGACAACGCCAGCACTATGCCGCTCCACACCAACAACATTTGCGATACCGGACGTTCGATGCGCTCCCTGGGCAACGCCACCCAGAATTCCTCATCGCCGATGAAGAAACTCACCCACAGTGCTTTCACGCCGTTACGCTGCGACGCGAAGCGGGTATTTTCGCCCAGGCTGCCGCGCACTTTCTCGACCATCTTGCGCAATTCCTGCGAGCGGGCGGACAAGGGCATGAGCTCGTCGCCGTCGTCCGCCATCTGCACATGCAGCCCTTCCGCTTCAGCCAATTCGGCAAGCAGCGCGCTGCGCCATTCCGGCGCGGCGGACAGCACGGCGGCGCGCGTCAGGTTGACGACCGACACCACCAGTTGCGCCATCTGCCTTGAGCGCGGCTCTTGTTCGACATGGCGGAATATCGCCACCGAAGCGGCAAGCGACAACACGATCAGGATAACCATCAGCAGGAAAAAGCGCGCCAGCAGGGTCTTCGGCACAACGCTCAAGGTTTGGCTCCTTCCGGAACAAATACATAGCCGTGCCCCCACACCGTCTGGATGAAGCGCGGCCTAGCGGGATCGGCTTCGATCAGTTTGCGCAGCCGCGACACCTGCACGTCGATGGCGCGGTCGAACGGTTCGTGGTCGCGGCCGCGCGCCAGCTCCATCAGCTTGTCGCGCGACAGCGGATGGCGCGGATGGGTCACCAGCGCCTTGAGCAACGCGAATTCCCCGGTGGTCAGCGAGACCGGTGCGCCCGAACGGGTCAGCGCGCGCGTGGCGAGATTCAGTTCGCAATCGCCGAAGGCAATGCTTTTCTCCTCGGCATCGGGCGCACCCGCCGGCTGCAAGCCCTTGCGCCGCAGCACCGCGTTGATGCGCGCCACCAGTTCGCGCGGATTGAACGGCTTGGGCAGGTAATCGTCCGCGCCCATCTCCAGCCCGACGATGCGGTCGATCTCGTCGCCCTTGGCGGTGAGCAGAATCACCGGCACATTCTCGCCCGCGCCGCGCAACCGGCGCAGGATCGCCAGCCCGTCCTCACCGGGCAGCATCAGATCCAGCACCAGCAAATGGTAATAATTCAGCTTCAACGCCTTGTCCAACGCGCTGCCGTCTTCCACCGCCTTTGCCGTAAATCCCTGTTCCGACAAATAGCGCAGCAGCAGCTCGCGCAGGCGCGCGTCGTCGTCGATGATGAGGATGCGTTGCGGGTTGCTCATGGCGGCATGATACACAGAAGACGGAAAACGGAAACCGGCAATCCGGAATTGAAACAAACTTTTACATCTTCGCCTCTGGCGGAAACACTTCGCTTACGCTTCAATCCTACCATGCGTTTAACGCCCCGCCCGGTGTCTGATCCGGCGCGGCGCCTCACCCGAAAACCCTATGGAGAAAATACCATGAATGCCATTCTGAAAACCTTGCTGCAACCGCTGGACATCCAATTGACGGAACAACAAACCGTTCCGCTAACCCGCCAAAAAACAGCGAATAAGCGGCCGGTTACAAGCAGGCAAACAACGCTTGCCAGATGGCTGGTTATACTCGTCGCCGGCATCGCCGTGTCGCTCAGTTTCAATGCGCTGGCGGCCGACACAGCCGCCGTCCCTTCCGTGCAGGATCACCTGCAACGCATGGAGCGCATGAAGGATATGACGCCCGAGCAGCGCGCCAAAGAGCGCGAAGCAATGCGCGAAGAGATGCACAAGCTGACGCCGGAACAACGCGCCGAGCAGCGCAAGGCGATGCACGAATACTGGGAGAAGATGACTCCCGAAGAACGCAAAGCCAAGCGCGAGAGCATGAAAGGCCTGTTTGCGGGAGAGCGCTTCGAGCAGCGCAAGGAGAAGTTCAAGGAATGGTATAGCATGACGCCGGAACAGCGCGCCGAGCGCCGCAAAGCGATGCTTGAGCACTGGGAGAAAATCCCTCCCGAAGAGCGCAAGGAAATGCGCATGAAAATGAAGGGCAAGTGGAAGGAAATGTCGCCCGAAGAGCGCGCCGAACACCGCATGAAAATGCGCGAAAACTTCGAGAAAATGCCGCCCGAAGAGCGCCGCAACCCCAAACACGGCATGGGCGGAGACTGCGACATGCGCCCCGCAGACTGCCCCTACAATCAACCCAATAAGGAGTAACCGCGCCGTTCCGTGCGCACGGCCCGATCCCGCAGGCCGCGCGCACGGATCCGGCGATTTCCGCTTTGGCGAAATTGCCCGCGCTCGACCACAGCCAAAATACCGCTGGCTTTTATTTTTTATATCGGTAGAATGCGCGCCTTGCCGCAACTTGCGGCATTGGTTCATCGTTTTCTGACCTATCTCTCGCGCGAATCCAATCGCGCCTGTCTAAAAAACTCATCAAGAAATTCTGGGTTTTCCGGTTAGCGACGATGTTTTATGCGCCGGTCTATCCTCCGCCCGTTCAACGGGTAGTATTACTGCCTGCGCTTACCTCAGGGAACTGCTTATTCGCCATTCCGAATTGATTCGGCATGACGAAACGG
Source organism: Gallionellales bacterium RIFCSPLOWO2_02_FULL_59_110 (assembly GCA_001801215.1). Lineage (GTDB taxonomy): Bacteria > Pseudomonadota > Gammaproteobacteria > Burkholderiales > Gallionellaceae > Gallionella. The sequence continues at coordinate 9,870 of MGXA01000024.1, read as the reverse complement.
ATTCCCTTTGACTCTAGAAAAGGAAGCACCATGTCGTTCGAAGAACTGAAATTAAACGCCGTCATTCTCAAGGCGATTGCCGACACCGGCTACACCGAGCCTACGCCGATCCAGGCGCAGGCCATCCCCGAAATCATCGCAGGCCACGACCTGATGGCTTCGGCGCAAACCGGCAGCGGCAAGACCGCCGCCTTCATCCTGCCCGCGCTGGACCGCCTGGCCACGCCTTCCGCATTGCCCGGCAAGGGCCCGCGCGTGTTGGTGCTGACCCCGACCCGCGAACTGGCGCAGCAAGTGTGCGATGCCGCAACCAAGTACGGCAAGAACATGCGCTTCAAGATCATCAGTATCCTGGGCGGCATGCCTTACCCGGTACAGAACCGTTTGCTGTCCAGCCACGTGGATATTCTGGTCGCCACGCCGGGCCGTTTGATCGACCATCTGGAGCGCGGCCGTATCGACTTCTCGCGCCTGGAAATGCTGATCCTCGACGAGGCTGACCGCATGCTGGACATGGGTTTTGTCGACGATGTGGAACGCATCGCCGCAGCCACGCCCAAGACGCGCCAGACCCTGCTGTTTTCCGCGACGCTGGAAGGCGTGGTCGGCAACCTGGCCTCGCGCCTGCTCAAGACACCGAAGAAAATCTCCGTTTCGGCGGCTGGCGACAAGCATGAAAACATCGAGCAACGCATGATGTTTGCCGACGACGTGGCGCACAAAAACAAGATGCTCAACCATCTGCTGACTGACGCTGATATGAATCAGGCGCTGGTGTTCACCGCCACCAAACGCGATGCCGACAGCCTGGCGGATCAACTCTCCGCACAAGGCCATTCGGTCGCCGCTTTGCACGGCGACATGAACCAGCGCGAACGCAACCGCACCCTGCTCAACATGCGCAACGGCAACGTGCGTATTCTGGTGGCAACCGACGTGGCGGCGCGCGGCCTGGACGTGCGCGGCATCTCGCACGTGATCAACTTCGACCTGCCCAAGTTCGCCGAAGACTACGTGCACCGCATCGGCCGCACCGGTCGCGGCGGAACGAATGGTATTGCCATCTCGTTCGCGTCGAACCGCGATGCGCAGATGCTGAAGCGCATCGAACGCTACACCGAGCAAAGCATCAAGATGCACACCATCGAAGGACTGGAACCAAAATACAAACTGCGCACCGGCCCGTCTTCGGATCGTCCGCGCGGCAACGGCGGCCCGCGTGGCGGCGGCTTCGGCGGCAATCGCGGTAACGGCGGCGGCCAGGGCTACGGCGGCAACCGCAGTTCCGCCTTCACCGGCAACGGCAATAACGGTGGCGCAGGATTCCATCACAGCGCGCCGGACAGCCGCCACACCCACGCCGGACGCAAGGACGGCCATGCGCAGGGCGCCGGTCAAGGTTTCGGTGGGCAGAGCCGCAGCCAGGGCTTTGCCGGTCAGGCGCAACCGCGCAGCCAGGAACGCAGCTTCGGCAACGCCAATCGCGGCAATGCCAGCGCACCACGCCGCAGCGGCAGCGACCGCCCAAGCTACGCACTCGGTCGCGGCAACAACGGCAACAGCCGTTAACCGGTAATTCGCAGCAGCAAAAAGGCACGCCGAGGCGTGCCTTTTTCATATCTGTATCTGTAGGGGCGCGATTTATCGCGCCCCTACCACTTACTGCCCCGCCGTCGCCATGAACGACAGCTTGCTCACTCCGGCATGTTGCGCAATAGCCATGATCTGCGCCACCCTGCCAATCCAAAGGTGCCGGAGTCGATTTCATTTCAAGATCAATCCGACTCCATTACCTTTGCAAGCCACGGATCAACCAAGCCCAACCCGCTTATCTTGCGAAAATCTTTAGTGTTACGGGTTGCCAAGACCAAGCCATTTCGCAGCGCAATGGCCGCTATCTGTGCATCCTCAGTAGAAATTTGCATACCGAGTTTATTACGAGCGGCAACCAAGGCAGCATACTCATGCGCAGCCAACTCATCAAACGGCAAGCACCGTCCGATAAAGTCCTGATCGAACATCTGCTCCAACGCATTGGCAATTGCATCTCTGCGCTTGCCGCCCGGCAACAAAGCCACACCCAACAACAACTCAGCTTGAGTAATGGCACTGGTATAAAACTCGGCACCCTCTTGTTGCGCAAACCAACCAAGCACCACTGAAGATGGCTGCGGACGCATCAACTCAGACAGCACATTGGTGTCAAGCAACACGCCCTGCATGATCAGCCCTCCATCGAAGGCGGAGTTCTTGCCACCCGACGCTCAGGAATAGGTAAAACATCCAACTCCAGAGAGGCAAAGTGCTTTTGAATACGTTGCGCAAATGCCGGCTGGTTTCTCTTCGGCAAAACCGCACGCAACAGAATCTCACGCACCTCCTGCTCCATAGAACAACCGTGCTGCGCTGCCAGTACACGCAAACGGTTCTTGACATCATCATCAAGATTTCTGATCGTAAGCGCCGCCATGTTGGCCCCCAATAGTGGTTGCAGTGCTATCATTGTAATCAATCACCCACGGAACAGCAACTCACCAAATTGCCTCATAAAACCCCTCCCAGCCTCCCCTTGTCAGGGGAGGAGCATTGCTCTCCCCCTGACAAGGGGGAGTTGGAGGGGGGGGTGGTCTTGGGGTCTATGCTGTTTCCTGCTCGCGCCTTGCCTCGCGGATGCGGGTTAATCACCACTTTCGAATGCACCCTCCAGAAGCCACGACAGTGTCGGCTGAAAAGTTTAGTGACGTAGCCCGCATGAAGCGCAGCGAAATGCGGGAAAGAAGCCGAACACTGACATATTGATCCCCGCATTCCACTTCGTTACATGCGGGCTACTTGCTAATGGCTGCTGTTCGGCCATTCATCAATCAAAAGCGGCCTTCTTGAACTCAAGCAGCGATTCTGCTTGCTGTAGAGTAGCAATAGCTTGTTCGCGTTTTATGGTTGGATATGAGTCAAGAATTTCATCCAACGTCAATCCATCGGCCAAGTTTTCAAAGAGGACAGCAATAGGAACACGCGTTCCGGTAAAAACCGGAGTTACCAATAGCCATTGCATCATCACAAAATCAGGGATGGTAGGTCGGTTTTAACCCGACATGTCGGGCTGAAGCCCGACCTACGAAACCCACCCCCGGTTCGTTCTTTTACAATTTCTGCATCCCTTACTGCCCCGCCATCGTCATGAACGACAGCTTGCTCACCCCGGCATGTTGCGCGATGGCCATGATCTGCGCCACGCGGCCATAAGGCACCGTCTCGTCGGCGTGAACGTGCAACTCGTAGTTGTCTTTGCCCGCCGCCGCTTCGGCGAGCTGCTTCGCCAGATCGGCGTCGCTGATGGAAATGCTCTCCAGGCTGATTGCTCCCTGGGCGTTGATCGTGACGGTTTGCAGCTTGGTGTCCATGCGCCCCGCCACTGCTGCCGTCCTGGGCAGCTTCACCTCCAGCGATTGCGACAGCAATGGCGCCGTGACGATGAACACCACCAGCAGCACCAGCATCACGTCCACCAGCGGCGTGACGTTGATCTCGCTCATCATTTCCTGATTGGAATTATTCTGGAAAGCCATCTTATTACACCTTGAAATCGTGCTTTGCGGCAAGGCGCAGGAAATCGTGCGCAAAATTTTCCAGGTCGGCCACGGACAGGCGCATACGCCGCAGGAAGAAATTGTAGGCCAGCACGGCGGGCAGTGCGGTCGCAATACCGATGGCGGTGGCGATCAACGCCTCGCCGATCGGGCCGGCCACAACGTCCAGGCTGGCCGAGCCGGTTTGACTGATGTCCTGCAAGGCATGCATGATGCCCCATACCGTGCCGAACAGCCCGACAAACGGCGCGGTCGAGCCGATGCTGGCTAGCATGGCCAGGCCACCCTCAAGTTGCCGCTGCATATTTTGCACCGTCTGGCGCAAGCTGCGCTCCAGACCATCCTGCGGCGAACCGAGATGCTTCATATCGTTGCCCTGCCGTTGCGCGGCGCGCAACTCGGAAAACCCCACCTGCCCCAGATACGCCTGTTTGCCGGGCATCCCGGCGCTGATGCGCTCTGCCTGCTGCCACTCTCCGGCGGCCCAGAACGATTCGTTGAAGGCGCGGTTATCCTTGCCGTCGCGCCCGTATTGCCACAGTTTGACGACGATGATCGACCAGGTGACGATGGAAAAAATCACCAGCAAAGCCAATGTGCCGCCGATGATCGGCGACGAGGATATCAACAAGGTATTCATTCGGCTTCTTTCAAAATAAAAGGGATCGGAACTAAAAACCATTTGGTGACCGACTGCCCGTCCTGGCGCGCCGCAACAAAGCGCCAGCCGCTCACCGCCCGTATTGCCGCGCTGTCCAGCACGTCATGCCCGCTGCTTTGATGCAGCTTGACCTGGCCGGGCAAACCGCTCGCCAGCACCTCGACATTCAGCACCACCCTGCCCTGCCAGCCCATGCGCCGCGCCGTCATCGGATAAGGCGGCAGCGGATTGTTGAGATAGGCCGCCCGATAATCCGGCTCGCGATCCGGCAGGCTGGGCGCTGCCGCTACCGGCTCGGGCTTTTCGCCGCTTGCCGGGGCCGGTTGCGGGGGGCTCGGCTGTTCCACTGGCGCCGCGACCGGCTCGGCTTCCGGCACAAGTCGAGGCTCGACTGGATTCGGTTTCGGCTTTGCCACCGGTTTAAGCTCGGGCGGTTTAACCTCCGGTTTCGGCTGCGGCGGAGCCGGCGCGGGTTGCGGCGGCGGGGGCAGCATCACGCTTACCGACATTTCGCGATGCGCCGGTTTGGGCAGGCTGGGCAACGACACCCATGACCACGCCAGCAACATATGCGCAAGCGCCACCGCCGCCACGACCAGCACACGGTCACGCAATGGCAAGTCCGCCAAACCCGGAATGGCCGGCAGCGTCATCCGACCAACCTTGCGGGCACTATAAGAAGGCCGCCCCCGAGAATGAAACTCGCCATGTCCTTCTCCCGCACACCCTCCCACACACTGAGGGAGAGATGCCCATCGAATCTCTGCGCGAATTTCATGTTACCCGGACGCCGCTGCGCCATCAGTGCCCATACTGTTCTGCTATCCACCGTTCCGCTTCATCCTGTTCAACCTTGCCGCTGACGGCGTCCACCCCATTGTTTTTTGCGCCAAAAAAATAGGTGCGCGGCAACTCGCCCTGCCACTTCTTGTCGATTTCGAAGCGCAGGCGCTCAGTATAACTGTCGGCGAACACCCAGGCTTCAGCCTTGCCCAGGGAAAATTTTGCCAGGGTGGCGGAAACCGATTTCTCTTCTTCCGGCGTGTCGGTGGAAACCAGCACCAGATCGAGGTTGGGATATTTCCTAGCGAGCTTTTTAAACATCTCCAGTTCGACCATGCAGTAGCTGCAAGTCAACGACCAGAAGTTGAGGACGAAAGGTTTGCCTTGCCGGGCGGCAACGATTTTCTGGTAGCTGCCGCGCACAAACGGCTTTATTTCCTGCCCGGCCGATACCGGCGCCGGTGCAATGGAAAATATGGCGAAACACAGCGCCGTTAATAGCCCATGCCGTCTCATTGGTTTCCCATGATTATTTCGATCAGGCGATAGCCTTCATTCCCGGTGTTCCAGGACAGGAAAGCGCGGCCGTTTTCCCCGATCAGCATCGGCCAGTCGGACACATCAGCGGTAGCCGCCAGTTTTTTCGGCGCGTGCCAGGACTTTCCGCCGTCGGCGGAATCCATCCCCAGAATGGCGGTGCGCTCTCCGTCGAATTCTTTCCAGACAAGATAAACGCGGTTGCCCAGACCGAGCACGTAGGGACGGGATGGCTGTGCCTCGATGTTGCCGAAATTCAGCGGCCCGGAAAAAGTCTTGCCACGGTCATCAGAATGCGCATAGAACAGGCCGCGCTGCTGCGGCGCATTGCTGAACCAGGCGGCGTGATAAACACCATCTGCGGCAATGGCAAGGGATGGCCCGTGATGCGGACATGCGGCGATATTCCAGTTCTCCCGGCTGATGCGCGCCGGTGCCATTTTTCCGTCCAGCTTGACCAGCGCATGATCGCGGGTATTCGTGTCATAAATATGGCGCCAGGCGACGACGGGGTAATCGTCGGTGTCTACCGCCATTGCCGTGCGGCAGCATTCGCAAACATGATCAGCAATTTTATCGTTGCGCCGGAAGCTCGCCCCGCCATCGTCCGACACCGCGTAATAGATCGCCGAACCATTATATTTTTCGCCTCTCTTTTCAGCCGCGCTATGCTCGCGTTTGTCGAGCCATGCAATGTAAATATGACCCTTGCCGTTCACCGCCATGGAGTCGAAGCGGTGGCTGATGATTTCGCGGTTATCGTTGACGGTAATCGGCGCGGAGAAGCTTTTCCCGCCATCGGTCGAACGGCTGAAACGGATATCCCCGGACATGGGTTTCGCCAGCCCCTGCGTATAGGACAGGTAAATCACCCCTTTGCGCGCGACGATCTTGGGGCGATTCTCGCCGTCGCCGAGAAAGTTTTCGGGTTCCGCGTTGACCTTGACCGGCGCACTCCGCGTAACGCCGCGGTCGTCGGAATAGCTGACGTAAAGATGCTGCCCCTGGAACTCGGCCAGCCACAGGCGCGCGTTCTCGTCGAAAGTCGCGCCAACCGCCAGCGACGGTTTGGCGAGACTCTCCTTCCACTTTTTTTCCCTGTCTGCCGACGCGGCGGCAGGCGCAGCCATGCCGACCTTGCCGTGACCGGCATGGTCGGCCGCCAGCGCCGCGCCGGCGGGCAGCATTGCGGTAAAGAAAAGTGCGATGGCTAAGTTGTTCATATTTTCATGCCTTCTGGAAAACCTGGCGCATCGACCGGAGTCTTTGATGCTTGTTTGGCCTGCCGGTATCGCTTGTCCATGCAGGCAATCTTACAACATGAGACTAATGCTGCCCACGGCAAAGACATGTCGCGCCTTGCCCGTCCGCATCCAATTACAGGCTGCCCTTGATCTGCGCAATCCACGTGCGTTGCGAATAGGGGTGGGCAGCGTAGTATTTCTCGTTGTTCAAATTGTCCACGCCGACAGACATCGAGAAACGCCTGTCGAAATGGTAGTTGAACTTGGCATCGACAACGAAAAACCGGCTCACGCCACCGTACACATCGCCGTTGGTATCGCTGTTGTCCAGTTGGCCGAACTGCTTCCCGCTATACCGGCCGGCAAGCGTAAAGTCCATCGTGTCGTTGGGGTGCCAGGTTGCGGCCAGTGTCGCCCGCCAGTCCGGAATGCGAAGCATCTCTTTGCCAACGCTGTCTGGATTCTTGTCGTTCGCGAGTATCGCGGAGTCGGCGTAAGTCAGGCTGCCGGTCAGATCAAGCCCCTTCATGAATGCATTGCGCCGCTGCATGCTTGCTTCAATGCCGCGAATGCGGGCCTTGTCGACGTTCTGGATGTTGGTCACCGTCGGAGTCACGGTAGTGTTGGTCTGGCGCGTCAGATAATCGGTCACGTCGTCCTGGAAAAGCGAGATACGCAAATTTCCCGCACCGAGATCGCGCTCGGCGGCCAGTTCGCCGGCCAATATCTTCTCCGGCTTGAGGTTGGGGTCATTGTTGGTAATACTTGTGCCCGTGATTGAGCCTTGGAACAACTCGGTGACCGTGGGAAAGCGCGCGGCGCGCGAAAGGGAACCGCGCAGCAGCCATTCGTCCGTCGCAACCCACGCAAGGGAAAATTTCGGCGAGGTAAAGTTCTCCTTGCGCTCCGGATAGGCCAGGGTCGTTGCCGCGTTTGTCATGGTGCCGCTGAAGGCGCTCCATTGCTCGTGGCGCAGGCCCACGGTCAACTTCATGCTCTGCCCCACCTGGATCGCATCCTGAACATAGAAGCCCTGCGTTTCCGTCTTGCCCGTGTTGCCCGCATTGACGGTGGTCGCGTTCCCTGCAAGCCAGTCTGTGTTCGTGTAAGTCCGGTCATTGAGGGTGTGCTGATCGTAGTGGTAGCCAAAGGCAACGTCATGCCCGCGTTTGCCGCGCTCCGGGCTCCAGTCCGCACGCACATCCGCCGTATGCCAGCCGGTTCCATCCATGAACTGAACCTGCCCCGCGCCGCCGCCCGATGCAGCCGGTAACGCAACGGTAGGTCTGCGTGCCGTATCCTTGCCGAATTCGTATTTCGTCAGCGCCGCCTCGAAAGCCCAGTCACTTTCCTGCTTCCGGTCAAAACGCCAGGTCAGGCTGTTCATCCAGTGTTCTTCAAGGCGTTTGCTGGGCTGCATGGCTGTATTGGCCAGCACGTATCTGAAGCCGTCAATGTTCACATTACCGCTGTAGACGGGATTACCTGCCGCATCGCGCAAATAGCTTTGTATGCTGGAGTCGGAATCGCTTTGCCAATAGCCCAATGTGTAGGTGAGCCGCGAGCCTGGGGATAAATCGTAGGCGAGCTTGACCTTGGCATTGTCCTGGGTGCTTTGGTCAATGCCGGTGGCGCCGAAGATGACGCGGTCGGCACCTTTCGAGTCCTTATCCCAGTGATACCCCGTCACCGCCGTGTCGCTGGCTCCGGCCGCTGTCGTCCTGCGCGCGGAATTTGAGAACGACATCGGATTACCCGTGTTCTCCAGATGCCCGACGCTCAACGTCCAGCGCAAATCGCCATTCCGATTGCCGAGAAAGGCACCAATGCGCGAGCCATCGTACGTTTCATCGGTGCCGTAAAGTTTGAACGGCTGGGCAAAGGCTTGCGCATCGGCATATGCCTCGAATTTCTCCGGCATCCTCGACTTCATGACCATGACGACGCCAGCTGCATTACCCGCGTAAGCGGCGGAATGCGCGCCGTAGCTCACGTCGACGCGCTCGATCTCCTGCGGTGAAACAAACCACCAGCGCGGCGCATAGCTATAGGAGTTGCCAAGCAGCATCGATACCAGGACATTGTCCGCATAGACGAGCGAACGGGCACTGTCGAGCGTGCCCGCATTGCGCGAAGCGAGAATCGAATTGCGGTCGCCGATGAAGCGTTTGCGGACCTGTACGCTCGGCAGATACTTTACCGCGTCCTCGGTATTGATGACATTGGTGCTTTCGATCAATGCCTTGGTTGCCGCCTCGGTAGAGGTGGTGATGTTGCGGAATGCGGCGGGGCGCTCGCCATAGACGCTCACGTCTTCCATTATCTGCGGTTCGTCCGCTGCAAATACTGCATTCGCCACGCTGACATAAACACAGCTGAGCGCAAACCAAGCACCTTTCTTGAACGACTGCTTATTCATGACCGCCTCTCCTCACGAGCATTTCGAGTATTTTGAAATTGCGGATATTACAGACGGAAAGATGGGCTGTGAATGTGACATATTGCCGCACCCAGGCGTTTGCGCGCGCACCCCTCACACCCTTGACACCCCATCACCCATCCCCTAGAGTTCACGCCACTTGCGCAACCGCCGCAATGAAACTGCGCCGCAAAGCACGGCACAGACACGGCGGAAAATCAGCATAGGAGGCTGGCGCAAACCCCTTACCACCCCCCGCTTGCGGGATAACCAGCGACATGGCAGCGGTCTTTGGCAGCTTAGTCGAATGGCTAGTTGTTTCACTCAGAGGGTTAGGGAGAGGGCGTTTTTCCGTACACAGCGGATTTGTTATTAAGGGGATAACAACTGCAAGCCTCCATCCTTCTCATTCGTGGCGCACGGGCAACCGCCCATAACAGCCCACGCGCGATGTTTGGCTTCTACTGTTCGAATTCCTGAAAAATGCTTTCGTAAAAGAGAAAGCCCAGCAGGTTTCCCCACTGGGCTTTCGGATACAGACTCAACCTTGCGGTTGATCTTTATTGTAGCAACGGCTCTCACCCCGGATGATCTACTACAACGGCTTCATTATCACGGAGAACGCAATGACAAGCA
>MGXA01000023.1 GCA_001801215.1 Gallionellales bacterium RIFCSPLOWO2_02_FULL_59_110 | reverse complement strand
CATCATGTCCTGCTGCGCGGTCAGCGTCGGCAGGCCGGTGGACGGTCCGCCGCGCTGCACGTTGGCGATCACCATCGGGGTTTCGGTCATGCAGGCCAAGCCGAGGTTTTCCGTCATCAGGGAAAAGCCGGGGCCGCAGGTCACGGTCATCACCTTTTGCCCCGCCCATGCCGCGCCGATATTGGCTGCGATGGAGGCGAGCTCGTCTTCCATCTGGATGAACAGCGCGCCCACTTCCGGCGCGCGTTCGGCGAAACGCTCGGCGGTTTCGGTCGATGGGGTGATGGGATAGCCGGCAAAAAACCGGCAGCCTGCCGCCAGCGCGCCTTCGGCCAGCGCGTGGTCGCCATCCATGAAATGCGGGCCGGAATCGACTCCTTTGGGGTCTGCTGCGACAGTCTTAGTTCCGGCATAACGTTCGCTGGCGCGAACATTAGCCTGCTCTGAAACTTCGCTTGGCTTCGTTTTCACTTTTCCGTTTCTCCTATGTTGTTGCCTTCTACCCTGTTCACGAAGATGGAAAACTCCGGACAGATCAGTTGACAAAATTTGCAATCGGTACAGGCTTCCGGGTTCTTCGCATAAGGCGGGTGGTAACCCTTGGCGTTAAATTCCTTGGACATTTCCAGCACGTTGGTCGGGCAGAATTGCACGCAGAAAGCGCAGCCCTTGCACCAGGTGGCGTTGATGAAAACTTCGCCGCGTGTCGGCTTGAGGTCGTTGAAAAACATGCTTTCCTCCCTAATCCAGCCCGCGCGCCTTCAAGACCGGCAGCGGATCGATATGCTGAAGGTCGAAACGCAGCGCCGCTTCGTCGCAGCCGAACGCCAGCGCCATCAACTGCGTGAAGTACAGCACCGGCATGTTGTTAAAGTCCGGGTTGAGGCGCTTGGCGTCGTCCTGCCGGTAGTCCAGGTTGAAGGCGCACAGCGGGCAACTCACCACCACCAGGTCGGCCCGCTCCTCGCTCGCCGAACCCATGATCCGGTCGGTGCGGTCGGCGATGACATCCGGCTTATCGACCGTCTGGTAAGCGCCGCAGCACTCCATCTTGTGCGAAAACTCCACGGGTGTGGCGCCGAGAGCGCGAATCAGGTTTTCCATAATCGTCGGGTTCTCGGCATCGTCGAAAGCAACCTCTTTCGGGCGCATCAGCAGGCAGCCGTAATAGCAGGCCACGCGCAGCCCTTTGAGCGGTCTGGTCACCTTCTTCGCCAGATTGTCGAAACCGACGCGATCGCGCAGGTATTCGAGCAGATGCAGAACCTCGACATCGCCCTGGTACTTGGTTTTTTCGAGGTACAGCAGTTCGTTGATGGTTTCCAGCGCATCGGCGCGCTGCTGCACGTCGATGTTGGCGCGCTTGAGCGTGTTGTAGCACATCGCGCAGGAGGTCATGAACTCGCCGGCCATGCCTTCCGTTTTGGCCTGCATTTCCTTGACGCGGATCATGTTGGTGATCGGCGCGACGCGGTTCATGACGTTGTCTGAATCCAGCGCATGTACCGTGCCGCAACAGTTCCAGCGATCCAGTTCCTCGACTTCCACGTCCAGTTTCGCCATCGACGAAACGGTGGACACATCGAAGTTGGTGGCCTGGTTCTTCAGCGTACAGCCGGGATAATAGGCGAGCTTCATCGGTTTATTTTCATTTCCCATCAGGGGCATTCCATCATGAGGTCAATTTACGCATGGCGCTGATCGTGGCAATGGGCGGTAATACGCTGCGCGCCTCCGGTGTCAGCTCCATGATCTTGAGGTTGTCGTTGCGTTCGCCGCCGCCCAACGCCGCCTTACGCAGCGCTTCGATGACCTCGGCAATTTTGATACCCTTCGGGCAACGCGAGTTGCAGGTCAGACAGGACACGCACATCCAGATGGCCTTGGTCTCCAGCAGTTGCTGCTGCATCCCCAGTTGCGCCATGCGGATCATCCGGTTGGGCAGCACGTCCATGTGTGCCGCCATCGGGCAGCCGGCGGAGCATTTGCCGCACTGGTAGCAGGCCAGCAGCTTCTGGCCGCTGATCTTTTCGATCCGCGCCGTAAAAGAACTGCCGGCATGGGCCGAGGTAATGCGTAGGGTAGTATCCATAGCGTGCCCGTTCAGAACCTTCCATCCATACGAAACTCCGGGGTGTCCAGCCATAACCCGACGTTCTGCAAGCTATCCAGTTGCGCCTGCAAGAAATCATATCGCGAGCATTCCTCCTGGATCATCTTGTCGGCCAGCTTGACGATATCCGGATCGCTGACATGTTCCGACATGCCCTTGAAGATATGGATGATGCGGCGTTGAAGCTCCATCGCCATGCGCACTGCCTGGGCATCGTCGACGAGCGCCGCATGCCCGCGCAGGGTGACGGCGGCTTCCATTTCGGCGATCACTTTCGACGGGTGCGCGTTCGCCGCTTCTTCGGCAGCAAGCTGCTGCCATGCTTCCTGCCCCATCACGGCGCCAAACAGCTTGTGCATGTCCTCGATGCGGTCCGACTCCTCTTCCGCAAGCCGCAGGAACATGGCCTTGCCGCCCGAATTCTTGGTCATCTCTGCGGCATGGCGGTGGAAGTGCTCCTCGCCATACTCGAAGCTGAGCGCGGTGCGCGCCAGCTCGATTATCTTGTCGTCAATATGCGTCATCGGCCTGACTCCGGTGCTTTAAGCGCCGGGCCTTTCGTCGTGTAGCCGGTTGTGCAGCACCGACGTGCCGGGCAACTCGTTGTCGGCGCGCAGCAACTGGCGCTTCCTGACATCCTCCGGCGCATAAGACGGCAACAGCACCGGGGTCACCAGGTCGGTTTTCACGCCGGCATCCTTCAATTCCTTCTCGTAGGCTTCGAGGTGCGCCAGGCTGAGCTTGCCGAGCTTGACCTTCTTGGCGTATTCGCCGGCATATTTTCCTGCGCGCCTGCCGAACACGTTGTAGTCGAGCACCGAGTTGCCCATCAGGCGGTTGCGGCCATGCAGGCCGCCGCTCGCCTCGCCCGCCACATACAGGCCTGGCAGATCGGTCTCGCAACGCTCGTTGATTTCGATGCCGCCGTTCTGGTAGTGCAGCGACGGGTAGATCAGCATCGGCAGCTTGGTAATGTCGATACCGTATTGAATAAACTGGCGGTACATGGCCGGAAAGTGCCTGTCGGTGTAGCCCTCGCCGTGCAGCATATCGATGAGCGGCGAATCCAGCCACACGCCGACGCGCCCGGAGGGTGTCGTGACACCGCCGCCGTTCTGCACGCACTCGCGGATGATGGCCGAAGCCTCGATGTCGCGCGGCTCGCGCGGGAAGACGAACAGTTCGCCGTCCTTGTTCAGCGGCTGACCGCCCGCGCCGCGGATCGCCTCGGTGACCAGGAAGCCGGCGATCTGTTCGGGGAACGAAACGCCCGTCGGGTGGTACTGGACGGAGTCCATGTACATCAGCTTCGCGCCAGCGCGGTAGGCCATCACCAGCCCGTCGCCGGTGGCACCGTAGTGGTTGGTGGTGTCGTAACCGCGGATGTGCAGGCGGCCGTAGCCGCCGGTGGCGACGATGGTGGACTTCGCCTTGACGGTGAAGAATTCCTCGCTGTCCAAGCTATACAGAACCGCGCCTGCGCAACACCCCTTGTCGTCCATGATCAATTCCACGGCCGGCATGAATTCCTTCACGTCGATCATGTCGGGATGGTTGCGCACCTCGTCCATCAGGGTGCGCATGATCATCGCACCGGTGTAATCGCGGCAGGAAAGCATACGCTTCCTCGAAGTGCCGCCACCGTGCATGGTCTTCATCGAACCGTCTTTTTCCTTGTCCCACACCACGCCCAGGTCTTCGAGCCACTTGACCACGCCCGGGCCGTCCTCGGTGAGCGCCCTGACCAGCTCCGGCTTGTTTTCGAAGTGCCCGCCGCCGATGGCGTCGAGATAGTGGCGCGTCGGCGAATCGGTGCGCGACACGGCGGCCTGCATGCCGCCCTGCGACATCATCGTATTGGCATCGCCCATGCGCAGCTTGGTGGCGATAATCGAGCGCAGGCCATGTTCCTTCATCGCGACCAGCGCCGCGTTGCAACCCGCGCCGCCGCCGCCGATGATCAACAGATCGGTCTCGAAATCCGGTTTTTTAAGATCCACCTGATTGCTGCGCAGCCAGGAATGCGATTCCAGCAAATCGGCAACTTCGGTGGTCAGCGACTCGTCCCGGTTCGGGCCGACGCGCACCTTGCGTCTGGCGCTGGCTTCAAAATCGGGGTGAAAGCCTTCCAGGACAGCGCGGCGTTCTTCCGCATTCATCGGCGGGTAGACCGGGTCGGGCTTCCTGGCCAGCTCCAAACGCTTCGGTCGTGTCTGAACTACCTTGCGCAACGATTCTTCCATGTAATCTGGATACATCTTGAAATCCTCTCTTATTCCGTGTGCCGGTTATTCCGAGTCGCGGGCGTAGTAGCGATCCGACAATTCCTTGCGGCTCATCGACATCAGTTCCGCGTATTCCGCGTTGTAGGCGCCGTCTTCCACGGCCTTGACGCGTTCCGCCAGCTCCGGGCTGTCCTTGCGCAGGTAGCGGCCGTACAGGCGCTTCGCCAGGATGCCCACCAGGGGCTGCGTGATTTCGGCGGGGCAACGCAACATGCACAGCCCGCACACCACGCAATCGAAAGACAGATCCATCACCGTCGCGATGTCGCCGCGCTTGGCGGCCTGGATGTAGTCCATCACCTGGAGTCCCTGCGGGCAGGACTTGGTGCAGGTGTTACACGCGACGCAGCGGAAAACCGTCGGGTACATCTGCTGGATGGCGGTCACGTTGGGCTTGAGTTTTTCGATGTCGTAGATGGCCTTCTCGGCCGGAACATAAGGCACCTGTGTCAGTGTCATGCCCTCTTCGACCATAGTCATGCAGGCCAGGCCGGTGTGGATTTTGTAGTCTCCGGGCAGGCGGTAGATGGTGGCGCAAGCGCCGCAATAACCCTCGCGGCAACCGGCGCCACGGATGATCTGGTGCCCGGCAAATTCGATGGCGCCCATGATGGTCGCATCTTCCGGAACCTCGTAGGGTTTGCCCATGATAGAGACCGTAATCAGGCGCTGCTTTGCTACGCTGCCCTTCTCATCAGCCTGTGAAACCGACAGATTTTTCCCTGTCTTTGCCATCGCGCTCGTCATAGTAAATACCTTTATCTTATTCCCGCATCGGAACCCCCGTCCGCAGTGCGGTCAGGGCCAACATCTTGCAATTAGGGGAGGACACCTTGAGTGATGTGAGCCAGCCGACTCCGACACTTCGATTTTTTTTACGTGTGTCAGATTATAAAGATGTTTGTGAAAATTTAACAAGAGAATTATCGAAAAAATTTTAAAATTTTAATCCCTATTTACCGTGTATCTATTTGCGGCATACCGCTTATCGCTCATCTGTTTTATTAAATAAAAAGGCCGAAGAAGAAGACAGATATGTACATTTTACGACCCGGATAATCGCATATAAGCGCCTTTAAAAACTTGTCCGGATTGCCGCGAGAAATCATCGGGCAATACCGGCTATCGCGCAAGCATGCCGGGCCGCAATCAGCCTTCGGCCTCGGATGCTGCCTCCCCCGCCTTGGCCTTGCGCGGCACGGTCTTCGGATCACAGGTGATGGTGCGGTAGATTTCGACGCGGTCGCCACCGTTGAGCACGGCATCCAGCTTGCTGACCTTCCCGTAAATGCCGACCTTCTGCTGCACCAGGTCGATCTCGGGAAATTGAGCGAGGATTCCAGACCGCTCGATGGCGTCTTTGACGGTGGCGCCATCGGGCACTTCGACATCGTACCAGGCCTGGCGTTGCGGCAGAGCGTAAGCGATTCCAACTTTCATGACATCCCCCTTATGCGGCACTGTGGGCACCGCCCATCTGGATTGCCTTGCCGGCGCGCACGTCCAGGATGCGCTTGCCGACCACCAGCAGTCCTAGCACCAGGAAGCCGCCGGGCGGCAAAATCATCATCAGGATGCCGGTGTCTTCCGGCAGCAGGCGCGTCTCCATAACCTTGAAGGCCGGGCCGAACAGCAGCGAGGCATCGGCGAACAGGGTGCCGGTACCGACGATCTCGCGCACCGCGCCGATCATGGTGAGCGCGATGGTGAAGCCGAGGCCCATGAACAGGCCGTCCATCAGCGAGGGCAGGGTCGAGTTCTTGCCGGCGAACGCCTCGAGGCGCGCCAGCGGCAGACAGTTGGATACGATCAACGGGATGAACATGCCCAGCACCTTGTACAACTCGTGCATCCAGGCGTTCATGAACAGGTCCACCAGCGTCACCATCGAGGCGACGACCAGGATGAAAACCGGGATGCGTACTTCCTGGGTGATCTGGTTGCGGAACATGCCGACCAGCATGCTCGACGCGGCCATCACCGCAGCCGTCGCCAGCCCCATGCCCAGCGCGTTGGTGGCAGTGCCGGTCATAGCCATGGCCGGGCACAGACCCAACAGCATGGCGAACACGCCGTTGTTTTCCCACAAACCGTCCTTGACGATGGTTTTGTACTGAGCCATTTAGTGTCCTCCCTTGTTCGGTTCTGCCTTGGGCGCATTCATGTCCATCATTTTTTCCTTGTTGGCCGCAAACAGCTCTAGCCCGTTGCGGATGGCGTTGACGATGCCGCGCGGCGTAATGGTAGCGCCCGCCCAGTAATCGAATTGCCCGCCGTCCTTCTTGACCTTCCATTTCTCCACGGGCGGATTGCCCAGGGATAAACCGTCAAACTTGAGTATCCAGTCGGTTTTTTTGACTTCCATCTTGTCGCCCAGCCCAGGGGTCTCCTTGTGCGCGAGGACGCGTACGCCGAGGACTTTGCCTTCGGTATCGATGCCCAGCATGAGCTTTATCTTGCCCGCATAACCGACGCCGAATATCTCGTAAGCCAAGCCGGTCACTTTTCCGTCCTTGGTGGCGCGATAGACGGTGATCTCCTGATCGCCCTGGTTGTTCATGACCATGGCGTCATCGACCAGATTGTTGTCGTGGATGCTGGCCGGGATCACCTGCCCGAGCGAATTCAAGCGATCCTGCAGCGCGGCTGCCTTGATATCGTCCACGGTGATGTGGTCGCTGTAGGCGAGCACGATCCCGAAACCGAGGCAGAACGCGCCCAGAATCAGCCCGTGGCTAAATGTGCGCTGTTTTTTCATGGCCTCTTCTCCAGCGGCAGCGGCTCGCCCTTGCGGTTACGCCCGAACGCGCGCGGGCGCGTGTATTGGTCGATGATCGGCGTCAGCGCGTTCATCAGCAGCACCGCGAAAGCCACGCCCTCCGGGTAGCCGGCGAAGGTGCGGATCAACCAGATCAACACGCCGCAGCCGACGCCGAATATCAGTTGGCCGGTTCGGGTCACCGGCGAGGTGACGTAATCGGTGGCAATGAAGAACGCGCCGAGGAAGGTCGCGCCGGATACTAAATGAAAGGTGCCGGAGGCAAATTTGGCGGGATCGACCAAGTGAAATATCGACGCCATCACGAACAGGCCTCCCATCACGCTCAGCGGGATATGCCAGGAGATAATGCGCTTATACATCAGGAACAGGCCGCCCGCGAGAATCAGGATCGCCGAGGTCTCTCCCATGCTGCCTGCGCGGTAGCCGAGCAGCATATCGGTCAGACCGGGCACGTCCGCCATCGACTGTATCACCGGAATATGGCGCGACAATTCGGTCTTGATGTGGCCCAGCGCCGAAGCCGAACTCACCGCATCGGGCATCTGTCCGCCGAAGGTGATGGCCAGCGCATCGATGAACCCCGGCGCACCTGCCGAAAACAGCGGATAAGGCACAATCCAAGTAGTCATCGCCACCGGAAAAGAGATCAGCAACACGGTGCGCCCCACCATCGCGGGATTGAACACGTTCTGGCCGAGGCCGCCGAAGGAATGCTTGGCCATGGCGATGGCGAAAACCGCGCCGATCACGCCGAGCCACCAGGGTGCCCAGGGCGGCAGGCTCATCGCCAGCAGCCAGCCGGTCAGCAGTGCCGAACAGTCGGCCAGCGTCGCCATCACCGGTTTGCCCGCCAGCGACAGGCAACCCGCTTCGACGATCAGGCAGGCGGCGACCGTGACGGTGAACAGCATAATCGCCGGCCAGCCGAACAGATAGAGGTTGAATAAGGTTGCCGGCGTCAGCGCCAGCAGCACTAGGAACATGGTTTTCCGGACGCTGCTGACCCCGTGCGCAAACGGCGCGCTTTTGTTTGCGATTGTGATGCTCATGCGTTGGCCTTTTCTTCGGTTGTAGCCTTGGGTTCGCCCGCATTGCCCGGCGCTGCGCTATCCGCGGCCGGTTTGCGCGCGGCCAGAGCGGCGCGCTTGGCCTCGGTGGCCTTTTCGATGCGGATGGTGCGCACCTCGGCGAGCGTCTTGATGCGTTCGTTCTTCTGCCGCTCGCGCTCCAAGTCGTTCAGCACGCCCTTGGCATAATTGAAGTAGTGCACCAGCGGGATATGCGACGGGCACACGTACGAGCAACTGCCGCAGGAGAAGCAATCCATCACGCCCAGCTTGGCGGCGACTTCCAGCTTGTCCTTGCGGATGAAAGCGGACATGTCCACCGGCGACAGTCCGCACGGGCAGACGGTGATGCAACTGCCGCAGCGGATACAGGCGCTGGTTGGATTGTCGTTAATCTCCCCGGCGGTAAGCGCCAGGATACCCGACGTGCCCTTGACCACCGGCGCGTCCAGGCCGGGCAGCGGCTGGCCCATCATCGGCCCGCCATTGACCACGCTCTCGGGACGCACGGCAAACCCGCCGCAGAATCCGACCAGATCGGTGATAGAAGCGCCGATCGGCGTCAGGACGTTTTTGGGTTCGCGGATCGCACCGCCGCTCACCGTCACCACTCGTGCGACCAGCGGGCGACCGAAGCGCACCGCGTCATGCACCGCACGCGCGGTGGAAACATTGTGCACCACCACGCCGAGGTCGGCGGTGAGCTTGCGCGCGGGTGTTTCGCGGCCGGTGATCGCCTGCACCAGATGGCGCTCGGAACCCATCGGGTACTGCACCGGCACGCCGATCACTTCGACACCGGGAAAGGCCGAGGCAGCCTTGGTCATAATTTCGATCGCCTGCGGCTTGTTCTGTTCGATAGCGATAATCACCCTGGGCGTGCCCAGCGCGTGCGCCATGATGCGTGCGCCGTCGACGATCGCGTCCGGATACTCGCGCATCACCCGGTCGTCGCAGGTCAAATAAGGCTCGCACTCCGCACCGTTCAGCAGCAGGATGTCGAGTTTTTTCTGCTCGCCGAGGTTCAGTTTGATCGCCGACGGAAAAGCGGCGCCGCCCATGCCGACGATGCCCGATTGCGAGACGCGCTCGTTGATGGTGTGCGCGTCGGCGGCAAAAGGATCGGTGATCGGTTCGGGCAGTTCTGCCCATTCGTCCTTGCCGTCGGATTCGAGGATGATGGTCGACTGCGGCAACCCGGAAGGATGCGGTGCGGTCACCTCGGCCACGGCCCTGATGCGGCCCGAGGTGGGCGCATGCTGCGACGCCGACACCGTACCCTGGTTGCGCGCGATCATCTGCCCTTTCTTGACCATGTCTCCTTCTTTAACCAGTACCTCGGCGGGCGCGCCGATATGCTGTTGCAGCGGAATGTACAGCGTGGCCGGCATCGGCAAAGCGGCAATCGCCTTATCGCTGGTCAATTCCTTGCGGTAGTCTGGGTGTATGCCGCCGCGAATCGGGAAAAGTTTCATCTGTTGACTGCTCCTTTAATGCGCGTGCCCGGCTTGGTGCTCGGCGTGCGTTTGCTCAATATTTGGCTTGGGCCAATGCCAGTTGCGCAGCGTCACTTTTACCGGAACCATCACGATGGCATCGGTGGGGCAAACCTTGACGCACTTGGCGCAGCCGTGACAGGCATCGACGATGATGGTGTGCATCAGCTTGTTGGCGCCCATGATCGCGTCCGTCGAGCACTCCCGGATGCAGCGCGTGCAGCCGATGCACAGATCCTCGACGATGAAGGCGTGCTCCGGCAGCTTCTCTTCATGTTCCGAGGTGTCGGCGGTGACGCCCAGCTTTTTGGCCAGCGCTTCGATCGTTGCCTTGCCGCCGGGCGTGCACAGGGTCACCGAAGCCTCGCCCTTGGCCAGCGCCGCCGCGTACTGGCTGCAACCGACATAGCCGCATTGGCCGCATTGCGAGCCGGGCAGCAACTCCTTCAATTCCTCTTCCAGCGGGTTTTCCTTGACCGCAAGAAATTTTGCCGCCACGCCGAGCAAGGCGCCCAGAACGATGCCCATTACCGTAAGACTGCCGATTGCGATCCACATGTTCTATATATCCTCAGTTCGTCACGCCGTCATGCCGGAGAAGCCCATGAACGCCAGCGCCAGCAGGCTGGCGACGATAAAACCGTTCGGTGGCCCGGCGAACAGGCGCGGAACATCTGCCAGCGCCAGCCGCTCGCGCAGCCCGGCCATCATGACCATCACCAGGCTGTAGCCGACCGAAGAGGCGAAGCCGAACAGCGTGGCCTCGATGAAATTCATCTTGTGCTCGACCAGCAGGATGGCAACGCCCAGCACCGCGCAGTTTGTGGTGATCAGCGGCAGGTAGATGCCGAGCATCTGGAACAGCGGCGGCGACACCTTCTTCACGGTCAGCTCGGTGAACTGCACGGCGGCGGCGATCACCATGATGAAGGTCACCGTGCGCAGATACCACAGGTTGTAGGGTTCCAGCAGATAGGCGCCGACCGCCCAGTCGGCCATCGAAGATACGGTAATCACAAAGGTGGTCGCCAGGCCCATGCCGACGGCGGTGTCGATGCGCGTGGTGACGCCCATGAACGAGCACAGGCCGAGAAAACGCGCCAGGATGACGTTGTTGACCAACGCCGCGCTCACAAACAAAAGTACGTATGCTTCCATTTTTCTGTTCCCTGCCTACTCAAGGTTGCATGTCTCGCCCATGCTGGCGCGGCGGATAAAACGCGGGGCGAGCTCGCCCCTGGCCATCATTTGTCCTGCCCTCACGCGCGACAGCCACAGCCCGAACACGAGGCCGACCAGCATCGCCCCCATGGTGATGAAGTCGTGACCTGCCGCCCACTGTGCCATCCCGCCGGAAACCAGCAAGGTGGCGAGCGGAATCGCATAGGCGATAAGCGATGCCCTGAGCACCGCATTCTCGCTGACCCCCACCACCACGCGTTCGCCGATTTTGAGCCCTGCATCGTTGACCATCTGGAAGCGGCGTTGTTCCAGACGGCTCGCCACGGTGCCGATACCCTTGGAGCCGCATGCCGCAGCAGAAGAACAGCCACCGCAACTGGTGCCGGATTCTGGCACCAGCCATGCCATATCGCCTTCCACGGCCACCACTTGGGCAATGCCTTCGGTCAACGCTGGCGCGCTGTAGTCCGTCGAGCTATCCACAATTCCGCCCATCATCATGCATCGACAGTGGAGACAACGCCATCCGGCGTGACGTAGATAGCCTGCTGCCCGCCGGCAGCACGGAGAATATGTTGACGGCGCTCGACCGGCGCCATCAGCATCGCGGTGGAAAGGCCGTCGGCGACAGTGCCTGTGTCCGCCACCACCGAGACACCCAGCAACGCCGGCGCGGTGCGCCCGCTGCGGGTGTCAATCAAATGGGTGAAGGCGCTCGCGGAATCGAACAGGGTGCCGTAACCGCCCGAGGTAGAAATGCACTTATCCACCACGTCGAGCGTGACGATGGTGCGCTTCGGGTTGGACGGGTCGGCGATGCCGATGCGCCATGCCGATCCATCCGGCTTGTTCGACAGCGCGCGCGGTTCGCCCATATCGACCAGCATGCGGTCAAAACTGTGGGCGCGCAACACATCGGCAACGCGGTCGGTGATGTAGCCCTGCGCGCCGCTGTTCAGCGTCAACCCCATGCCGGGGCGCGCGAAGGATACCCGTTTGTTCGCTGCATCCACCTCGACCGCGCGCCAATCCACCAACGCCAGCGCAGCCGCGAGATCATGCGGCGCCGGTCCGGCAGGGTCTGGATTACTGGAAACGAAGTGGCGGAAATAGGTTTGCCACACCGGTTGCACGGTGGGGTCGTAGACGCCGTCGCTGATCCTGGCCAGCGAGAGGGCGCGTGTGAGCATGGCGACGAAATCGTCCGGCGCATTTTCCAGCACGCCTTCGCGGTTGAGTTGCGAAATGGAACTGTCCGCACGGTAAACGCTGAAAATCGCCTCAAGACGTTTCAACTCGCCCAGTCCGGCGGCGATGGCAGCGCGTGCCTGCGCCTCGTCGTTGTGAAAAAGCTGGATGGAGGCAGGCGCGCCCAGCGCGGTGCCTTCCCAGCGCACCGGTTTAGCCTGCGAACTCCCCGCCTTCAGCAACAGCGGCAGGCCGGCAGCGGCGGCAACGAAAGCGATAAAGCGGCGACGCGATATGGCAGTATGCATAAATACGACCTCAATAAATTAACTTACAGCTTTTTTCCGGCGTCCGGGCTACCGTGTGCAATAGCGTCGCCCTCCAGCCAAAACAGCACTGCAACAGCCCACATTAAACGCATGGGCAGAGTTTTCATGCCACATCCGGCCAGATTGCCGGGAAACTACACGTGTGGACGTTATACGTGATGGGCGGGTGTCCTGCACCGCACGATGCCGATCGCATCAAATCTGTGCGCTACGCCGAACCCGCTTGTGACAGACAACACGATGGCATGAAGTTCAATCAAAAATCCAACTTACGAATTATATTGCAGCGCACAAATTTAGGAAAGCAGCAGGGCGCAATCAAACCGCCGGTTACCCATCATGGAACGATGGGTAATCGGCGGGCTTCACAGGCACGCAGTGTCCTGCGCTGCCGGCAGAAAACGGTATGCGTGCGGATCAGCCCGGCTCGCGGTATTGATTCTCCAGCAGCTTGGCCTGCGCCGCCGCCAGGCGCGCGATGGGCACGCGCGGCCCCGAGCAGGAGACGTAATTGAGCCCAATGTGATGACAGAAATGGATCGAACCGGGATGCCCGCCATGCTCGCCGCAAATGCCCATCTTCAGATCGGGATTTGTTCCGCGGCCGTTCGCCACCGCCATCTTCATCAATTGCCCCACGCCCTTGATGTCCAGCACCTCGAACGGATTGTCTTCCAGGATGCCGCTCTCTGTGTAAGAGGGGAGGAATTTGTTTTCCGCATCCTCGCGGCTGAAGGAGAACGTCGCCTGCGTCAGGTCGTTGGTGCCGAACGAGAAAAATTCGGCGGTTTCCGCCATGCGCCCGGCGCGCACGCAGGCGCGCACCACTTCCAGCATCGAGCCAAACTTGAACTGCACCTCGATGCCGTGGGTCGCCTTCACTTCCTGGTGAATGCGCTGCACGTAGCTGTGGATGCGCTTGAGCTCTTCCACAGTGGCCACCTGCGGCACCATGATTTCCGGGTATATCTCGACACCTTCCTTGGCGCACAGCGCAGCGGCTTCCAGGATCGCGCGAATCTGCATCGAGTAGATTTCCGGGTAGGTGATGCCCAGCCGCACGCCGCGATGCCCCAGCATCGGGTTGACCTCGGCCAGCGCCCTGACTTTCTTCAGAATCACTTCCTTCTTGTCGATCACATCTTCTTCCATGTGCGAACCCTTGAAGGTGCCCAGCCCGTCCATCAGCTTGTTCAGGCCGTCGGCATACTGCTGGTAGAGCTTGGGGTTGAGCATCTTGAGCGTGTCCGGCAGCTCTTCCAGGCCGTCGATGGTGTCGCGCAACTGGTGCAGGTGGGCGATTTCCAGTTCGAGCTGCGCTGCGGTGGGCAGAAATTCGTGCATCGGCGGGTCGAGCAGGCGCACCGTGACCGGCAACCCCTTCATCGCCTTGAAGATACCCTTGAAATCGGCGCGCTGGATCGGCAGCAAGCGGTCCAGCGCGGACTGGCGGGCTTCCTTGGTCTCGGCCAGGATCATTTCCTGCACGATCGGCAGACGGTCGGTGCTGTTGAACATGCGCTCGGTGCGGCACAGGCCGATACCCATCGCGCCGAACTCGCGCGCGCGCAGGGCGTCGCCGGGCGTATCGGCGTTCGCCATCACCTTGAGCTTCGCTGTCTCGTCCGCCCAGGCCAGCAGGGTGGCCATTTCCTCGGAAAATTCTGCCTCCACCGTCGGCACTTCGCCGGCATAGACATGGCCGGTGCCGCCGTCGATGGTGATGATATCGCCTTCCTGCAAGGTGGTCTCGCCGATCCGGGCATTGCGCAAATGATCGTTGATGACGATCTGGTCACAGCCCGAAACGCAGGGTTTACCCATGCCGCGCGCCACCACGGCAGCGTGCGAGGTCTTGCCGCCGCGGCTGGTCAGGATGCCCTGCGCCTGGAAGAAGCCGTGGATATCCTCGGGCTTGGTCTCTTCTCGCACCAGGATGATCTTCTCGCCGGCGCGCCCGCGCGCTTCGGCGGTGTCGGCGTCGAACACGATCTTGCCGGAAGCCGCGCCGGGCGAGGCAGGCAGCCCCTGCGCAAGCGACTTTCCGTGAAAATTCGGCGCCAACTGCGGCACCAGCAACTGTTCGAGGATCGCCGGCTCGACACGCAGCAACGCGCGTTCCTTGGAGATCAGCCCCTCGTTGAACATCTCCACAGAAGTGCGCACCATGCCGCGCGCGTTCATTTTGCCGTTGCGCGTTTGCAGGCAGTACAGGACACCCTTCTCGATAGTGAACTCGAAATCCTGGACCTCGTGGTAATGCGATTCCAGCCGGTTGTGCAGCGTCATCAGCTGGCGGTAGATCTCCGGCATCTCCTGTTCCATCTCGGCGATGGCCTTGGGTGTGCGGATCCCCGCCACCACGTCCTCGCCTTGCGCATTGACCAGGTACTCGCCGTAGATCATGTTCTCGCCGGTGCCGGGGTTACGCGTGAAACCGACGCCGGTACCGGAGTCGTTGCCCATGTTGCCGAACACCATGGTGCAGATGTTCACCGCCGTACCGTTGGCCTGATCCCTGGTGATCCTGAACTGCCTGCGGTAATCCACCGCGCGCTTGCCCATCCACGAGCCGAACACCGCGCCCACCGAGATTTCCAGTTGCTCGTAAGGATTCTGCGGGAACGGTTTGCCGGTCAGTTTCTGGACGATGGCGAGGAATTCGCCCGCCAGTTCCTTGAGATGATCGACGTTCAGATCCAGATCCTGGGGCGCGCCGTATTTGCGCTTGATCGCGGCCATGCGTTCGTCGAAATGCTCGTCG
The DNA here is from genome assembly GCA_001801215.1 of Gallionellales bacterium RIFCSPLOWO2_02_FULL_59_110. Lineage (GTDB taxonomy): Bacteria > Pseudomonadota > Gammaproteobacteria > Burkholderiales > Gallionellaceae > Gallionella. The sequence continues at coordinate 42,906 of MGXA01000023.1, read as the reverse complement.
CCGATATTGAGCGCGATCTTGCCGAACAACTGGATGAAACGGCGGTAAGTGTCATAGGCAAAACGCTCGTTGCCGGTCTGCCTGATCAGGCCTTGCAGCGATGTTTCGTTGAGGCCGAGGTTGAGGATGGTGTCCATCATGCCCGGCATGGACATGGACGAGCCGGAGCGCACCGAAACGAGCAAGGGGTTCTCGCCGCTGCCGAAACCCTTGCCGGTCTTCTTTTCCAGCGCCTGCATGTAGGCCTTGATGTCGTCCATCAGGCCGTCCGGCAGCTTGTTCTTCTCCAAGTAGGCGTTGCACGCGTCGGTCGTGATGGTGAAGCCGGGCGGCACATTCAAGCCGATCTGGGTCATCTCGCACAGGTTTGCACCCTTGCCCCCCAGCAGCATCTTGTTTTTGCCGTCGCCCTCTTCGAACGAATAAATGTATCTCTTATCGCTACCCATGACTCCCCCTTTCAAATTTTGACTCGGCTGCGTAGGGTGGGCTATGCCCACCATGCCGGGTATAGCCCGACCTACATCTGGTTTCAGTTCAACCCCGATTATGCATCAGTCGGTTTTCTTGGCGTCCGTTCCTGCATCCTTGCGGGAATCGGCCGCCATATGTTCAAAAATCGCATAGTGTTTCTGCAATTCCTTATCGAAAAACGCCACTGTTTTTCCGCTGTCGCTGTCCATGCTCTTCACCAGGCCGCGGAAGCGCGGCTCGTTCTGCACGAACTCGCGGTAAGACACGGAAGGTTTCTGCGAATCCAGCGACAGCGGATTCTTGCCTTCCTCCTCGCGGCGCGGATCGTAACGGTACAGCGGCCAGTGACCGGTGTTGACCGCCAGTTCCTGCTGCTGGTGCTGCTTGCCCATTTCGTAGCCGTGCTCGACGCAGGGGCTATAGGCAATGATCAGCGACGGGCCATCGAAGGATTCTGCCTCGATGAAAGTCTTCAGCGTATGGATATCCTTCGCGCCATAGGCGACATGGGCGACGTAAACATTGCCGTAGCTCATGGCGATCTGCCCCAGGTCCTTCTTGCCGGTAGGCTTGCCGCCGGCGGCAAATTTGGCCGTTGCGCCACGCGGGGTGGCCTTGGAGCACTGCCCGCCGGTGTTGGAATAGACTTCGGTATCGAGCACCAGGATGTTGACGTTGCGCCCCGAGGCCAGCACGTGATCCAGCCCGCCGAAACCGATGTCGTAGGCCCATCCGTCGCCGCCGATGATCCATACGCTCTTCTTCGCCAGATAGTCTGCCAGGCTTTCCAGATTGCGCGCCACTGCGGAATCGATGCCGGCCAGTTTCGAGCGCAATGCTTCGATGCGCTCGCGCTGGGCAAAGATGCCCACCTCGGTGGACTGATCGGCGTTGAGGAGTGATTCGACCAGTTCTGCGCCAACCTTATCCTTCAATTGCGCCAGCAATTCGCGCGCATGCTCGGCTTGTTTGTCGATACTGACGCGGAAACCCAAGCCGAATTCGGCATTGTCCTCGAACAGCGAATTTGACCAGGCCGGGCCGCGCCCTTCGGCGTTCTTGCTGTAAGGCGTAGTGGGCAGGTTGCCGCCGTAGATCGATGAACAGCCGGTGGCATTGGCCACCACCATGCGGTCGCCGAACAACTGGGTCGCCAGCTTGATATAGGGCGTTTCGCCGCAGCCGACGCAGGCGGAAGAAAACTCGAACAGCGGCTGCAACATCATTGCGCCCTTGATGGTGGAAGTGCGCAACTTGGTGCGGTCGAATTCCGGAAGTTTGAGGAAGAACTCGAAGTTCTCCTTTTCCTGTTCGCGCAACGGCACGATATCGCGCATGTTGAGCGCCTTGTAGTTCGGGTCGGTCTTGGATACCGCCGGGCAGATATCGACGCACAGCGTGCAGCCGGTGCAGTCCTCGGGCGCCACCTGGTAAGTGACGTGCATGCCCTGCTCGAATTCCTTGCCCTTGATCTGGATATGCTTGAAGGTGGGCGGCGCATTCTTGGCCAAATCCGCAGGGAAAACCTTGGAACGGATGGCGGTATGCGGACAGACCAGAGGGCACTTGCCGCAGTAGATGCACAGCTCTTCATCCCATACCGGGATTTCCAGTGCCAGGTTGCGCTTGTCCCAGACTGCGGTGCCGGTAGGCCAGGTGCCATCCGGAGGCAGCGCGCTGACCGGCAGGCGGTCGCCGCGTCCGGCCATGATTTCGGCGGTGACGCGCTTGACGAAATCCGGCGCATTGGCGCCCACCGGTTCGGGCATTTCGAACGTGCTGGTGGCGGCGGCGGGAATTTTTACCTTATGCAGGTTGGCGAGGGTTTCGTCGATCGCTCTCCAGTTGGCTTCCACCACATCCCTGCCCTTCTTGCTGTAGGATTTTTCGGCGGCGGACTTGATCTTCTCGATTGCCAGCTCGCGCGGCAACACGCCGGAAATGGCAAAGAAACAGGTCTGCATGATGGTGTTGATGCGGCTGCCCATGCCGGTCGCCTTGGCGATGGCATAGGCGTCGATCGCGTAAAATTCGATTTTCTTGTCGATGATCTGCTGCTGCATCTTGCGCGTCAGCAGATTCCACACCTTGTCCGGCGCCGTCGTCGTGTTGAGCAGAAACACCGCGCCCTCGGCGGCATGATCCAGCATCTCGTAGCGCTCCAGGAATACCGGCTGGTGGCAGCCGATGAAATTCGCCTCGTTATTGCCGATCAGATAGGGTGAGTGGATCGGTTTGGGCGAGAAGCGCAGGTGCGAGACGGTTCCCGCGCCGGCTTTTTTCGAGTCATAAACGAAATAACCCTGAGCATACAGCTCGGTTTCCTCGCCCATGATCTTGATGGTGTTCTTGTTGGCGCCCACCGTGCCGTCCGAGCCGAGGCCATAGAACAGGCAACGGTTCACGCCGCTGCTGGCATCGTTGCGGAAGTCCGCATCCCACTTCAGGCTGGTATGGGTGACATCGTCGATGATACCGACGGTGAAATGGTTTTTCGGCTGGTCTTTTTTCAGCTCGTCGAATACGCCCTTGATCATGCCCGGCGTGAATTCCTTGGAGGACAGGCCGTAGCGCCCGCCTACCACACGCGGCATGGCGGCAAGCTTGTTCGCGCCGGAGGTAAAGGACTCGGCGAACGCCGTCACCACGTCCTTGTACAGCGGCTCGCCGTCCGCACCGGGTTCCTTGGTGCGATCGAGAACCGCGATGCGCTTGGCCGTGGCCGGGATGGCCTTGAGCAGTTCGTCGGCAACAAAGGGGCGGTACAGGCGCACCTTCACGATGCCAACCTTTTCGCCGTGTGCGGTCAGGTGCTCTACGGTTTCCTCGGCAGCATCCGCACCCGAACCCATCAGAATCATCACCCGTTCAGCATCCGCTGCGCCGACGTATTCATACAGCTTGTACTGGCGTCCGGTGAGTTTGGCGAATTTGTCCATCGCCTTCTGCACAATGCCGGGCATCGCATCGTAAAAGGGATTGACCGTCTCGCGCGCCTGGAAATACACGTCCGGGTTCTGCGCGGTGCCGCGCAGCACCGGATGATCCGGCGTCAGCGCGCGCGCGCGGTGCGCGAACACCAGCCTGTCGTCGATCATCTCGCGCACAACTTCCAGCGGTACCTGCTCGACCTTGGCCACTTCGTGGGAAGTGCGGAAACCGTCAAAGAAATGCAGGATCGGTATGCGCGCTTCGAGCGTCGCTGCCTGGGCGATCAGCGCCATGTCCATGGCTTCCTGCACCGAATTGGAAGAGAGGAAGGCAAAACCGGTAGAGCGCGCCGACATCACGTCGCTATGGTCGCCGAAGATCGACAAACCCTGGGCTGCGAGCGAACGCGCCGCCACATGCATGACAAACGGCGTCAGCTCCCCGGCAATTTTGTACATGTTGGGGATCATCAGCAGCAAGCCCTGCGAGGCGGTAAAGGTGGTCGTCAGGGAGCCGGTCTGCAATGCGCCGTGCACCGTGCCGGCGGCGCCGCCTTCGCTCTGCATGGTGATAACTTCGGGAACCGTGCCCCACAGGTTGGGTGTGCAGGCAGCCGACCAGGCGTCGGAATACTCACCCATCGGCGATGAGGGAGTAATCGGATAAATCGCGATTACCTCGTTGGTCAGATGGGCAATATAGGCGGCGGCCTCATTCCCGTCGATCGTAACCATTTGCGCGTGGTGCATCAAAAACTCCTTCAGTCATTAATAATTGTGTCCGGTCGCCCGGGAATCAAGCCTGGGCATAGCCCGAATATTTCATACCCGAAGAGCAACAGTCTCTCTTCGAGGCAAATTCGCATGATGCTTGCGCAGAATTGCGAGCCGGGCGGAGAAACCGCCCATCCCCGTTACCCCTCTTGATTGATATAGCCCTAGCGGGCGCAGAGTTTCGCGGCAAAGCGTCGTAAACTCTTACGGCCTGCCGGATAAATGCAAGTTCAGAGAATGCCAAAATTCGCCGCAGGCGAACCTGATGCCATAACCGGAATCTTCATATCATTCAAAAGGCAAGCAAGGGCACGAGTAACGGTGCCCGGCAAATTCAGCAAGCCTGAAAGTGCGTATTCTATCTCAACTATTTACGCTGTGAAATTTTTTACGCGCGATCGACATGCAAGTTGGCTTGTCCAGGCACCTCCGCCCACTGCCAGCAACCCGGCACGGGCTTTGCCTGTGCCCCGCCCGGCGCTCAACTTTCATCTTCACCGTCAAAAACTCCCAGCGCCGCGCCCTCGGCAACCGGCAGCGCTTCCACCCCCTTCAGCCTGCGATTGATCGCCCTGGTGCGCTGTCCGACTTTCTCGAATTGTTCCGACGCCTGATCGAGCTTCTTCTGCGTCGCTTCGATCACGTCGCCAAACTTGCCGAACTCGGTCTTCACCGCGCCGAGCAACACCCAGATTTCGGAGGCGCGTTGTTCGATGACCAAGGTCCGGAAACCCATTTGCAGGCTGTTCAATACTGCGGCAAAGGTGGTCGGGCCCGAAACGATGACGCGATATTCGCGCTGAATAAAATCCGCCAGGCCGGGACGGCGCAACACTTCGGCGTACAAACCCTCGGTCGGCAAAAACATGATGCCGAAATCGGTGGTATGCGGCGGGGAGATGTATTTGTCGCGGATGGTTTTGGCTTCCTGCTTGATGCGCGCCTCCAGCGCCCTGGCGGCCTGTTCCACCTGTTCGGTATCCGCCTTGTCCTGGGCATCCATCAGGCGCTGGTAGTCTTCCACCGGAAACTTGGCATCTACCGGCAACCATACAGGCGAGCCTTCTTCCTTGCCCGGCAACTTGATGGCGAATTCGACCAGGTCGCGGCTGCCCGGCACGGTGGAAACGTTCCTGGCATACTGATCGGGCGTCAGCACCTGCTCGATCAGCGAGCCGAGCTGCACCTCGCCCCAGGTGCCGCGCGCCTTGACATTGGTCAGCACCCGTTTAAGGTCGCCCACGCCCGTCGCCAGCGACTGCATCTCCCCGAGGCCGCGATGCACCTGTTCCAGCCGATCCGAAACTTGCTTGAACGATTCCCCCAGCCGTTGCTCCAGCGTGGCGTGCAACTTCTCGTCCACGGTCTTGCGCATCTCTTCCAGCTTTTTCGCGGTATCCGCCTGAATCTCGCCCAGCCGCTCGTTGAGCGTGCCGCGCAGCTGATTTCCGGTCGCGGCAAACTGCTCGGTCAGCGCGGTGCTCATGCTGGTAAGCCGGGTGTTCACATCGTTCTTCAGCGCATCGCCCGCATCGCGATGCGCCTTGACCATCGCCTCGCGATCGATGCGCGATTCACTCAGAACCTGGGTCAATTTCCTGTCCAGCATCTCGTTGACCGCGAGCTGCGCACCGGCCACGGACTTGCGCAAATCGGAAAGCTGGTTGTCGCCGGACTGCAACTGCGCGCGTATCGCTCCATCCAGCCGCGACAATTCCATGCGCAACTGCTCGATCTGCTGGCCGTCGCCCTGCCCTGCTGCGCCGCCGAGCGTAAAAAGCTTCCGCGCGATGAGCAGCAGCAACGCCCCGATCACCCCGAAACCGATCCATAGTTCAATCGCCATATCGTTCGAGAATCAACCGCCCCTGTTTTCCATCATCTCGCGCACGATCGGCGCGAGAATGACCTCCATCGCAACGCCCATCATTCCGCCGGGTGCCACCAGCGTATTGGCGCGCGACATGAAAGAGCCGGGAACCATATCCAGCATGTAAGGGAAATTCACCCCGCGCGGATCGCGAAAACGGATTATCACAAAGCTCTCGTCCAGGGACGGAATGTCGCGCGAGACAAACGGATTCGAGGTGTCCACCGTCGCCACGCGCTGAAAATTGATGTGGGTGCGCGAAAATTGCGGGGTGATGTACTTGATGTATTCGGGCATGCGGCGCAGGATGGTATCCACGGTCGCCTCGGTGGAATAACCGCGCTCCGCCTTGTCGCGGTGAATTTTCTGAATCCATTCCAGATTGACGACCGGCACGACGCCAATCCCGAAATCCACATGGCGCCCAACGTCGATATTGCTGGCCTCGTCGACCACCAGGCCATGCAGCCCCTCGTAAATCAACAGGTCGGAATTCTCTTCTATGTCTTCCCATGGCGTGAATACGCCGGGCTTCAGGTCGGTCAGGCCGAAGTGCCTGTTGTGCCTGTCGGCTTCGGCCTCGCTATGCACGTAGTAGCGCCGCCTGCACATGCCGGTTTCAGCGTAGCTCCTGAATGTTTCTTCAAGTTTATCGAAGTGGTTGGCTTCCGGGCCAAAATGGCTGAAGGTGTTGTTGCCCGCACCGGCAGCCTCGGTCGCCGCGGCATGGAACGCCATGCGATCCAGGCTGTGTAAACTGGCGCCCTCGATGAACGCCGCACGGATGTTTATTTCGCGCCGGAACAGGTTTTCAAATGCCTGTCTAACTGCGGGGGTGCCTGCGCCGGATGAACCTGTGACTGCGATGATCGGATGCTTGCGCGACATAATCCCCCCCTGGAGCGGCATGAATGAGATTCCATTGTGGCGATTCTATAACAAAGGCTTCAGGGCCCATACTCTTACCCGGTGATTTCCTTCGAAAATCTCGAAGAATTCGCATCACCGCTTCAAGAGATAGCGGTTTAGCCCTTAGCGGTTAACGGTATACCCCGGGGATCACAACCCTTTTCTCGATGAAGCGCGCGGCCAGCACGATGAGGGAAACCAAGGCCAGATAGACCAGCGCCGCAAACAGGTAGGCCCGGAAAAACTGGAAATTAGTGGCGGCCAGCTCCTGCACGCGGGCGAAAAATTCGGTGTACTGGATCAGGAAGGCGACCGAGCTATCCTTCAGGTTGCAAATGATCTGGTTCGTCAGCGCCGGCACCGACAAACGCAGCACCTGCGGCAAGGTGACAAAGCGGAATATTTGCAGCGGTTTGAAGCCCTGCGCCCTGGCCGCTTCGATTTCGCCGTGATCGAGGCCGTTATAGGCTGTCGTCAAGTAGGCGGCGTTGTAGGCGGCCACATTGAAGGTAAAGCCGATCACCGCGACCATGAATGGGGACATGGACACACCCCACTGCGGCAAGCCGTAATACATCAGGAACAACAGCACGATCAGTGGCATCCCGATGAAAAAGGAGATGTAAGCCCGTATCAGGTGCCTCACCCAGGCCCAATGGCTCTGGCTGAAATAGAAAACGACTACCCCCAATAACAACCCGCTGATGCTGATCGTGACGGTAAGCTTCAGAGTTTCGCCCAGGCCGGTCAGAATCAGCGGCATCTGTTCGAACAAATCGCGCAGAAACGCATTCCATCCGCTCATCTGGCGTTTTCCTCGCAGCCGAAAAAAGCGCGCACTTGTTCGTCGGGGTGATGTTTCGATAAATGCGCGATGGTGTCTTCGGCCCGGATCACCCCCTTGTCGAGAAAAGTGACCCGGTCGGCAATGGAACCGGCCAGCAACAAATCGTGGGTCACGCAAAGCATGGTGACGTTTTCGCGGTGCAACCGGTCGATCAACTGCGCCACTTCGCGCGACATCACCGGATCGAGCGCCGAGGTAGGCTCATCCAGAACCACGACGGCAGGGTCCATGGCCAGCGCGCGCGCCAGCGCGGCGCGCTGCTTCTGTCCGCCCGAAGTTTGCGCGGGATATTTGTCGCGATGATCGGCCATATCCAGGCGCGCCAGTTCGTGCAAGGCTTTTTCTTCTGCCTCGGCGCGGCTCATGCCGCGCAACTTGCGCAAGGCGAGCGTGACATTGTCGAGCACGGTGAGATGCCGATACAGGGCAAATTGCTGGAAAACGAACCCGATGCTTTGCCGCAAGGCGCGCACATCGACGCCGTGGCCGGTTATGTCCTGGCCGCGAAAATGAATCGTGCCGGAACTGGGCTCTACAAGCCGGTTGATGCAGCGCAGCAAAGTCGATTTGCCGCAACCCGACGTGCCCATCACGACTTTGACCTCTCCCTCGACCACGTCCAGATTGATGCCGTCCAGCACGACTTGCCGGTCGAACTTCTTCACCAGATCGCGAATCTCGATTAATGCCATATCAGCTCCACAGGATTCTTTTCAAGCCTATGCCAACCCGATGCCGGGAACACGATAACGCCGCTCCAGCCATTGCACGCCAATAAGCAGGATGCGGTAAATGGCGAAGTACAAAACGCCTACCGCAAGATAAACCTCGATGCCGCGCAGGGTAGTCGATGCGAGCGTCATGGCTTGCTTGGTGATTTCCGGAATACCCACGGTATAGGCAAACGGTGAGTATTTCAGCACGGTGGTGAACTCGTTCACCATCCCCGGCACGGCAAAACGCAGCATTTGCGGGAATTCGATGTAAGCCAGAATTTGCAGCCGGGTCATGCCCATCGCCTGCGCGGCAAGAATCTCCCCCGCATCGACCGAATCCAATGCACCACGAAAAACTTCGGCAAGATAGGCTCCGGCAATAAGTCCGAGGCTCAACATCATCGCCAGCAGAGGCGGAACCTTTATGCCGATTCCCGGCAAACCGAAATAGACGAGGAAGAGCAGCACCAATACAGGGATGCCGCGAAAGACATAGGTAAAACCGTCGAGCAGAGGTATTACGCCAAACCAGGCAAGCCGGCGCATGCCGGCCGCCACAAGCCCCACCAACAGGCCTGTGGCGCTGCATGCCAGGGTGACCATAACGGTATAACCCACACCCTGCGTTAACAGCACAATAATGTCGAGGAAATTCATGCGCAATGCTGCTGCGGTATTACTTCATCCACTTGTCGACTATGGCCCTGATTCTTTCCGGGCCAAGCTCGGCCAGGTATTTATCGAAATCGTCGCGCCTCGACGAACCCTTGACAAAGGCAAAGCCGAGCTTATCCAGGCCGGTAAAGACATAACTGCTTTCGATGGGCAGCTTCTTCTTGTACAGGAAATCGGCCAAAACCGGTTCTTCGATAAATGCCAGATCGAGGTTGCCGTTCTGTAAATCGGCGGTGACTTCGCTATAGGTCGGGTAGAGCTTCACCTTGCTGAGCGAGTAATGGCCTTTAGGCTCGAGGTCGTTTTTAATCAGGTCGTTATATGCCATGCCACGGGGGTAGCCGATCGAATAATTTTTTAACTGGTCGAGGTTGGCAATTTTGATATTGCGGCTTTTCAAACTCACCAGATGCCAGGAGTTGTCATAGTAAGGCTGCGAAAAATCCATCGCCTCCTTGCGCTTGCCGGTAATCGAAATGCCCGAAAATGCCACATCGGCCTGCCCGCTGGAAACGGCGCCGAGCATACCCTGCCAATCGTAGGCGGTGACGTTAAGGGTGCAGCCCCTGGATTTGCAGTAGCCCTCGAAAATCTCCATGTCGATGCCGGTAATCTTCCCGGCTTCCTCAAAGAGCATGGGGGGAGAAGCGGGAGACACGGCAACTTTGACGGGATTGGCACCCGCTTTACCGGTTGTGCCGGGAGAGTATCCTTCCCTGGAACAACCCAACACGAGCAATCCGGCGGCGCAAAGCAGGCCAGCTAATCGAAGTTTCTTATTCATGAATATCTCATAAAAGTGGATGAAAGAGACGGCGGATTATCCATGGCCTTATAGCATAACTCCAGACCGATTTGACGAAGAATGCCCTTTTCCTTGCCGCTCAAGGTAGGTGCAGAATCCGGTTTGCCGACCCGCATACCGATTTTCCCTCGATGTTTCGGCTCACAAATTCCGTGCCGATCAGAACCCCGATTAGATTTCCCATTGAGCATGGCGGGACGATGCCGCTATAATGCGGGACTCGGGCCTGGTTAAAACCCGCCGGGCAGAAACATGCAACCCAACTATCGCCCGGCCAAACACCCCGCATTTAGCCGGATTCAGGATAATTTGTGATTACAAAAATACTCGTCGCCAACCGCGGTGAAATTGCGGTTCGCATTGTGCGCGCTTGCTCGGAAATGGGCATCAAGTCGGTCGCCATCTATACGGATGCTGACCGTCATGCGCTGCACGTAAAGAAAGCGGATGAAGCCTACCATCTCGGTTCCGAGCCGGTTAACGGCTATCTTAACGCCCATAACATCGTCAATATCGCGGCAACCTCTGGATGCGATGCGCTGCATCCGGGTTATGGCTTTCTTGCGGAAAACCCCGAACTGGCGGCAATTTGCGCGCGTCGCGACATTAAATTCATCGGCCCGAAAGCAAATGTCATTCGCCAGATGGGCGATAAAGTCCAGGCTCGAAAAGCGATGATAGCCGCCGGCATCCCGTGTGTGCCGGGCAGTGACGGCAACCTCGCCGATGTCGAAGAAGCGCGCGTACTGGCAAACAAAATCGGCTATCCGGTAATGCTCAAGGCCACCAATGGCGGCGGCGGACGCGGCATCCGCCGTTGCGACAGCGATAAAGACCTGCTCAGCAACTACGAGCGCGTAATTTCAGAGGCCAACAAGGCCTTTGGCCAGCCGGAAGTGTTCATGGAAAAATGCGTGGTCAACCCGCGTCACATCGAAGTGCAGGTGCTGGGCGACAGTCACGGCAACATGATCCACCTGTTCGAACGCGACTGCTCCATCCAGCGCCGCAACCAGAAACTGATCGAGATTGCCCCGTCGCCGCAGATCACATCCGAACAGCGCGAATACATCGGCGACCTGGCCGTCAAGGCAAGCCGCGCCGTGTGCTATGAAAATGCGGGCACCGTCGAATTCCTGCTCGACCAGGACAACAATTTCTATTTCATGGAAATGAATACCCGCATCCAGGTCGAACACACCGTGACGGAGACCATTACCGGCATCGACATCGTGCAGGAGCAGATCCGCATCGCCGACGGCCTCGAACTGCAATACAAACAGAAAGATGTCGGGTTTCGCGGCTATGCCATGGAGTTCCGCATCAACGCGGAAGACCCCAAAAACGGCTTTTTGCCGAGCTTCGGCAAAATCACCCGCTACTACGCGCCGGGCGGCCCCGGCGTCCGTAGCGACGCCGCGATCTACAGCGGCTATGTAATCCCGCCCTATTTCGACTCGATGTGTTCCAAACTCACCGTCTGGGCGCTCACCTGGGAAGACGTCATTGCGCGCGGTAGCCGGACGCTTAACGATATGGCGATTTATGGCGTAAAAACGACCATTCCGTATTATCTGGAAATATTGAAGCACCCCGACTTCAGGAATGCGAACTTCAATACCGGGTTTGTAGAGTCCCACCCGGAGTTGATCAATTACACCACAAAAATTCCGCCGGAACTGAGAGCGGCCGCCATTTCAGCCGCCATAGCGGCCCATGAAGGTATTTAATCAACTCTACTAGCAAGAATATTATGGCAAAAACCCTTATTTCCGAACTGGTTCTGCGCGATGGCCATCAATCCGTGATCGCAACGCGCATGCGCACCAACGACATGCTGCCCATCTGCCCCAAGCTGGACAGCATCGGCTTCTGGACGCTGGAAGCCTGGGGAGGCGCGACCTTCGACTCCTGCGTGCGCTTCCTGAAAGAAGACCCGTGGGAGCGCCTCAGAAAACTGCGCAAGGCATTGCCGAACAGCCGTCTCCAGATGCTGCTGCGCGGCCAGAACCTGCTCGGCTACCGCCACTATCCCGATGACGTAGTGCGCGCCTTCGTCGCCAAGGCGGCGGGCAACGGCATCGACGTGTTCCGCATCTTCGACGCGATGAACGACCTGCGCAACGTGCAAGTCTCCGTCGAAGCGGTAAAGAAAGCCGGCAAACATGCCGAAGGCTGCATCAGCTATACCACCAGCCCGGTGCATGGCATTCCACAATTCGTCGAACTGGCGTGCGAACTGGAAGCCATGGGCTGCGATACCCTGTGCATCAAGGACATGGCCGGCCTGCTCACGCCTTACGCGACCACCGAACTGGTCAAGGCGCTGCGCGCCGCCGTCAGCCTGCCGATCCACCTGCACAGCCACTCCACCTCCGGCCTGTCGGCCATGAGCTTTCTCAAGGGGGTGGAAGCGGGCGCCACCATCCTGGATACCTGCAATTCCTCCTTCGGCGAAGGCGCCAGCCATTCCTCGACCGAGAGCATCGTTGCCGCGCTACAAGGCACACCTTACGACACCGGCATCGACCTCGCCGCGCTACAGGAAATCACCGCCTATTTTTATGAAGTGCGCCAGAAATACTGGCAGTTCGAAAGCCCCTACACCGGCGTGGACACGCGCGTGCTGGTGAACCAGGTGCCTGGCGGCATGATCTCCAATATGTCCAACCAGCTCAAGGAACTGGGCGCACTCAACCGCATAAACGAAGTGCTCGCCGAAATCCCGCGCGTGCGCGAAGACCTGGGTTACCCGCCGCTGGTAACGCCAACCTCGCAAATCGTCGGCACGCAGGCCGTGATGAACGTGCTAACCGGCGAGCGCTACAAATCGGTCACCAATGAAGTCAAGAACTACCTGCTCGGCCACTACGGCAAGGCGCCCGGCGAAATCAACGGGCAGGTCAAAAAACTTGCCGTCGGCGATGCGGAAACCATAACCTGCCGCCCTGCGGATTTGCTTGAAGACGAGATGAACAAGCTCAAGATCAAGTGCGAAAACTTGGCCAAGAGCGAGGAAGATGTCCTCACGTACGCCATGTTTCCGGATATCGCCATAACCTTCCTGCAAGAGCGCAATGCCAACACGCTCCAGCCCGAGCCATTGCTGCCCAAGGAAGCCGCCACCCCCTCCTCAGAACGCTATGCGCCCAATGAATTCAAGATAACGCTGCACGGCGAAACCTTCCATATCAAGCTCACCGGCAGCGGGCACCACGGCGAAGCCCAGCGCCCGTTCTACGTTTCCGTCGACGGCATTTCGGAGGAAGTCATTGTCGAAACCCTGAACGAAATCGAAGTTTCAAGCAGCAAGGGCAACGGCAGGAAAAAACCCGCCACAACGGCAGCAGACTCGGGGCGTCCGCGCCCATCCCACGAGGGCTGCGTGGCAACCGCCATGCCCGGCACCATTGTCGATGTCAAGGTCAAGGTCGGAGACAAGGTTGATGCGGGTGATGGCGTGCTGGTGATCGAAGCCATGAAGATGGAAAACGAAATCCAGGCCCCTATCGGCGGCTTCGTCATCAGCGTGCATGTCAAGAAAGGCGACAGCGTGGCACCGGACGAAACCTTGGTCGAAATCCAATAAATCTGCGCCCGCCAGCGGCGCGGCGCGCTGCCTGGCCGTTCGTGATGGGCAGGCCGGGTGCCCTGACTCCGCCCCGATGCCCTACCCCGTCGGTGCAGGACATCGCAACGAATAGGCGAATTTCGAAATGAAAATTATCTTCCTGGTTTTTGCCTGCCTCTTGGGAATATCTGCAACGGCTTTTGCGAGCACGCCCGGCGAGGTCGAGATTGGCGGATATCTGCGCGAAGCCACATTGCGCGGGTTTTCCGGGAGCACGAAAAAATTTTCAGACTTCAAGGGAAAACCCCTGATTATCAATGTCTGGGCCAGTTGGTGCGGCCCATGCCGCGCTGAAATGGGTTCGCTGAACCGGCTTGCCCGCCGCTACGGTGGAAAACAATTCAATGTGATCGGAATTTCAACAGACGACAATGGCAGCGCGGCAGCGGCGTTCATCAGGAAATCCGGGGTTACGTTCGAAAATTTTCTCGACAGCAAACTGTTCCTGGAAAACATGCTGGGCGCCGATACGATTCCCTTGACCGTTCTGGTCGATGCAAATGGCCGGGTGCTCGAAAAAGTTCGCGGATCCTACGAATGGGACAGCCCGGAAATTATTGCAGCGATAGGTGATGTCTTCAAAATAAAGTTGCCGCATTGAGCCGGCAGCACGTTAGTGCTCTTACCGATCAAATGATGTCAAAACATGACAAGAGTTTTGCATTTATCTGGCATTGGCAAGGGTTTGAACGAAGGTGAGCCTTGCGGGGTTTGTAGCCCGGATGCAGCGATAGCGGAATCCGGGGGCATCATACCCGTTCCCGGATTTCACTGCGTTTCATCCGGGCTACCCGTTTGGTTCCGGCTTGTCCGGCTTAGGTTCATTCCTTGCGCGCCTTCGTCCCGCCGGAATAATTGCGCCGGTTGATGGCGTAGTCCGTGACCTCGCCCCGGAAGGGCAACAGCAGCATACCGGGCAGGCGCGCCACTTCGCGCGGGTCGCGATGGTCGCGGATACCGATGGTCATGCCCACATGCCCGGCGCGCGGCTGATCGCGGTAGGTGCCGAACAGGCGATCCCACCACGGCAGATTGAAACCGAAGTTGGAGTTGGCCTCGTCGTCTTCGATGGAGTGGTGTACCCGGTGCATGTCCGGCGTAACCACGAACCAGCGCAACACCCGGTCCAGACCCGCCGGCAGGTGCAGGTTGCCGTGATTGAACATGGAAGTGGCGTTGAGCAGCACCTCGAAGATCACCACACCCGCCACCGGCAACCCGAACACGGCGATGGCGGCGAACTTGATCAGCATGGACAGAATGATCTCGATGGGATGGAAGCGCGCCCCGGTGGTCACGTCGTAATCTGGATCGGCGTGGTGTACCCGGTGTACGCGCCACAGAGCCGGCACGGCATGGAAAATGACATGCTGCAACCAGATGACGAAATCCAGCGCGATCACCGCCAGCGGCACGGCGATCACGAAAGGCACCTGAAAATGGTTGAGCAGCCCCCAGCCGTTCGCCGCGCAAAACGCCGCAACACCCGCCCCGGCCAGCGGGAAGAGCAGCCGCAACAGCACAGTGTCGAGGGCGACGATGCCGAGGTTGGCCGCCCAGCGCAGCGCCTTGGACACGGTCAACGCGCGCCGGGGAGCCGCAAGCTCCCACAGGCCGATCACGGCCAATACGCCAAAAAACGAAGCGAGCCGGATGGCCTGTTCATAGTCCAGCACGAACTGCTCGAAACTCATGGAACCTCCTCAACCGGGTCAGGTTATGCCGGATATTAGCAGCAGCTCTTCCCCTATTGTCCGCAGCCCGTCATGCGGCCAGGCGAATACTCGCGGCTTGCGGCATTCCATCATGCGCGTCGGCTCAGCCGCGCTTCCAGGCATGGTAGCGTTCCAGCCAGACCAGCACGTTCTGTGGCGCGTGGGCGCGCTTCCATTCCCCGGCTACGTATTTGTTCGCCTCCGCCAGCGTCGGGTAGATGTGGATAGTGCCGAGTATCTTGTTCAGCCCCAGCCCGTGCTTCATCGCCAGCACGAACTCCGCCAGCAGGTCGCCCGCATGTTCGCCGACGATGGTCACGCCGAGTATCCTGTCTTTGCCCGGCACGGTCAGCACCTTGACGAAGCCGTGCGCGCTGCCGTCGGCGATGGCGCGGTCGAGGTCTTCGATGCCGTATCTCGTCACTTCATGGGCGATGCCCTGCTCGCGCGCTTCCTGCTCGTTGAGGCCGACGCGCGCCACTTCCGGGTCGATGAAGGTGGACCAGGGGATGACGGAATAGTCCGCCTTGAAGCGTTTGAAGTCACCGAACAGCGCGTTCACCGCCGCATACCAGGCCTGATGCGAGGCGGTGTGGGTGAACTGGTACGGCCCGGCCAC
This sequence comes from Gallionellales bacterium RIFCSPLOWO2_02_FULL_59_110, assembly GCA_001801215.1. Classification (GTDB taxonomy): domain Bacteria; phylum Pseudomonadota; class Gammaproteobacteria; order Burkholderiales; family Gallionellaceae; genus Gallionella. Next base: position 26,941 of record MGXA01000023.1, on the reverse strand, counting down.
ATCGCCTGCGGCATAGATGTTCGGGTACAGCGTCTCCAGATATTCGTTGGTGGTGACGGTGCGCTGGGTCGGGATGCCCAGCTCCTCCAGCCCGAAGCCTTTCAGCCGCGCGCTGCGACCGACTGCCGCAATCAGCGCGTCGAACTCGATGCGGCGGGTCTGGCCGTCATGCTCGACCACGATGTATTTGCGCTCGCCCTCTTTTTCGCAGCGCACCGCCTTGTGGCCGGTCAACATTTCCACGCCGTCGGCGGCGAGCGCGGCGCGCGCCAGTTCCGAGACCTCTTCGTCTTCGCGGATCATGATGCGCGGTGCCATCTCGATCTGGATCACGCCCGAACCGAGCCGTGCAAAACTCTGCGCCAGCTCGCAGCCGATCGGGCCGCCGCCCAGCACCACCAGCCGTTTGGGCGCTTCATCCAGTTTGGCGAATTCCTCCCACAGGGTATCGCTGGTGACGTAGCCGACCTCCTCCAGCCCTGGCAGCGGCGGCACGAACGGACGCGCGCCGGTGGCGATGACGATGCTGCGCGTGGTGCGCGTCTGCGTCGTGCCGTCGGCAAGCTTGATTTCGACCGTCCACGGATCGGCGATGCGCGCATGGCCTTGCAGCACCTCCACGCCCAGCCCGGTGTAGCGCTCCACGCTGTCATGCGGCGCGACCGTGCGGATCACTTCCTGCACGCGCGCCATCACTTTGCGGAAACTGAAATCGGGCGGGTTTGAGTTCAGCCAGTAGCGCTCGCCGTGGCGCATCTGGTGCGCCAGCTTCGCGCTCCGGATCAGCGCCTTGCTCGGCACGCAACCATAGTTGAGGCAATCCCCGCCCATTTTGTGCGCCTCGACCAGGGTGACTTTGGCTTTCACCGCCGCCGCGATATAGGCCGCCACCAGCCCCGCCGCGCCGCCGCCGATCACGATCAGGTTGCGCTCGAAGCGTACCGGGCGCCGCCATCTGTCATACGCGCGGCGGCGTTGCAGCCACTGTGTGAACCGATTGGCCATCATGGTGCTCCCGGCAAAGCGAAAGAAATCGGCAAAGGGGATGCCGGACAGGTTTTGCCATTGCGCGAGTTGCCTGTCCGTGTTCGTCGAGCGGGCCGGTCAGCGGGACTTTTAGGGCGTACCCCACAAGGCCTTGATCCGCGCATCGCGCCCGCAATTGTAGCGATAGTATTGGTAGCGGACCGGGTTTTTCTTGTAATAATCCTGGTGATACTCCTCGGCGGGGTAGAACACCCCGGCCGCTTCGACCTCGGTGTGGATGCTGGCGAAGCGGCCGCTTTCTTCCAGAACCGCCTTGCTGGCGCGCGCCAGCTTCTGTTCCGCTTCGTTCTGGAAATAGATTCCGCTGCGGTACTGCGAGCCGACGTCGCAGAATTGCCGGTCGCGCACCGTCGGGTCGATATGCCGCCAGAAATAGTCGAGCAATTTTTCGTAGCCGACCTGTTGCGGATCGTAAGATACGCGCACCGCTTCCGTATGTCCGGTGCCGCCTTTGCTCACTTGGTCATAGGTCGGATTGTGCAGGGTTCCGCCGGTGTAACCCGACTCGACTGCGATCACGCCGGGCAGCTTTTCAAAATCCGCCTCGATGCACCAGAAACAGCCGCCGGCAAAGATCGCCGTGGCGGTTTTCGTTGCGGCGCCGACCGTCGCCGCACACAGCAGCAGCGCGCACCCAGCCAGCATCCCTGCCTGCAATCGCTTCATGTGCGCAGCTCCGGCAAGGGCGTTCCCTGAGGCACGAATTCCAGCGCCAGCCCGTTGTTGCAATAGCGCAAACCGGTCGGCTGCGGGCCATCCTTGAATACATGTCCCTGATGGCCGCCGCAGCGGGCGCAGTGATATTCGGTGCGCGGCCACACCAGCTTGAAATCGGTCTTGGTCGCGACGGCATCCGCGAGCGGTTGCCAGAAACTCGGCCAGCCCGTGCCGCTGTCGTATTTGTGCGCCGAGGAAAACAAAGGCAGGAAACAGGCGGCGCAGACGAACGTGCCGTTGCGTTTTTCATCATCGAGCGGGCTGCTGTGGGCGGGCTCGGTGCCTTCCTCAAACAGAATCTCGTAGCGCGCGCTGGGCAAAAGCGCGCGCCATTCGGAGCGGCTTTTGATCAGGGGGGTCATGCCTTGCGCTCCCCGTGCAAAGACAGGCATGAGAAGCAGCAATGACATACCTGTCAAACGATTCAGAAATGTGCGGCGTTCCATGATTGCCCTCCTTCTTGCACAGACAATACCGGTTTACCGGCTACCCGCAAGCAGGCACTCGCGACTTGCCGCCCCGCTCAGGCCGATATGTCCAGCAGCGAGCCCAATGCCTCATTGCTGGCCTCGAATACACGCAAATTGGCGAAAAAGCTGTTTTTTGCCTGCAATAGCTGAACCATATCGGTCTCCAGATTGGATCCAGCACTGAACGTGGTGCCGACCACAGCGCGGGTGCCGCCCTCGGCCAGCGCACTTTGCTTCACTTCCTGGCGATGGAATCCGGCAGTGTTGAGATTGGCGATGTTGTGCGCCGCTGCCTGCAGCCTGGTCTGCGCAACGTTCATGCCGTAGATAGAAATAGAAGAAATGGTGTTCATGGTTGAATATGTTTCGGCATGGACGGATATCGGGTCAGACCGGCGGCGCGGCAACAAGTTTACACAAATTTATTGGCCTCTGTTCCCAGCACAAACATTATCAGCCTTCTGCAACAGATAATATAGGCAGGAATACCTATGTATTTGCATCGTTCCCATGCTCCGCGTGGTAACGAGAAGAAAAGTAGAAATACCGGCATAGATGTTTGTCTGGCATGGAGCAAATCCGGATCGGGTGTCCGGCACCAGAAACCTTGCAAATGCGGCATTGGGGACGGGTGTGACAAGCCGCCGAATATGCATATTGCCGCCCCTCGGACACAGCTTGCCGGTCAAAAATGTGCCGGGTGCATGTGATAATATTCGGGCCGACGACGCTCACCCTTTATCGAGATTCTCCAGCATGAATAACCTCATCCACCCATCCGGCGTGCTCTATGCGGGCAGCAGGCCATTTCCGCATCTTGCCGCCTGCGAACACTTTGCCGGCAGCGAAAAGATGCTGAACAAGGCGATCCAAATTCAAGCCGAATTATCGGTCGAAGGGCGGCCGGTTTTCGACATCACCGCCGACTGCGAAGACGGTGCGCCCGCAGGCCGGGAACGCGAACATGCGGAGATGATCGCCGGGCTTATTCTGTCCGGCGCAAACCGCTTCGGCCGCATCGGTGCGCGCATCCATGATGTCAGGCACCCGGCCTGGCGCAACGAACTGGAAACCCTCGTCGGCGGGGCCGGACAGCGCGTGGCCTATATCGTGCTGCCCAAACCGGAGAGTGCAGAAGATGTCGTGACGCAGATCGCCGCGCTCGACGAGTTGCGAGGCCGCCACGGCATCGCCCGCGAGATACCCGTGCATGTGCTGATCGAGACGCCCGGCGCGCTGCACGACGTGTGGCAGATCGCCCGCCTGCCTCATATCGAGGTTCTCGATTTCGGTCTGATGGATTTCGTTTCCGCATATCATGGCGCGGTTCCCGCCGCCGCGATGCGCTCGCCCGGCCAGTTCGGCCATGCGCTGGTGGTGCGCGCCAAATGCGAAATCGCCGCCGCCGCGCTGGGCAATGGTGTCGTACCCAGCCATAACGTCACCACCGAAATACGCGATGCCAACGTGGTGCGCGAAGACGCGAGGCGCGCCCGCCAGGAGCTCGGCTTCCTGCGCATGTGGAGCATCCATCCGAACCAGATCATGCCCATCGTCGAAGCCATGCGCCCGGATTTCGCCGAAGTCGGCGAAGCCGCAGCCTTATTGGCTGCCGCCCAGGATGCTGCCTGGGGGCCGATCCAGCATGAAGGCAAACTGCACGACCGCGCCTCCTACCGCTACTACTGGGAGCTTCTACAACGCGCGCAGGCGACGGGAATGCCCATCCCGGAAGATGCTCACCGACGTTTTTTTACCTGAGCAAAATCATTGCTTGGCATGTTCCGCGCCGCGCGCGAATATCTCTTCCAGAGTCAGGTCGGTGTTTTGTTCGAGTTGCCCGGCGCACCCGGCAAGCCATTGCTGCAACGGCTCGTCGCCTCGCGCAACGGATGACGCGCTGCAATCCAGCACGAACAGGCGCAACAGTTCCGGGGCGCGAATATGGCTCGCGTCCCGCATCAATAACCAGCCCTGCCCTTCCGCCTTGCGCACCATATCGGCGCTAGCCAGCTTCTCGAGGATGTTTTCCAGCACGTCATAGCCGAGATGCAGCGATGCGGATAACTCATGGAATGTGCTCACCCTGCCCCGCTGCAAGCCCTGCGCCATGATTTGCAGCACGCGCAGCGCATTCAGCAACTGGGCGGCCGGCGACAAGTGCTGCGTTACAGGCGCGCGCCAATGCGACAAGGATGCCGCTATCACCGCACCGACCAGGGTGGTCAGCCAGGACAAATAAATCCACATCAGAAAAATCGGCAAGCTGGCGAATGCGCCGTACACCAGTTTGTAGGTCGGAAAATGGCTGATGTAATAGCCGAACATCTGGTTCATGGACTCGAATATCAACGCTGCCACAATTGCGCCGATCAGCGCGTGCTTGCGCGGCACATGGCGGTTTGGCACCAGCCTGAACAGCATGGCGAACGCCAGCGTGGTGAACAGCACCGGCAACACCTTCAGGGCTTCCACGCCGAACACCGGAATGTGTTTTGCATAGCCCATCGACAATCCGACCAGCCACGAGGTCAGCGACAGGCTCGCCCCGATGAGCAACGGCGCGAGCGTGAGCACCGCCCAGTAAATGACCAGCCGCTTGAGCAATGGCCGCGGGCGTGTCACCCTCCAGATGGTATTGAATGCATGATCGATGGTCAGCATCATCAGCATGGCCGTCACCGCAAGAAATACGATACCGACCGCGGTCAGGCGCATCGCGCTTTCGGTAAACTGCCGCATATATTGCGTGATGATTTTTCCGGCCATATCCGGCATCAGGTTGCTGAGCAAATATATCTTGATCTGGGCGGAAAAATTCTCGAATACCGGAAACGCCGAAAACATCGTCAGGGCGATGGTGATCAGGGGCACCAGCGACAGCAGCGTGGTAAAGGTCAGGCTCGCCGCAATCTGCATGCAGCGATCCTGATGGAAGCGCGCCGCGACAAAGCGCGCGAAGTTCAAGAAATCCAGCCAGTCTTTTTGTATGGCCAAGCGTTTCCCCATGACAGGCGCCAGTCGCAGGCTCACAACTGCGGGTGGGCGCGCTCCGGCTTGCCGTGCAGCTTGTTGAGCGCGTTCAGGTAGGCCTTGGCGGAAGCCACCACGATGTCGGTGTCCGCGCCCTGCCCGTTGACGATGCGCCCGCCCTTGGCCAGACGCACCGTCACCTCGCCCTGCGCATCGGTGCCGCTGGTGATGTTGTTCACCGAGTAGAGCAGCAGCTCGGTGCCGCTGTGAGCGATTTTCTCGATGGCCTGAAAGGTCGCATCCACCGGCCCGCCGCCCTGCGCCTCGGCCTCGTGCAGCGCGCCGTCGATGCCGAGCGCCACCTTGGCCGCCGGCAATATCCCGGTCTCGCTGTGGGCGCGCATGGAAACCAGGCGGTAATGTTCATCGACATGCATCACCGCCTCGTCGCTGACCAGCGCCTGCAAGTCCTCATCGAAAATCTCGTGCTTGCGGTCCGCCAGCTCCTTGAAACGCTGGAACACGGCATTGAATGCCTCATCCGACTCGAATTCGATGTTCAGTTCGGCGAAACGCTGGCGCAAGGCGTTGCGCCCCGAGAGCTTGCCCAGCGTCAGCCGGTTGGCATTCCAGCCGACATCCTCGGCGCGCATGATCTCGTAGGTTTCGCGGTGCTTGAGCACGCCGTCCTGGTGGATGCCGGATTCGTGCGCGAAGGCGTTCGCGCCGACGATCGCCTTGTTCGGCTGCACCGGATAGCCGGTGATGCCGGAAACCAGCTTGGAAGTCGGCACGATCTGCGTGGTGTCGATGCGCGTGTCGAGGTCAAAGATATCGCGGCGCGTCCTGACCGCCATCACGACCTCTTCCAGCGAAGCGTTGCCGGCGCGTTCGCCGAGGCCGTTGATGGTGCACTCCACCTGGCGCGCGCCGTTCATCACCGCCGACAGGGAATTCGCCACCGCAAGCCCGAGATCGTTGTGGCAATGCGTGGACCAGATCACCTTGTCCGAATCCGGCACGCGCTCGATCAATTGCTTGATGCGCTCGCCCCACGCGGCGGGAATCGAATAACCCACGGTATCCGGCACGTTCATGGTTTTCGCTCCGGCGCGGATCACCGCATCGAACACGCGTACCAGAAAATCCATCTCCGAGCGCACCGCATCCTCGGCGGAAAATTCCACATCGTCGGTATATTCCAGCGCCCACTTCACCGCCTGCACCGCGCGCTCGACCACCTGATCCTCGTTCATGCGCAGCTTGTGCTGCATGTGGATCGGGCTGGTGGCGATGAAAGTATGGATACGCCCCGATTTCGCCGTGCGGATCGCTTCCCCGGCGCGGCGCACGTCGTTCTCGGAAGCGCGCGCCAGCGAACACACGGTGGAGTTCTTCACGGCTTCGGCGACCGCCTTCACCGCCTCGAAATCACCGGGGCTCGCGGCGGCGAATCCCGCCTCGATCACGTCCACGCCGAGCTTTTCCAGCTGGCGCGCAATGCGCAGCTTTTCTTCCCTGGTCATAGCCGCGCCGGGGCTCTGCTCGCCGTCGCGCAAGGTAGTGTCGAAAATAATCAATTTGTCTGTCATTTTAATTGGCATTTTATTTGTCATGGCAAAACTCCAATACGAATAGGTTGAACCTGCTTAACCGCTATACGGTCAGCGCGCTTGCTTCAAATGTGTGGTGTGTGGTTAGCGCGCGCCGCGCAGCAGCAGCGCGGCCAAGAGGCTGAACGTGGAGTGGAGTATTGCGATGTGCGTAGAGAAATGCATGGAACGGATATTACCAGTTTTATCGCATCAGGCAATGGGCTGTTGCTTTTTGCGCAGGCGCAACGCCCACAGCACATAGCCGGACAGGGCATAACACAGGAACAACCCGAACAATACGCCGGGCGGATAGCTGGAAATCAGGATGAAAAACAGGGCTATCAGGAAGATCATGATGAAAGGCACACTTTTGCGCATGTTCAGGTCCTTGAAGCTGTAGAACGGCAGGTTGCTGACCATGCTCAAACCGGCGAACACCGTCAGCGCGGCGGCATACCAACTCAACTGGCTCCCCTTGAAGCCGTAATCCAGCATCACCCAGACGAACCCAGCCACCAGCGCGGCGGCTGCTGGGCTGGGCAAGCCCTGGAAATAGCGCTTGTCGACCACGCCGATGTTGGTGTTGAAGCGCGCCAGACGCAACGCGGTGGCGGCGCAGTAGATGAACGCGGCGAACCAGCCCCATTTGCCCAGCCCTTTCAATGCCCACTCGTACATGACCAGCGCGGGTGCGACGCCGAACGAAACCATGTCGGACAGGCTGTCGTATTCCGCGCCGAATTCGCTTTGCGTATGCGTCAGGCGCGCCACGCGCCCGTCCAGCCCGTCCAGCACCATAGCGATGAAGATCGCGACCGCCGCAAATTCGAAGCGCAAATTCATCGCCTGCACGATCGCGTAAAAGCCGGCAAAAAGCGCGCCGGTGGTGAACAGGTTGGGCAGCAGGTAAATGCCGCGCCTGCGCAGGTTCATCGGCTTGCGGGTATCGAATTCGTCCATGCGGTCAGATTAACCGTTTTGCGGGAGAATTGCCAAGATAGTGCTAGTTGCCGACACCTTATCGCCGATACTCACCTTCACGGTGGCATCCAGCGGCAGGTACACGTCCACGCGCGAACCGAAGCGGATGAAGCCGTAGCGCTGGCCGTGCGCCAACTGGTCGCCTGCCTTGACGTAGCACAGGATGCGCCGCGCGATCAGCCCGGCCACCTGCACGAAGGTCACAGTCTGCCCATCTGCGGTCTTCAGCACCACCGCATTGCGCTCGTTTTCCGCCGAAGCCTTGTCGAGATCGGCATTGACGAACTTGCCGGGGAAATACTGCACTTTTTCCACCGTGCCGTCAGTCGGGCTGCGGTTGGAATGCACGTTGAACACGTTCATGAACACGCTGACCAAAACCGCTTCGCGTCCGGCATAAACATCCTGCGCGCGTTCGACCTTGATGACGCGCCCATCGCAAGCCGAAAGCACCGCACCTGCCTCCTGCGGGATTTCGCGTGGGGGATCGCGGAAGAACTGCAACACGAACACGAAGATGATCCACAGCGGAATCGACCATGTGACGCACCAGGCGGATGCGGCGAGCGCCAGAACCAGCGAAATCGCCAGAAACGGCCAACCCTCGCGGGCGATGATGGGGTGGGGGTAATTTCTCATATGGAGAAGGGAGAAGAGGGAAGGGAGAAGGGGGGGTTGGCTTCTACCCTTCCCTCTTCCCCCTTCACCCTTCCCGCTTTAGTTTTTAGACTGATCCACCAGCTTGTTCTTGCCGATCCACGGCATCATGGAACGCAACTGTCCGCCCACCACTTCGATCGGATGCTCCGCGTTCAAACGGCGGCGCGCGGTCATTTCCGGATAGTTGGTACGGCCTTCCAGGATGAACTGCTTGGCGTAGGAACCGTTCTGGATATTCTTCAGGCATTCCTTCATCGCGGCGCGCGCCTGATCGGCGATCACGCGATGGCCGGTGACATATTCGCCGTATTCCGCGTTGTTGGAGATCGAGTAGTTCATGTTGGCGATGCCGCCCTCGTACATCAGGTCAACGATCAATTTCAGTTCGTGCAGGCACTCGAAATAAGCCATTTCCGGCGCATAGCCCGCTTCGGTCAGCGTCTCAAAACCGGCCTTGACCAGTTCCACCGCGCCGCCGCACAGCACGGCCTGTTCGCCGAACAGATCGGTCTCGGTTTCTTCGCGGAAGTTGGTCTCGATCACGCCGCCCTTGGTGCCGCCGTTCGCCGCCGCATAGGACAGCGCGATATCCTTGGCCTTGCCGGTCTTGTCCTGGTACACCGCGATCAGCGTCGGCACGCCGCCGCCCTTGAGGTATTCGGAGCGTACGGTATGGCCGGGGCCCTTTGGCGCGATCATGATCACATCCACATCGGCGCGCGGCACGACCTGGTTGTAGTGCACATTGAAGCCATGCGCGAACGCCAGCGCCGCGCCCGCCTTGATGTTTGGCGCAACTTCTTTGTTATAAACATCGGGAATATTTTCGTCCGGCAACAGCATCATCACCACATCGGCATCCTTCACCGCAGCGGCGATTTCCGCCACTTGCAAACCGGCACCTTCAGCCTTCTTCCAGGACGAGCCGTTCTTGCGCAGCGCGACGGTCACATTGACACCGGAATCGCGCAGATTTTGCGCATGGGCATGGCCCTGCGAACCGTAGCCGATGATGGTGATTTTCCTGCCCTTGATCAGTGAAAGGTCTGCGTCTTTGTCGTAATAAACTTTCATGTTGCCCTCTTTGTAAAAAATTAGTCGTTAGTCGGTAGGGTGGGCACGTTCTTTGTGCCCACGCGGAAAAACGGTGGGCGCAGGAATCGTGCCCACCCTACAATTTTAAAATCCGCTCGCCGCGCCCGATGCCCGAAGCGCCGGTGCGCACCGTTTCCAGAATCAGGTCGCGGCCTATCTTCTCCAGGAAATCGTCCAACTCGGCGCATGATCCGGTCAGTTCGATGGTGTAGATATGTTCGGTCACATCGATAATGCGCCCGTGGGAATTATCCGCCACGCGTTTCAATTCTTCACGCGCTGCGCCCTCGGCGCGCACCTTGACCAGCATCAGCTCGCGTTCGAGATGCTCGCCCTCGCTCAGATCGATCAGCGCCGCGACATCCACCAGCTTGTTGAGCTGCTTGCTGATCTGTTCGATAACCGCATCCGAACCGCTGGTGACGATGGTCATGCGCGACAGGGTCGGATCTTCGGTCGGCGCAACCGACAGCGATTCGATGTTATAGCCGCGCGCCGAAAACAGGCCCGCCACGCGCGACAATGCGCCCGCCTCGTTTTCCATCAGCAGGGAGATGATATGTCTCATCAAAGCTCCTCCGCCAGGATGATTTCCGACAAGCCGCGCCCGCCTGGAACCATCGGGTAGACGTTTTCCGTCGGGTCGGTGCGGAAGTCCATGAACACCAGATCATCCTTGCGCGCAAACGCTTCCTTCAATGCCGGTTCGACATCCGCAGGTTTCTCGATACGCACCCCGACATGCCCATAGGCCTCGGCCAGCTTGACGAAATCCGGCAGCGCGTTCATGTAGGTCTCGGAATAGCGGTTGCCGTGGAAGAACTCCTGCCACTGCCGCACCATGCCCAGATAGCCGTTGTTGAGCGCGACAATCTTGATCGGCAGATGGAATTGCTTGCAGGTAGACAGCTCCTGGATGTTCATCTGGATGCTACCCTCGCCCGTTATGCAGGCAACGGTTGCGCCGGGGTTAACCATCTGCACCCCCATCGCCGCCGGCAGACCGAAACCCATCGTGCCCAGCCCGCCGGAAGTGATCCAGCGGCGCGGCTTGTCGAACCTGTAATACTGCGCTGCCCACATCTGGTGCTGGCCTACGTCGGTCGTAATGAACGCATCGCCGCCGGTGATCTCGTGCAGCTTCTCGATCACGTATTGCGGCTTGATGATTTCGGTGGAATTCTTGTAGCACAGCCCGCCGCCTGCGGCGCGCCAATCCTCCACCTGCTTCCACCATGCGCCCATGGCCGCCGCGTCGGGCGTCTGTTTGCCGCCGCGCAGCACGCCCAACAGTTCGTCGAGCACCAGCTTCACATCGCCGACGATGGGCAAATCCACCTTGACGCGCTTGGCGATCGAGGACGGATCGATGTCGATATGGATGATGTTGCGCGGCACCTCGGCAAAATGCGCGACGTTGCCGATCACGCGATCGTCGAAGCGCGCGCCGACCGCCAGCAGCACGTCGCAGTGCTGCATCGCCATGTTCGCCTCGTAGGTGCCGTGCATTCCGAGCATCCCGACAAACAGCCTGTCGCTGGCCGGGAAGCCGCCCAGCCCCATCAGTGTATTGGTGCAAGGAAAGTTCAGCAGACGCGCCAGATCGGCCAATTGCGCGGCAGCATCGGACAGCACCACGCCGCCACCCGCATAGATCATCGGCCGTTTGGCCTCCAGCAGCATCTGCGCGGCGCGCCTGATCTGCGCGCTGTCGCCCTTGCCCGCCGGATGGTAGGAACGGATCGTCACGCTGGCCGGATATTCGAAGTTGGTTTTATGGTTGGACACGTCCTTGGGAATGTCCACCAGCACCGGGCCGGGACGCCCCGTCTTGGCGAGGTAGAACGCCTTCTTGATGGTCGCGGCGATGTCCTTCACGTCCTTGACCAGGAAATTGTGCTTCACGCACGGGCGGGTAATACCCACCGCATCGACTTCCTGGAACGCATCCTCGCCGATTGCGCCGGTCGGAACCTGGCCGCTGATAACCACCATCGGCGTGGAATCCATGTAGGCGGTGGCGATGCCGGTCACCGCATTGGTCAGCCCCGGCCCGGAAGTGACGAGCGCCACGCCCACCTTGTCGGAAGAGCGCGCATAGCCATCGGCCGCGTGCACCGCAGCCTGCTCGTGGCGCACCAGCACATGCTTGACCTTGTCCTGCTTGAACAGCTCGTCATAAATGAACAATACCGCCCCGCCGGGATAGCCAAACACATATTCAACCTGTTCCTCCTGCAAACAGCGGATCAGTATCTCCGCGCCGGTCAACTCCATCGCAAACACCTTAGTTTTAAGCCAAAAAGAACCACGTAAGATAAAGGTTGGCGGCGGTTTGGTCAACCGACAACCAACGGGTTGCCGTTTTTTTCGGTTTCCGTTGCCATAAAACGCCGCACATCGCGGCGCTGCACGGCGACGGCAGATTCATCGGCTGTACAGCCACGGTCAGCTCCGTGCGGGCGCAATGCCCGTTGGCTGTTGCGCCCCCTCGCTCCGGAATCGTGCAGTAGATTTATGTCGCAATGTATATAATCCGTCCAAGCCCTAATGAATGGAGATCGCAGATGAACAGGCAAGAGGTTGAATTGTTGAGCAAGGAAATCGAGCTGCTGATGGCAGAACGCGCACGTTTGCTCAAGGTGGTTGGCGCGGCCGCCGTGCTGGTGGCGAACACCGATGTCGGTGCTTTGCCCGAAGGCGCGGTGCATGCGGCCGAGATGCTGTCGGAAACGCTGAATGCCCTGCCGGAAGAGACGTTGAAGGACGCGCTGGAATCGGTGCTGGCCGTGACCGAATAGAACGCGAATGAAGAAGCGCGCAGGGTTGATCCTTACCGGCGGCGGCGCGCGGGCCGCTTATCAGGTCGGCGTGCTCAAGGCGATCGCCGAATTCCTGCCGCGCCGCGCGCATAACCCTTTCCCGGTGATTTGCGGAACCTCGGCAGGGGCGCTCAATGCCGCAGCGCTTGCAATCAATGCGCGAAGTTTCCGCAAGGGCGTGAGCTACCTCGATACCGTCTGGAAGAATTTCCGCGCCAGCCAGGTCTACCGCACCGATGTTGTCGGCGTGTTTAACAACACCGTGCTGTGGCTGACCGGGCTGATACTGAGCGGCCTGGGCATCAACAAGCTCAAACGCATAGCGCTGCTGGACAATTCCCCGCTGATCGATTTTCTCGAACAGGTGCTCCCTTGCGAAAAAATCCAGGACAGCATCGATGCCGGGCTGGTACATGCGCTGAGCGTCACCGCGTCCGGCTACAGTTCCGGGCAATCGGTCACGTTTTACCAGGGTGCGGAGCAATTGGCCTCGTGGCGGCGCACGCGGCGTATCGGTATCCCGGCGCGGATCGAAATCAGGCATTTGCTGGCCTCGTCAGCGCTGCCTTTCATTTTTCCGGCGGCATTGGTTAACCGCGAATATTTCGGCGACGGTTCGATGCGCCAGATCGCCCCGATCAGTTCGGCGCTGCATCTGGGTGCGACACACATCCTGGTCATCGGCGTCACGTCGAACGGCTACGTCAACCAGTCGCAGCGCGCCGACATGAACGAATACCCGTCGCTGGCGCATATTGCCGGACATGCGTTGAACAGTATTTTTCTCGACAGCATGGAAGTCGACCTGGAGCGGGTGCAGCGCATCAACGAACTCGCGGCCATGCTGCCCGAACAGGCCTGCATACAGGCCGACATAAAACATGTCGACGTGCTGGTGATTTCTCCCAGCCAGCCGATCGAAAAGATTGCCGAGCGTTACGCCTCGGAACTGCCCTGGACGATACGCCTGCTGTTGCGCATGGTTGGCGCAATGCCGCGCGGCGGCGGCATTCTGCTGAGCTATTTGCTGTCCGAAGGAAAATTTTGCAGCGAATTGATCGATCTCGGTTATCGGGACGCGCAGAAGCGGCGCGACGAAATCCTGCGTTTTCTCGACACGGAATCGCGCCCGGATGACGGGATGCCGCGATGACGAAAGATACTATTCAGGCGCGCACCTGGCAGTTGCTGAATATCCTTGCGGACGGCGAATTTCATTCCGGCGAGGTGCTGGCGGAACGGCTTGGCGTATCGCGCGCCAGCGTGTTCAACGCGCTGGCCGATGTTGCGCAGCATGGCGTGGAACTGCAACGCATACGCGGCCGCGGCTACCGCCTGGCGCGCCCGTGGCAGCGGCTGGAACGCGAAGAAGTGCTGCGCTGGCTGGGCGAGGCTGCCGGACAGTTCGATATCGGCATACTGTCGCAGGCCGCTTCCAGCAATACCCTGCTGCTGCAACGCGCCGGGCCGCTCGCCGCGAACGGCGGCGCGCCGAGCGGCAGCGTGCTGGCGGTGGAATTACAGACCGCCGGGCGCGGGCGGATGGGACGGGCATGGCGCTCCGGCCTGGGCTGCACGCTGACGTTCTCCCTGCTGTGGCGCTTCGATTGCGGGCTGAATGCGCTGTCCGGCCTGAGCCTCGCGGTGGGCGTGGCGATTGCCCGCGCACTGGACGGGCTGGGCGCGCGGGAAGTGCGCCTGAAATGGCCGAACGACATCCTGGCCGGCCAAAGCAAACCGGGCAAATGGGCCAAGCTGGGCGGTGTGCTGATCGAGGCGCAGGGCGATATGCTCGGGCCGAGCGCGGTGGTGATCGGCATCGGGCTGAATTGCTCGCTGCCGGATCATCTCGCCGAGCGGATCGACCAGCCCGCCGGCGCGCTCGATGAAATATGCCGTGACATGCCCACGCGCAACCGGCTGCTGGCCGCCGTGCTGCGGGAACTGGCCGATGCGCTGCGGCAATTTGCACAGGGCGGCTTTGCCGCGTTCGGCGGCGAGTGGGAGCGCTACCATATCCACCAGGATCAGCCGGTTCAATTGCGCATGGCGGACGGTTCGGTCGCGACCGGGATCGCGCGCGGCGTCGGCGCAAACGGCGAATTACGCCTGGAAACCGCGCAGGGGATGCGACAGTTCAATTCCGGCGAAGTGGGGGGATTGCGATGAAATTGCTGATCGATGCGGGCAACACACGCATCAAGTGGGCGCTTGCGCACGGAAGCAGCTGGTTGCACAACGGCGCCCTGCCGGTCGGACAGTGTGGAGAGTTGCCGCACCAGTTCGCCGGGTTGCGGGGCATACGCCAAGTCTGGGTGAGCAATGTCGCTGGAGAAGAAATTGAACAGCACATCCGCGATGCCTGCGCCGAATTTCCGGCCCCCCATTTTGTCGTCGCGCAACAGGCACAGTGCGGCGTGCGCAACAACTATTCCAGCCCCGCGCAACTGGGCAGCGACCGCTGGGCGGCTCTAATCGCGGCCTGGCATCTGGTGCGCGGCCCGTGCCTGGTGGTGAACAGCGGCACGGCCACCACGATCGACGCCATGTCGGCCAAGGGAGAATTTATCGGCGGGCTGATTTTGCCCGGAGTGGAACTGATGCAGCGCAGCCTGCTCGACGCGACGGCCCGGTTGCAGGCGGCAACGCAAGCGAAACAGGGTCAAGGGGAATATGCGCCGTTCCCGCTGAACACCGCCGATGCGCTCTACAGCGGCGCGCTGCAAGCCAGTTGCGGCGCGATCGAACGGCAGCATGCTCTGCTCGGCGAAGCCTGTCCCGATGAAACTGCCGACCATTCG
Organism: Gallionellales bacterium RIFCSPLOWO2_02_FULL_59_110; assembly: GCA_001801215.1. GTDB lineage: Bacteria > Pseudomonadota > Gammaproteobacteria > Burkholderiales > Gallionellaceae > Gallionella. Next base: position 11,780 of record MGXA01000023.1, on the reverse strand, counting down.
GCCAGGCTATCCGAAAACGCCAGCCCGGCCGCCGGTTGCGATCCTGGCCGGAGGGACGCTGCCCCGGTCGTGCTGAGCGGCGGCGCGGCTACGTTGTTGCGGGATCACCTTAACGCACCGTTGCGCATCGTGGATAATCTCATCTTGCAGGGCCTTTTGTTAATCGCACAGGAAACGAACGCGTAATGAAAATATTTGTCTGGGTTTTGCTGCTTGCGAATGCGCTCTTCTTTGCGGTGATGCAGTGGGGCGGGCTGTCGGCCCCCGATGGGTCGGCAGCGCAGCCTCCGCTGCACGAGGAAAAGATCGCCTTGCTGAGCGCACCGCAAGGCGAGCCGCCTGCGGTTCTGCCCGCCTCCGCACCCGCTTCGGCACCGCTAGAGGGGCCCATGCCGCTTGCGGGCAAACCGGATGCTTTGTGCATGGAATGGAGCGAGTTTTCGGGAACCGACCTTGCGCGGGCAACCGCGGCATTATCCGCGTTGCAGCTCGGCGATAAATTAGACCGGCGCGAGGTCGAATACACCATAGGCTATTGGGTGTATATCCCGCCGGTAAAAGACAAGGTGTCAATAAACCAGAAAATTGCCCAGCTCAAGGCGCGCGGAATTAGTGAATATTTCGTCGTTTCGGAAGCGGGCCCCTGGCAGAACGCCATTTCGCTGGGCGTGTTCAGGACGCAAGAAGCGGCACAGCACTTCCTCGACGAACTGCGGCGCACCAAGGATGTGCGTTCCGCGCAAGTCGGCGAACGCGCCAGCAAACTCAAGATGGCCATCTTCATGCTGAACGGGCTGGATGCCGCAACCGCAACCAAACTGGGTGAAATACAAAAAGATTTTGCCGGAAGCGAACTGAAAGAGGTTACCTGCGCATTGACAAGATAGGGTGAAATCTGGAGAATGCCGCGCTCTTCGCGGTGATATAGCTCAGGTGGTTAGAGCGCAGCACTCATAACGCTGAGGTCGGTGGTTCAAATCCACCTATCACCACCAAAAACCCATCCAAAGCAGTCCAAGCAAGTCCATTAAACCCGCACAGCATAAGGCTTTGCGGGTTTTTTGTTGTCCGTAGTCGTGTATCCGCATCCATTGCAATCTACCAACAAATGTTGGTATTTTTGTTGGTATCTGGTATGTTGGCATCACCTGATACCAACAACGGGGGCAAACATGGCGCTGACTGACATTGAAGTGAAAAGGGCGAAAGCTACCGACAAGCCTGTGAAACTGACGGACAGCGGGGGGTTATTCCTGCTGGTGCAGCCCAATGGGGCGAAGTATTGGCGGCTGGCCTATCGCTTCGCAGGTAAGCAGAAAACGCTGGCGCTGGGGGTTTACCCTGACGTGAGCCTGGCCGATGCACGCGCCCGCCGCGAAGAGGCGCGCAAGCTGCTGGCGAACGGTGCTGATCCCGGCGTAGTGAAGCAGTCGCAAAAGGCCGCGAAGTCGGAGCAAGCCACAAACGGTTTCGAGGCGATCGCACGCGAATGGTTTGTGCGCCATTCGCCCAACTGGGCGGATAACCATTCAAGCAAAATCATCGCGCGGCTGGAAAAAGATATTTTCCCGTGGATCGGTGCAAAGCCTGTTGCCGAGATTGCCGCGCCCGAATTGCTGGCCGTGGTCCGCCGCATCGAAAGCCGTGGCGCGCTGGAAACCGCGCACCGTGCCCTTGCCTGTTGTGGGCAGGTGTTTCGCTATGCCGTGGCAACCGGACGCGCCCAGCGTGATCCTTCCGGCGATCTGCGCGGCGCGCTGCCGCCAGTGAAGCGGGATAAACATTTTGCCGCGATCACCGACCCGCAAAAGGTGGGGGAGCTGATGCGCGATATTGACGGCTATCAGGGATCGTTCATCGTGAAGTGCGCATTCAAACTTTCGCCGCTGCTGTTTGTGCGCCCTGGCGAACTGCGCAAGATGGAATGGGCGGACGTGAACCTGGACGCGGCGGAGTGGACTTACTTCATCACCAAAACGGAAACGCATCACATAGTTCCGCTGGCGCTGCAAGCCGTGGAAACGTTGCGAGAGATCCACCCGCTGACAGGGCACGGCAAGTATGTGTTCCCGGGGGAGCGCGATCACGACCGCCCGATGAGTGACAACGCGATCCGCTCCGCCTTGCGGCGCATGGGCTGGGCGAATGAGGAAATGACCCCGCACGGCTTCCGTGCCATGGCCTCAACTATCCTCGATAATATGGGCTACAAACAGGAATGGCTGGAACGGCAGCTTGCACACGAAGAGGCCAACAAGGTGAAGGCTGCATATAAGCGGGAAATGTGGCGTATGTACCTGCCGGAGCGCACGGCCATGATGCAGTCTTGGGCGGACTATTTGGACAGCCTCAAAACCGGCGCGCAAGTGGTCCCGTTGCGGGCGAATTCTTTCACCCGCTGATGCTGTTTTTCATCCGGTACACGTTAAAAATGGTCGGGGCAGGTCGGGGCGGTCGGGGCATGGCGTATCTATTGGGCTGGCACTGCCCCGACTTTTTAAAACGAAGTCGGGGCAGTCGGGGCAGATTGTCCGCTCCCGCCCATAGCCGTCTAGTCGCCGAATGAAAAACCGTTGCATAACTTCTGGCGGGCGCAAAGCCAATACGGGAGCGGCTTGCGTGGCAACCGGGTGAAGCGGTGCGCGTACCGGGCAGCCCCGCAAGCCGCATTCCTGCGTAGCCGGACGCTGAAAAATGCCGCGCGAATTTAATTCTCTGCCCGCACACCACACACGCCGCAAATTGTGGATAACTTTTTGAGAAAAAACGCCTTACCTGTGCATAACTATTTCCATAAAATCGCACCCGAAAAAAAGCGTAATAGATACAGCTTGTTATGGTTTTTTGAAATACGCACAACTGGTGTTATGTCAAATGCCATTACTCCGTAATCATAATAAATACACATAAAGCGTTTGCACAAATGGATTTTGTGCTATGCTACCAGCAACAACGATTCACGCGCACGCGAGGGCATCATGGATAAAGACGAATTGAGGCAAGCCCTGGACAGCCTGGGGTGGAAACAAAGCGAACTGGCGCGCAAGCTGGGCATGACTACCAGCACCGTTTCACGCTGGGCAACCGGCGAGCCTATCCCCGTCTGGTTGGCCGAATATCTGCGGGTAATGCAAGAGCTTGACCGGCTGCATCGGGTGTATGTGAAGCCACCTAAGCCGGTGAAGGAAGCCGCCCCGCCGGTAGAGCCGCCCGCCCCTCGCACAGAGACACGCGCGGCGGCGATGGCGCGCACGCTGAAAGAAACTAGCGGCAGCGATGATGTTTGACAATGTAACTTATAGGGTTACAATACGCCATGATTAAGAGCTTCAAACACAAGGGGCTGGAAAAGTTCTTTCGGCACAATGACCGGAGCGGTTTGAACGCCCAGCATTGTGACCGAATAGGGCGGTTGCTGGACGCAACCGATGAGGCGGAAACCACGGAAGAGTTAAACATTCCGGGCTATGGGCTGCATAAGCTGACAGGCAACAAGAAGGATTATTGGAGTTTGAAAGTGTCCGGCAATTGGCGCATCACCTTCAAGTTTGAAGGCGGTCATGCACTGGAAGTGAACCTGGAGGATTATCACTGATGAAATCGCTACGAAGCAAAGCACGTAAACCCACCCATCCCGGCGCTATCCTGCGGGAGGATGTATTGCCCGAGCTGGGGATCACGCAAGGCGAGTTTGCCGACCGGCTGGGCGTGTCGCGCCGCACCGTGTCCGAAGTGCTGCATGAGCGCCGCCCGGTTACGCCGGATATGGCGATCCGCTTGGGCAAGCTGCTGGGCAATGGCGCGGGGCTGTGGTTGCGGATGCAGCAAGCGGTGGACGTGTGGACGCTGGAGCAGCAAGGCGACTACGCCCACATCCAGCAACTCAAGGCCGCATAGAGTTTCACCGTCCCCCATGCGGATCATGGGGAAAGCGGGGCAGGCTGGTGTGTCACCACCGGCCAGCCCCTAACCACAACGCAACCTACACAGGAGGTACGCATCATGGCTGCTTTGAATTCTACCATCACCACACGGCAAGCCCGCGAGGATCGGGCGATCTATCGGGCAATGCACTTGCTGGAAAAACGCTTGCGCAAACCGGGCGAGGCTTTCAACGCGCCGCGATCCGTGCGGGATTTTCTGACGCTGAATCTGGCCGGGTATGACCGCGAGGTATTTTCCGTTTTATGGCTGGATATGCAGCACCGCCTGATTGAAGCGGAACACCTCTTCGCTGGCACGCTTTCACAAACCAGCGTGTACCCAAGGGAAGTGCTAAAGCGCGCCCTGCATCACAACGCCGCCGCCGCGATCTTTGCGCACAACCACCCGAGCGGGTGCGCCGAACCCAGCCAGGCGGATCAGCTGCTAACCGGCACGTTAAAGCAGGCGCTGGGGCTGGTGGATGTGCGCGTGCTGGATCACTTCGTCATTGCCGGAAGAGATACGCTATCCTTTGCCGAAAAAGGTTTGCTGTAATAATCGAGTTTGCCACCCCTAGCCTGGCCGGGCGAAAGGCGGGAACCTTCACCGCTTGGGGTGGCATTCCTTTGAAGGCTGCATACTGGAAGGGGTGCGCGATGGCGTCAGTTGCAAACTGGAAAAATAAAAATGAATACCCGAAGTGGAATGCCGCATCATTGAAACGGGTTGCCTGGGAATTTCTTAGGCGCAATCCGGATTATCAGGCGGATTGGCATGAATACCTTGCCGCTTGTCGCCGCCTCGCCCCTGATTTTGATCCACATGCAAACCGTGACTGGGGCGCTGAATTGTGGGAGCACGATGATTATTTTTATTACGATCCGCCACGCTTGGAGGGTGAAAATAACATCGCCTGGATGGCGCGCGTGAACCAGGGAACAAGAACGCCGCTGCATAGTTGGTATGCAAGGAAATGGGGCTTAAAACAGAACTTCCCCGACCCATTCTATCCCTACTACGAAAAGCACGGCGAGCGGAGCAGCTTGGCAATTCGATTTGAAAAAAGCGCTTCTAAAGCGGAGGTAGTCACCAAGCATTGGCGCTACTTTGAGAATGAAAATTTACCGTCACGCGAACCACAGCAAGCGTTGGCATTTGATTATTCCATGCCTATTGAGCCGCAACTTACAGCCGCAAAAAAATACCTCCTTATGCACCAGCGAACACTGGTAAGGGAAGGGATCGTTAAAGAATTTCCCGATAAGACGCCGCGCATGATATTGATAGACTATTTGAGGATGCTGGATGCAGATGCAGACGGCATTAAACAAAAAGATATTGCTGCTGTATTTTTTCCGGGACAAGACTCATACCCTGAACGGCGCGCATCGAACAGGGTAAGCAAGGCCATAAATAAAGCAAAAGAATGGCGCGATAACTGGTATCGCCTATGGGTGGCGCGCCGGACATTGTGCGTTGCTGATGCAAGCGCCGGATTTTTTGCAGCCGGTGGATACGCCTGCACCCGCACAAGCAAGGGATCCAAAACACCACGCGCCCGCCGATGACGCGGGCGGCGAACAGTTGCCGCATTTTCATTGCAACGATAAGGGCGTGTGGTTTTTCGGCAGGAATGAACAAGGGCATGATGCTCCGCCGCTGTGGGTGTGCAGCAAGTTGGAAATTACCGCCAGCACACGCGATGCGAAAAACGAAAGTTGGGGGCGGTTGCTTGAGTTTGACGACCTGGACGGCACTCATCATTGTTGGGCGATGCCGATGGAATTATTGAGCGGCGATGGTAACGAATACCGCCGCATGTTGCTTTCTATGGGGTTGCAGATTGGCGGATCGGGCAAGGCGCGCAACTTACTGACGCAATATATACAGACGGCAACAATCGAGCAACGCGCCCGCTGTGTCGAGCGCACCGGGTGGCATGGCAATGTGTTCGTGATGCCGGACCGCACCATCGGTGAAGATGAAGAGCGCATTCTGTTTCAATCGGCCAGCGCCACGCCGGGCACGTTCCGGCAAAAGGGCAAGCTGGCAGGCTGGCAAGCGAATGTGGCCGCGCTGTGCGCCGGTAATTCTCGCCTGGTGTTTGCCGTGTCCGCTGCCTTCGCCGCGCCGCTGTTGCACGTCACCGGCATGGAAAGCGGCGGCGTACACCTGCGAGGCGATTCGAGCACCGGCAAAACCACTGCGCTGCGCGCTGCCGCTTCGGTGTGGGGCGGCATGGAATACTTGCAACGCTGGCGCGCCACCGATAACGGGCTGGAAGCATTGGCTGCCCAGCATTCCGATTGCCTGCTGGTGTTGGATGAGTTGAGCCAGGTTGATCCGAAGGCAGCGGGTGAGGCGGCCTACATGCTGGCGAACGGCGGCGGCAAGGCTCGGGCGAACCGCAACGGCGGGCTGCGCGATCCGGCAAGCTGGCGCATCCTGTTTTTATCATCCGGCGAAGCAGGATTAAGCGAGCACATGGCCGAAGCGAAAAAGAAACCGAAGGCCGGGCAGGAAATTCGCTTGCTGGATATTCCCGCCGATGCGGGCGCGGGGCATGGCATGTTTCAAGAGTTGCACCAATATGCGAACGGCGCGACATTCTCCAAAGCCTTGACCGAAGCGGCTGGCAAGCACTACGGCACGGCCGCTCAACCCTTCATTGAAAAACTGGTGGAGCATAGCGACAAGGTGGCGGCATGGATCAAAAAAGCACAGTCTGAATTTACGCACGGCAATGTTGAGGCCGATGCAGGCGGGCAGGTACACCGTGCCGCCCTGCGCTTCGCCTTGATCGGTGCGGCGGGTGAACTGGCCAGCAAGTGGCAGATTACCGGCTGGCAAGCGGGCGAGGCAATGCAGGCCGCCACCACTTGTTACAAGGCGTGGCTGGCACAGCGCGGCGGCGCGGGCAACCTTGAAGAATTGAATATGCTGGCACAGGTGCGGCGATTCTTCGAGGCGCACGGCGAGGCACGCTTTACCGATTGGAGCAGGCCAGCAAGCAACAGCGAAGGGCATTCACCCCGCACGATCAACCGTGCCGGATACCGCAAGCACAACACCGACATGATGACGGATGGGCGAGGCGAAGAGGTTGTAGCGGGTACGCATACCGAGTTTTATGTGATGCCGGAAACATTCAGGGGCGAAGTGTGCGGCGGATTCGATCACCGCGTGGTGAGCAAATTGCTGGTGCGGCATGGCTGCCTGATACCACCCGAAGGCAAGGGTTACACGCGCAAGGAAAGGCTACCCGGTGGCGAGGGTAATGCGCATGTTTATCGCATCACGCACAAGGTGTTTGATTTGGGCGGCGATGAGTAATCACGCAAAGTATTTTTCAGCGTCAGGCAACGGCGCAATGCGGGTTACAGGGTTGCCGGTTGCACGGCCTGCCCTTTGCCGCTGCCGCGCAAGCCGCGCCCGCATTGCCATTGCGCCCGCCCGAAGTTATGCAAAGGCTTTTCATCCAGCGACTAGACGGCTATGGACGGGGGCGGACAATCTGCCCCGACTGCCCCGACTTCGTTTCAAAAAGTCGGGGCAGCGCAAGCCCAATAGATACGCCATGCCCCGACCGCCCCGACCTGCCCCGACCATTTTTAACGTGTGCCGGATGAAAAAAAGAGGCGGCGCGGCGTGTGTGGTGTGCGGGCAGAGAATTAAATTAGCGCCACAAAACCGGGTTTGTGCAACGCGACCGTGCAACTCAAAAGGTACTTCCTGGCAATTCCTGTTTAAGGGTAATGGAAACCTCGGTGGCGGGCTAAGGGGTGGGCATAGTACATAGGCAACCGCCATTTCTGCCGCTGCAAATGCGGTTGCCTTTCTCAAAATGGAGGAGTTATGCAGCAAGATATAGCAAACGCAAAGGCAGGATTGACCGGCGATCCGCTGCTGGCGCTGGCTGATGCAATCCAGTGGGGCGAAGTTGAAAAGCACATGCAAGCCGATTACTGGCAAGCGATGTTCAGGAAAGGCGGGCGCGTCCCTTACGATTACCGCGCCATGTTCCGCGCCCTGCTGCTTGCCCGTTGGTTTGGCCTGTCATACCCGAAGCTGGAAAGGGCGCTGCGGGTGCGCCTGGACTTCCTGCTGTTTGCAGGGTTTGCGATCGGGGACAAGATGCCGGACGCTTCCACGCTCAACCGCTTCAAGATGCGCCTGGCTGAAGGCGGTACGCTGGCCGCGATGTTTGCGGAAGTGGATCGGCAGCTGGGCGCACAGGGAATCGAAGTGCGGCCGACACGGGGTGCGCTGGTGGAAGCCGGGATCGTGAGGGAAAAGGCATCACCCGCTAAAGGCTAGCCATGATTGTTTGTTGGTACTTTTGTTGGTATCTGCAAAAATTATAAAACGCGAATCAAGCAAATAAGCGGCTTGTGCGTGATGATTCGATTGCACCTATCACCAAAATTCTGTTTTAAACATTCCTGAAACATCCTGCAAACCTCCGTAAGCATAAGTTACGGGGGTTTTTCTTTGCCTGGGGAAAGGAAGCTAACGCCCCTGGTGCGGCATCATGACTCTGCGACGCCCAGCTCCGCGCACAACCTGCCCACCGTCGCCCGCAGTTCGCTTACCTCCGCCTCAAGCCTGGCGACATTGGCCTTGAGCGCGGCAATTTCCCCCACCGTCACATCACCCGATGATGCGGCAGATGCTGCTCCGGCGGGCACTCGCTCCTCGCTGGTCGGTGTGCCGGAGAGCAGGTGCATCCAGCGGTTCTCGCGCGCGCCGGGCTGGCGCGGCAACTCCACCACCAGACCGCCCGCCGGTCGTTCGGCCAGTTCGACCAGGAAACTCTCGACCGAAGAAATGTCCGCGAATTTGTGCAACCTTTCGCAATTGAGCCGCAACTCCCCAGTCGTCTGCGGGCCGCGCAACATCAGCATCGCGATCAACGCGGTGGATTGGGTCGGAATGTGCAACACCCGCTCGATGTTGTGCGCATAACGCGATGCCCGCCCCCCGCTGGTTTCGACGATCAGCGACAATCCCCGCAGGCTGTCCAGCGCCACCAGCACCTCCGATTCGGAAGCCTCGATCACTGGATCGCGGCTGCTCTTCTGGTTGCAGCCGGAGACCAGCGAATTCAGCGTCAGCGGATAAGAGTCCGGCACCGTGCGCTGCTTCTCGGCGAGCACGCCGAGGACACGGGTTTCGAGGAGGGAGAGAACGGGAAGTGTGGTGGTCATTGATTTATCCTTAAAGGTAGCCCGGATGAAACGCAGTGTAATCCGGGAATAAAACCGATGCCCCGGATTCCGCTGTCGCTGCATCCGGGCGAATTTGCATATTGGGCTTTACATAATTCATGACGACTATGTGATTTACCGTAGGGCGGGCTTTGCCCGCCGCGCCGGGCGTAGCCCGACCTGCGAGATACGGAGATCATGTCTTCAGTTATGTAGTCCTCAATAATAAATGTGGATAGCTAAGGCATAAGAGGCTAAAAAAGACGGTAATGATTTTGCAGGGTTGGCTAAGACCCGGCCTGCGCCTGATGGGAAATTTTCCCTCAAACCGCCCTGCTTTTCTTGATCAGGTCGTGAGCAAGCTGAATTTCCTTGGCCTGCTCGGTGGCCATGGCGATCATGTCTTCCGGCACGCCCTGCCCCATCAATTTATCCGGGTGGTATTGGCTCATCAGCTTGCGATAGGCGCGCTTGATCTCCGCGTCGCTGCTGTCCTTGGTCACACCCAAGGCTTTATAGGCATCGTCCAATGCCGAAGCGGTGTTGGCCTGCCCTCCGGCGAAGTGGGATTGGTTCAGCACCATTTCGACCATCTGCCTGAACGCGGCCGGGCCAAAGCCGAGATGGCCGGCAATCCCGGTCAGCAAGGCTTCTTCGTCCGGATGTAAATGCCCGTCCGCCAGCGCCATCACGATCAGGTACGCCAGCAACACCTCCTTCAGGTTCCTGGTTTGCCCGCAAACGGCCATGAATCTTTCCAAGGTCGGCTCGATGTCGAATGCCGGATCGGCGCCCCGCCTGAACAACGCAATCGCCTGCTGGCGATGTTCCGCGATCATGCCAAGTTTTTGCATGAACTGCTCGACATGTTCGATCTCGCTCTGCGAGACCTGCCCATCCGCCTTGGCCAGTTTGCCCATCGAGACGAACAACGTCTCAAGGAAAATCGCCTGACGAATTGTATTCTTCATCGGGTTCATCGCGCCCGAGCCAAGCGCCCTCATGCGGTCGATGACAGACCCGGCAAACAGGCCGAGCAGAGTCCCGAAAAACCCGAAAAACAAAAAGCCGACAATAGCGCCGATGAGCTTGAACAAGGCAACTCCAAAATGAAATAAGCCACAAACCAAGGCGCGCATTATACCTGCGCCGCCGCCTCCGCTCTCCGCGCCGCCGATTACTCACATGATGTCGCCCGTAATGTGGCGCTCATCCTCGCCATCCGCCACCAGCGCGAGAGCGGCTGCATAGATTGACCGCCGAATACCCGCTGTTCGTCGTGTGGAAGAGCGGCCTGCTCGAATCCATTTGCAACGTGCTGGCGGACAAATTCGACTCCGTACCGCAGAAAAAGCGGGCGGCATCCGCGACTGGATAAACGACAAAATCACCGACCCCATCGTCGAAAAACCATCGGACGACTTTCGCGCGCCCCCAGTGGAGCGAAATGAAAGAATACGCCGAACTGGCCGCAGAGTGCGGGCGCGGCGGCGACCTGCTCACCGACGCACTGCGCGCGCTGGCCGGCAGTTGGGGCAACGAATTCGAAATCCACCTCATCGGCCATTCCGCAGGCTCCATCATGCTCGGCAGGCTGCTGAACAACCTCGCGCAAAAAGGCCTCACCGGCCACGTCAAAACAGTACACCTGTACGCCCCCGCCTGCACCGTCGCGTTCGCCAACCGCTACTACGCCCCGCATGAGAAGATCATGGAAAATCTTTACCTGAACATACTGGCGGATCAAAAAGAACAAGACGACAACGTCGCGACCCTCTACCAGAAATCCCTGCTCTACTTCATCTCCAACGCGCTCGAAGCCGACGCGCGCATCCCCATCCTGGGGCTGGCGAATGTTTACGACCCGGAATTCAACGGCTGGGACGGCACCCCAAGCACCGCCGAAGCCCTCATCAACTGGCGCACCGCCGTGGAAAACAGCGGGCTGGAAAAGCGCAAGAAAACCCACGACGAAGAAAAATTCATCACCCGCAGAGGAAACGGCGCGGACATACAGCAGAAGACCGACAGCCCATCGCACGGCGGGTTTGATAACAATGTCGAAGTTATCGGCGAGACGTTGAGGCGGATTGTTGGGGCGGGGGTGCTTGAAATGCCGGTGGATGATTTGGTTGGGTTTTAGGGGGTTTGAAATTGCCAAGATACGGCTTATCCGAAATCAAACATGCCGCAGCATTCGTGTAGCCATCATCGTCAGTGTCAATGCTCGTGGTCTTGAGGTGGCGCGGGCTGGGAAGGATGGGGCGAAGATACTTGTATGGAAGTCCAAGGTTCGCAGCTTCGGCTCGGTCAAGCGAGCGTAGCCCGGATGAAATGCAATGAAATCCGGGGAATTTCAAGCCGCGCCCCTAATCCCCGGATTCCGCCGCGCTACATCCGGGCTACGTTCTATCCCAGCCGCTGACGTAGCTCCACGCGCTTTAGATACGCTTCTCGTGCAATCTGCACGTCTTCCAGAAAGTAAGGCAATTCCTTCAGCAACATCGCTTGCGGGCCATCGACCAGCGCCTTGGGCGGGGCGGGGAGGGTTAAAGGGTAGAGTAGAGAACAGGCTCTCGCCTGCCCTCCCTCATCAAACCGTACGTGCGGTTCTCCCGCATACGGCTTTCCGATGTTCTTCACACTAGG
>MGXA01000022.1 GCA_001801215.1 Gallionellales bacterium RIFCSPLOWO2_02_FULL_59_110 | reverse complement strand
CTGCAAAGGGTGCAGACAGGATTTTGCCAGATGCCACAAGGCTTGCAGAGGATTTCATGCTAAATTCTACCCACTCGATTTCACGAAGACCCAGAATTACTAACGTGCCTCATTCAGTTTTCCGATCCGGTATTCCACCAACAACTGATCGGCGCGGGACGAGTGGGGGCGTCCCTTGCCCTTGGTCTGCCAGGCCTGCGTGGCTTCCTTGCCGCACCACGGCAGGATTAATTCCGGGTTGGATGGATGATCGGGCAGGTAGGAGGTGATGTCGTAGACTTGGCCATTTATAACCATCCAGCAATCATCTTCCCTGCCGTGCCCGGCCACTTCCGCCAGTGTATAGCTTTTATCGGCAGGTTCCACGACAGGGGAAATTGCCGGGGGCGGTTCCGCTGGCAGGAAAAAACTGGTCAGCCAGAAGCCGGCCACAGCCAGCCAGAAAATCGCGGTAGCAGAAATAAATAGTTTGCGCATCAGCGAAAATCGAATCTCTCAAAGTGAATGGCATCCGACGCAACGCCGAGTTGCCGCAAATGCGGCATCAGCGCATCGACCATGGGCATCGGGCCACAAATATTCACATCGCGGTTTGTAATCTGGCTGACTCTCGCCAGCAGTCCGGTGAAATCGGGCAGCCCCTTGCCGGTTGCGTCGGCCAGCAATTCGAACTGCGGGTCTGTATTGGCCAGTGCGTAGAGTTCGTCGAGAAACGCGGCATCGTCCGCGCCACGAAAAAGATAAATCAAGGTTGTGGGCTGGATGCGGTGCTGCGCGCGCAACGCGGCCATGAAGGGCGTGATGCCGATGCCGCCGGCCACCCATAGCTGCGGACGTGAGGGCGCATCGTTCAGAAAAATACCGAACGGTCCCTGCAAGTGCGCCAGAACGTCAGGTTCAAGATTCTGAATACGTTGCGAACACGGGCCCAGCGCCTTGATCCCGAGCCTCAGTCCGCCATCCGCTTCGATGCCGCTCACGGTGAATGGATGGTATTCACCACAGCCGCGATAATGGGGGCCATCGCCGAATGCTACCAGAACGAACTGGCCGGGAGACACGGCAAGAGCCGAGGCATGGGGTACAAGCAGCACCTCGATCATCTCACCGGGCTGGTGCGCTACCTGCGCCACACGATAAGGGTGGGCGGCCACGCCGAGGTCGCCAGCAATCAAACGCCATCCCATGGCCAATGCCGTGGCAACGATCAGCAACAGGATGATGTTCGCTCCGCCCAGCAGCGCATATACATGAGCGAGACCGAGCAGCACGCCCAAGCCGAGGGCAAAGTGAAAAAACCGCCAGCGCCGGTAGGGCAAGCGCGCGGCAAAGGTGGTTGCTAAACCGAACATCAGCAGGAGCAGCGCGCCCCAGCCCAGCCACTGCGGCCAGGATTGCGTCCAAGGAGCAAGCGACAGCCAGGCAAACCGTGGTGCCTCTATCCAGCCGTCCAGCGCCAGTGCCAGCGGATGACACAAGAGCAGCAGGTAGGCCAGCATGCCGCTGCGGTGATGCCAGCGGTACATGGATTCGAGGCCACCCAACAGGCGGGCAACATGGGGCTCGCGCACCATCAGCACGATGTTCGCCACCAGCAACCCGCTACCGGCCCAGGCGGCGACAATGGCGATGCTGCGCCAGAGCGGCAAATTCTCGGGAAAAGCCCACCAGACAACGGCAACACACGGCGCCAGCGCCGCAAACGGCGCAGCAAAACGGTGTGCCCATGCCGGAGCCGTGGTCGCGGTCACTTGAGGTTTCCCCTCTGCCGCAACTGCTCGCAGCCGGATTCCGTCTTGCGTTTCAGTTCCACCCCCTCGCGTAGCGCGCGTTCGGCCATAAGGGCGTGATGTTCAGTCTGGTAAGCGCGGCATTCTTCATAGCTTTCAAAACCGCGCATGCGGCGCTGGTGCTCGATGCGTTCATCCGGTGTCATGAACTGCCAGCCAGCCGTATTCTGGCTGGCGGCATGCCAGGGGCCACCCGCCCATGCGCCCGAAATCAGTACAAAATTGAGAAGCAACGCAAGGAGGGATAACGGGGTTTTCATGGCACTCTCCATTCAGTCATGATCGTGATCATCGTGGTCATGGCCGAGATCATGACCCGGCGGCTTGCGCCAGCGCACGGTGCGCACGACGGGTTCGGGTTGCAGGGTCGCGTGATTGATCTCAAAGCGTTCTTTCAGTAGTGCATGGCTGTTTTCCAGCACAGCTTCCAATTGAATCCGCCAATCATAAAATAATCGATTGTTGCAACAATTATCGCGCGGGCCTGATAAAGATCAGGCATGGCCGGACAAAGCGCATATCTGCGCATCTGTCTCGATCTGAATGGTAGCGTGATTGATGGCGAAGTTGTCGCGCAAGCCCGCAGCCGCGCGGTGGAGAAAATCGTCTCCCGGATGCCCGTTGCACATGACCAGATGCGCGGTCAGGGCAATTTCGGACGTGCTCATCGCCCACACATGCAGGTCATGCACCGCGTTGACGTCGCGCAGCCCCGACAGGTAATCCCGCACTTTATCCAGCTCGACCGAAGCCGGAACGCCATCCATGGAAAGGTGCAGCGAATGGCGCAGCAAGTCCCAGGTGCCGATCAGGATCACAAGCGCGATCACCAGGCTGATGGCCGGGTCTAGCCAGTTCCAGCCAGTGAAAACAAACAGCGCGGCGGCGATCACCACGCCGAGCGAGACCAGCGCGTCCGCCGCCATGTGCAAAAATGCGCCGCGCAGGTTGAGATCGCCCATGTTGCCGGACATGAACAGCCAGGCGGTGACGCCGTTGATCGCCACGCCGATGGCGGCGACCAGCATGACGGTGTCGGCCTGAACCGGAACCGGGCGGGCAAAACGGTCGATGGCTTCCCATACGATGCTGCCGACCGCGACCAGCAGGATCAGCGCGTTGAATGTGGCCGCCATGATGGTCGCGCGCCCCAGGCCGTAGGTGTGCTTGTGGCTGGGAAGGATGCGCGCCAGATAAAAGCCGCCCCATGCGATCAGCAGCCCAAGCACATCGCTCAGATTGTGCCCGGCATCGGAGAGCAGCGCGAGCGAGTCGGCCTGCCAGCCGTAATAGGCTTCCACCAGCACGAACAGCATGTTCAGCGCGATGCCGATGGCGAAGGCGCGGTCGTAGTTCGCGCCGTGGCTATGAGAATGTGTCATGTCTTTTGCTTCTTTTCTCCGGTCATGCGCGCGGCCACCCAGGTGATGGCCACGGCGATGCCCAGCAGGCCGAAGGCGGTTCCCGGATTGTTCAGGCGTTCCGGCGCGAACAGCAGCAGCAGCCCCAACTCGAACATCATGGCACCGGACAGCAGTTTCAACAGCCGTCCTTCCCGTTCCGTCAGCTTGCGCGCGCCCATGCCATACACGAAAGCCAGCACGATCAGCGCCAGCGGGATCACGTAGATGAAGTTGTACAGGGCCAGATACAGGTAGCGTCCGGCGGGCGACAGTTCGCTCAGGGTCAGCAAACGGGTATAGACCATGGGGAAACCGGCGGTGCACAGCAGCTCGTAAAAATTGGCGGCCATCGCCAGGAAAACCGTCGCGGCCACCATCGCCGGAAAATTGCCCGCGCCGATGATGGCGCGGGCGCGGCGATAGATGTCGGGCTTGCGCGATTCCGGAATGGACAGGGTGAGGCCTTTTTCGAAGGCGAAGAAATCCTTGACGTTGACGGCGCCGACGAGCAGCGCCAGCGCGCCCGCCGCCAGCGTCACCCAGGCGAGGTTGCCGAGCAACTGGAACAGGTTGAGCCAGGCCGCCATGAAGGCGAAATACATCAGCCCGGAAAACAGCACGAAGATGCCGCCGATCGCGAGCATGCGCCCGCGACTCTTCTGGTGCACCAGCAGGGAAAGCAGGAACAGCAGCACGAAGAAGGCGCAGGGGTTGAACGCATCCAGCCCGGCAATGGCGACGGTCAGCAAGGGCAGGGAGAAATTCTCCAGATTCACCTCACCCAGAACCGGGACGGAAAGTTTTTCTGGCACAGGAATCGAATCGGGGGCGGCATTGCCCGAGCGCACGCCGTCATGGCAGGCATCGAGGCGGCGCAAGGTCTCGGCCCCCGTGGTTTCCGCGTCATCCCATCCGACATGCATCTCGCCGCAGAACAGCAGGGCCGGAACATAAACGGCATCCTGCCCGAGTTGCTTCGCCATTTGCGCGTATTGCCGCGCATGTTCCGGATGGCGCGTCAATTCGAGGGAATGCAGCGCCACCCACGGGCGGGCGGCGGGAATGGCCTCGACGAATGGGCGCGCTTCCAGGCAGTGCGGACAGGTCAGCGACCAGAAAAAGTAAAGCTGCACTTCGGGCGGCCGATCAGGTGTGCGCTTCACCCAAGTATCGTCCGGCTGAGCCGCAACCGGCATCGTCCAGAGCAATGCCAGGGCAAACATCGCCAGCAGCCGCCCGGCCCGGATCCGAGTAATCATGTGTATATCCATTGGCGCTTTGTGCGAGGGCCGCGAGAAGGACAGTTTAGCGTGAAATTCGCGTAGCGGCGATTCGGCGGCAACCCACAAAACCGGCATTGTAATAATCCTGTCACATTCGCCCCCTAACATGCGCGCCGTGACATTGCTAATGGCACATGCCGCACCCCCCGGAGCACAACCCTTTTACCAAAACGGAGAGCATCATGAACAGCAAACTCGGACAACTAGTCGCCGGCATCGCCACCGCCGCCGCGCTGGCTTATGTCGGCGCAAGCCAAGCTGCCGTCACCATCACCGGCGCGGGCGCGACTTTCCCCTACCCGATTTACGCCAAATGGGCGGAAGCCTACAAGGCGCAAAGCGGTATTAACATGAATTACCAGTCCATAGGTTCCGGCGGCGGCATCAAGCAGATCACCGCCAGAACCGTAAATTTCGGCGCGTCCGACATGCCGCTCAAGCCGGAAGAGCTCGACAAGCACGGCCTGATGCAATTCCCGACCGTGATCGGCGGCGTGGTTCCGGTCGTCAACCTTCCCGGCATCGCCGCAGGCACGCTGAAGCTGGATGGCGCAACCCTGTCCAGCATCTACCTGGGCAAGATCACCAAGTGGAACGACCCCGCGCTGGCTGCGCTGAACGCCGATATCAAACTGCCCGACAGCAATATTACGGTAGTGCACCGTTCGGACGGTTCCGGCACCACTTTCATTTTCACCAATTATCTGTCCAAGGCCAGCGCGGATTGGAAGGCCATCGTCGGCGAAGGTACGGCGGTTTCATGGAAGGCTGGCACAGGCGGCAAGGGCAACGAGGGCGTGGCCTCCTATGTGCAGCGCATCAAAAACTCCATCGGTTACGTGGAGTACGCCTATGCGTTGCAGAACAAGATGAACACCGTGCAGATGAAAAACCGCGACGGCCAGTTCGTCAAGCCGGACGACCACAGCTTCATGGCCGCCGCCGCGAACGCGCAATGGGACAAGGCGCCGGGTTTCTACAAAATCCTGACCGACGAGGCGGGCAAGGAAAGCTGGCCAATCAGCGGCGCGACTTTCGTCCTGATGCACAAGAAGCAGGACAATGCGGAGATGGCGAAGGAAGTCCTGAAGTTCTTCGACTGGGCCTACGCCAGCGGCGGCAAGCTGGCTTCCGACCTGGCTTACGTGCCGCTGCCGGAAAACGTGCAGAACCTGATCCGCAAGGCGTGGAAAGATCAAATCCGCGACGCGTCCGGTTCGCCGCTGATGAAATGAAACAACTTTACCGGACTATAATTCGGGGGGCGTAAACCCCCCATTGTTTTTTCCGTTATCTTTTCGACCGATACTCCACTGACAAGCCAGATTCCATGTCGACGTTTTTAAGCGAAGCCAGCCTCAAGCGGCACACCGTGATCGACCTGCTGTTCCGCAACCTGACGCGCATCTCTGCCTTCGGCGTGCTGGTGCTGCTCGCCGCCATCATCGGCTCGCTGGTGGTGGGCAGCATGCCCGCCATCCGCGCATTCGGCTTCGGTTTCCTGACCAGTTCCGAGTGGGATCCGGTCGGCGAACAGTTCGGCGCGCTGGTTCCGATCGTCGGCACATTGGTCACCTCCGCGATCGCGCTCACGATCGCCATCCCGGTCAGTTTCGGCATCGCGCTGTTCCTGACCGAGCTGTCGCCGCGCCTGCTGCGCCGCCCGCTCGGCGTCGCCATCGAACTGCTGGCGGGCATACCCAGCATCATCTACGGCATGTGGGGCCTGTTCGTGTTCGCGCCGCTGTTCGCCGACCATATCGAACCCTGGCTCAATGACCATATCGGCCCGATGCCGTTCCTCGGCCCGTTTTTTTCCGGCCCGCCGATGGGTATCGGCGTGCTGACCGCCGGCATCATTCTCGCGATCATGGTGATCCCGTTCATCGCCTCGGTGATGCGCGACGTGTTCGAGGTGGTGCCGACGCTGCTCAAGGAATCGGCCTACGGGCTGGGCGCGACCACGTGGGAAGTCATGTGGAAGGTCGTGCTGCCCTACACCCGCATCGGCGTGGTCGGCGGCATCATGCTCGGGCTGGGGCGCGCGCTCGGCGAAACCATGGCCATCACCTTCGTCATCGGCAACTCCCATGAACTGAGCCAGTCCCTGCTGATGCCCGGCAACAGCATCGCCTCTGCGCTGGCCAACGAATTCACCGAGGCCTACGGCGAACTCTACACCTCCGCGCTGATCGAGCTCGGCCTGATCCTGTTCTTCATCACCTTCGTCGTCCTGTCGCTCGCGCGCTACATGCTCTACAAGCTCGGCCAGCGCGAAGGCCAAGTCACGTGACAACCGGCTTATGAACATACTCAATCTCTACGCGCGCCGCCGCATCGTCAACGCCCTGGGCCTCGCCGTCTCGATGCTGGCCATGGCGTTCGGCCTGTTCTGGCTGATCTGGATCCTGTGGACGCTGCTCGAGCATGGCCTGCCCGCGCTCGCCCCGGTGGTATTCACGCAGATGACCCCGCCGCCGGGCAGCGATGGCGGCCTGCTCAACGCCATCGCCGGCAGCCTGGCGATGTCGCTGGTCGGCGTGCTGATCGGCACGCCGATCGGCATCCTGGCCGGTACCTATCTGGCCGAATTCGGCCAGCGCGGCTGGCTCGCGCCGGTCACGCGCTTCATCAACGACGTGCTGCTGTCCGCGCCGTCCATCGTGATCGGCCTGTTCGTCTATGAAATCTATGTCGTCCACGTCAGGCATTTTTCCGGCTGGGCAGGCGCGCTGGCGCTGGCCATCATCGTCATCCCGATCGTGATCCGCACCACCGAAAACATGCTGCGCCTCGTGCCTACCACGCTGCGCGAAGCGGCGGCGGCGCTCGGCGCGCCGCAATGGAAAATCATCAATTACGTCACGCTGCGCGCCGCGCGCGCCGGAATCATCACCGGCGTGATGCTGGCCGTCGCGCGCATCAGCGGCGAGACCGCGCCGCTGCTGTTCACCGCGCTCAATAACCAGTTCTGGAGCAGCGACATGGATCAGCCGATGGCGAACCTGCCGGTGGTGATCTTCCAGTTTGCCATGAGCCCCTACGAAGACTGGCAGAAGCTGGCCTGGGCCGGCGCATTGCTGATCACCTTCAGCGTGCTGACGCTCAACATCCTGGCGCGCGTGCTGTTCCGGCAGAAGTCCGCCTCCCACTAACAGGGTTTGCATATGAACGCCGAAAACACCGCCAATCCAAAATTTGCCGCCCCGAAAATCACCGTCAAAGACCTGAATTTTTATTACGGGAACTTCCGCGCCCTCAAGGACATCAACCTGAGTATCGCCGAAAAAATGGTGACCGCCTTCATCGGCCCGTCCGGTTGCGGCAAATCCACATTGCTGCGCACCTTCAACCGCATGTACCAGCTCTACCCGAAGCAAAGGGCCAGCGGTGAAATCCTGCTGGACGGAGCGAACATTCTCGACAAGAAGCAAGACCTGAACATGCTGCGCGCCAAGGTCGGCATGGTGTTCCAGAAACCCACGCCGTTCCCGATGTCGATTTACGACAACATCGCATTCGGTGTAAAACTCTATGAAAGCCTCGGCAAGAACGAGATGGACGAACGCGTCGAATGGGCATTGCGCAAGGCCGCGCTGTGGACCGAGGCAAAGGACAAACTCAAACAGAGCGGCACGGGGCTTTCCGGCGGCCAGCAGCAGCGCCTGTGCATCGCGCGCGCCATTGCGGTCAAACCCCAGGTGCTGCTGCTCGACGAACCGACCTCGGCGCTCGATCCGATCTCGACCGCGCATATCGAAAAACTGATCGACGAACTAAAGGAAGACTTCACCATCGTCATCGTCACACACAACATGCAACAGGCCGCGCGCGTCTCCGATTACACCGCCTACATGTACCTGGGCGACCTGATCGAGTTCGGCGACACCAGCACGGTGTTCACCAACCCGAAGCGCAAGGAGACCGAGGACTACATAACAGGAAGATTCGGTTGAACCCAGATTGTCCATTAGCCATGAATTGGGTCATGGCGGGGTATTCCCCCCTTTGAAAAAGGGGGGTGAGGGGGGATTTGGATGTCGCACGGATACAAAAATCCCCCTCGGCCCCCTCGCAAGCTCTCC
>MGXA01000021.1 GCA_001801215.1 Gallionellales bacterium RIFCSPLOWO2_02_FULL_59_110 | reverse complement strand
ATACTGACAGTGAAAATGCGGCGGCGCGTGCTCATTCCAGAACATCTGGATCACGATCCCGAAGAACTGGCTGATGGTTGGCACAACCTTACTCCTTCAACCACCGCGCCGCATCCAGCGCAAAATACGTCAGTATCCCATCCGCCCCGGCGCGTTTGAACGCCAGCAACGCTTCCAGCACACAGGCCTGTTCGTTCAGCCAGCCGTTCTGTGCGGCGGCTTTGAGCATGGCGTATTCGCCGCTGACCTGGTAAACGAAAGTTGGTGCCTTGAACTCATCCTTCACGCGGCGCACGATGTCCAAGTAAGGCATGCCGGGCTTGACCATCACCATGTCGGCACCTTCCTGCAAATCGAGGCCTACTTCCCACAGTGCTTCGTCGGAGTTGGCCGGATCCATCTGGTAGGTGTACTTGTTGCCCGCGCCGAGGTTGCCGCTGGAACCGACCGCGTCGCGGAACGGGCCGTAGAAGCTGGAGGCGTATTTGGCGGAATAGGCCATGATGCGCGTATGGATGCAGCCCTTGCGGTCCAGCGCGGAGCGCACCGCGCCGATGCGCCCGTCCATCATGTCGGAGGGGGCGACGATATCGGCCCCGGCGACGGCATGAACCTGCGCCTGCTGCGCCAGCACTTCCACGGTCTCGTCGTTGAGGACGTAGCCGCTGTCGTCGATCAGGCCGTCCTGGCCGTGGCTGGTGTAGGGGTCTAGCGCGATGTCGGTCATCACGCCAAGTTCGGGGAAGTTCTTTTTCAGGGCGGCGACCACGCGCGGCACCAAGCCGTCCGGGTTGTAGGCCTCTTTGGCGTCCAGGCTCTTCAGCGGTGCGTCGATCACCGGGAAGATCGCCATCACCGGGATGCCCAGCTTTACGCATTGCTCGGCATCCTTGAGCAGAAGATCCAAAGTTTTGCGCTGCACCCCCGGCATGGACTTCACGCCCTCGACCTTGTTGCCGCCTTCCAGCACAAAAACCGGGTAAATAAAATCTGCTGGAGTAAGCACATGCTCACGCATCAAGTCCCGTGAAAAGGCATCACGGCGCATCCTGCGCATCCTGGAGTGAGGGTATTGTCCGAGTGTTTGCATGATTTTTCCTAAAAATTTTGGATATTCTGGAACTATTTAAGAGAACGCTTATCTGATATTGTGAACGATGATTAATCGTTCCCCGTTTCTCCTCCCTGAGCGGGCGTCTTAACCCCTTGTTAAGACTTTTTTGCCCCTAGCCTTCTCCTTTTGGCTCAGGGGCAATTTTTTGCCTGTCAATCTTTCAGCCAGCCCGCAATCACCCTTTCCGCTTCCTCCGTGCCGATCTTTTTCAGGCTGGAGAACAACTGCACGGTGCACTGCGAAAAGTGTTCGGCCAGGTGCGATTTTACGCGATTCAGCGTCAGTGTGGCTTGCTGGCGGCTGAGTTTGTCCGATTTGGTGAGCAGGATATGCACTGGCTTGCCGGTCGGCGCGAACCAGTCCAGCATCGTCTCGTCCAGTTCGGTCAACGGGTGGCGCGCGTCCATGATGACCACCAGTCCTGCCAGCTCCTCGCGGGTTTGCAGGTATTGGCTCAGCAATTGCTCCCAATGCCGCTGCACGTCAGGCGGCACCTTGGCATAACCGTAGCCCGGCAAATCCACCAGGAAATTGTTGTCGCCCAGCGCAAAGTAGTTGAGATGCTGGGTGCGCCCCGGTGTTTTGCTGGTGTAGGCCAGCCGCACATGATTGGCCAGCGTATTGATCGCGCTCGACTTGCCCGCGTTGGAACGCCCGACGAACGCAACTTCCCTGCCGCCGTGCTGCGGCAGGTCGCGCAGATGGTTGACCGTAGTGTAGAACGCCGCCTGCGAGAACAGACCCATTACCAGCCAGCAAAAATTTTGTCGGCGGCGGCAATGGTCGCGGCGATGTCCGCGTCGCTGTGTGCGGCGGAGACGAAGCCCGCCTCGAAAGCCGACGGCGCGAGGTAATGGCCCGCGTCCAGCATGGCATGGAAGAAACGGTTGAACGCTTCCTTGTCGCAACTCATCACTTCGGCGTAGCTGGTCGGCAGCGACTTGCTGAAATACAGGCCGAACATGCCGCCAACCGATTGTGCGCAGAACGGGATGCCGTGTTTTTGCGCCGCCGCAGTCAGGCCCTCGGTGAGCTGTTTCGCCAGTTGCGCAAGGCGTTCGTAGAAACCGGGGCTCTGCACCAATTTGAGCGTGGACAGCCCGGCCGCCACCGCCACCGGATTGCCGGACAGGGTGCCAGCTTGGTAAACCGCGCCGAGCGGCGCGAGGCACTGCATGATGTCGCGCCGCCCGCCGAACGCCGCCGCAGGCAGGCCGCCGCCCATCACCTTGCCCAGCGTGACCAGATCGGGCTTGATGCCGTAATAGCCCTGCGCGCCTTGCAAACCGACGCGGAAACCGGTCATCACCTCGTCGAGGATCAGCACCGCGCCGTATTTCGTACATAGCGCGCGCATCGCTTCGAGGAACTCGCGCTTGGGCGTAACCAGATTCATGTTGCCCGCCACCACTTCGACGATCACCGCCGCGATTTCGTTGCCCGTCGCGGAGAAGGTTTTTTCCAGCCCGGCGGCATCGTTGTAGTCCAGCACCGTGGTCAGAGCCGCGATCTCGGCGGGCACGCCGGACGAGCTCGGCTGGCCGAAGGTCAGCGCGCCGGAGCCAGCTTTGACCAGCAAGCCGTCGGAATGGCCGTGATAGCAGCCTTCAAATTTGATGATGCGCGAACGTCCGGTAAAGCCGCGTGCGAGGCGGATCGCCGACATCGTCGCTTCGGTGCCGGAACTGACCAGGCGCACCATCTCCAGGCTCGGTAACAGTTTGCATAACAAATTCGCCAGTTCCAGTTCGGCCGCAGTCGGCGCGCCGAAACC
The DNA here is from genome assembly GCA_001801215.1 of Gallionellales bacterium RIFCSPLOWO2_02_FULL_59_110. Taxonomy (GTDB): domain Bacteria; phylum Pseudomonadota; class Gammaproteobacteria; order Burkholderiales; family Gallionellaceae; genus Gallionella. The sequence continues at coordinate 30,546 of MGXA01000021.1, read as the reverse complement.
CAGCCCCTGTGCGGCCGCATCCTGCACCGCTTTGACCACTTCGGGGTGGCAATGGCCTACGATCATCGGCCCCCATGAACCGACGTAATCGGTATATTTCTTGCCGTCCGCGTCCCACACGTAGGCGCCCTGGCCGCGCTGGAAGAACAGCGGCGTACCGCCGACCGAGCGGAACGCGCGCACCGGCGAATTCACGCCGCCGGGGATGACTTTTTGGGATTCGTCGAATAGGGACTCATTATTGGAAATCTTGGGATTATGCGAAGTCATGCTGGTTTACCTTGTTCAAATAGATTGGAAAATTGTCTTGCTGCGCCTTCGATATCCGCTGGGGAAAATACCGCCGAAATCACCGCCAGGGCATCCGCACCCGCATCGATCAACCGCGCGGCGTTCTGCGGCGTAATGCCGCCGATCGCGACGATGGGCGCATCCAACTCGCGGCGTGCCTGGCGCAACAGATCGAGGGTGGCGGCCACCGCACCCGGCTTCACCGTGGAAGAAAAAAAACTGCCGAATGCCACGTAATCCACACCCTGCCGCACCGCCTCCTGCGCCAGCGCCAGGCGATTATAACAAGACGCGCCGATGATTTTACCGCTGCCAAGCAGTGCGCGCGCTTCCGCTACGTTGCCGTCCGCACCGCCCAGATGCACACCGTCCGCATCCACCTGCCGCGCCAACGCAGCGTCGTCATTGACGATCAGCGTTACGGCAAATTCGCGCGTCAATGCGCGCAACGCCTCCGCCTGCTTCAGGCGTAATTCACCGTCGGCAATCTTATTGCGATACTGCACCACCCGCGCTCCGCCCAGCAACGCCAGGCGCACCTTGCGCAGCAATTCCACCGTGTCGGGCTCGTCAGGCGTGATCGCATATAGCCCGCCAAACGCCCGCTGAAAGAGTCCCCTCCCCTTCAGGGGGAGGGTTAGGGCGGGGGTGGGGTTAAAATGCGACATGACGTTTTTTTCGATACTGCAAACCCCATCCCCCTCGAACCCACCCCCATCCTAACCCTCCCCCTGAAGGGGAGGGGACGACCGCTCTCTCTCCCTCTGGGAGAGAGTTGGAGAGAGGGTATTACCTCCCCCTTGAAGGGGGAGGGGTTAAATCCTGCTGCACATTCCTGCATTCGTTAATTCGGGCGTACGGGTTGCTCTTCATCCTCTTCCCCGCGCGCCCAGAACAACCGGTCCGGGATATGCTGGCCCATGCCGGGGCGGAAGCCCGCGTTCAAGGTTTGCCAGGTGTATTCCTGCGCCTCCTTGACCGCTTCCGGCACGTCCACGCCCTGCGCCAGCAGCGCCGCAATCGCGGCGGACAATGTGCAGCCGGAACCGTGATAAATTCCCGGCAGGCGCGCCCAGCTATCGCTGCCGATCACGCCGTCGTCGCCGTAAAGGGTGTTGATGACCTTGGGCGTTTGCTCGTGGGTGCCGGTAATCAGCACGTACTCGCAACCCATGCGCAGAATACGTTTGGCGCACTCTTCCAGGGTCGGATCGTCCTCGTCGTTGTCCTCGTCCTGCGCGAGGCGGCGCGCCTCCATGCTGTTCGGCGTGATAATGGTGGCCTGCGGAATCAGCAGTTCGCGCATCGCATCCAGCATGTCTTCGTTCGCCAGTTCGTCGCCGCGCCCCGACGCCAGCACCGGGTCGAGCACCAGCGGGATATCCGGGTAATCCGCCATCACTTCGGCGATGGCCGCAATATTTTCCACGCTGCCGAGCAGGCCGACCTTGAATGCCGCAACCGGCACATCCTCCAGCATCGCGCGCGCCTGATCCACCACCCACTCCGGATCGATCGGCAGCACGTCGTCCACCCCGCTGGTATCCTGCACGGTAATGGCGGTGACCACCGACAGAGGATGGCAGCCCATGCTGGAAATAGTCAGCAGGTCGGCCTGCAAGCCGGCGCCGCCGCTGGGGTCGGTCGCGGCAAAACTCATTACGAGCGGGAAAGATTCGGACATGATGTGGGCAATGGTAAAATGCGCTTTCGGGCGCGCATTTTACCCTAATAACCGCAAAGACAATTTCGAAAAAATGGAGTCCTGATGCGTATCCTGCATACCATGCTGCGTGTGGCCGACCTGGAAAAATCGCTCGCTTTCTATACGGGCGTGCTCGGCATGAAATTGCTGCGCCGCGCCGACTACCCGGAAGGGAAGTTCACCCTGGTCTTCGTCGGCTACGGCGACGAAGCCGGCAGCACGTCGATCGAGCTCACCCATAACTGGGGCGTGGAAAAGTACGAACTCGGCAACGCCTTCGGCCACATCGCGATCGAGGTAGCCGACGCCTATGCCGCCTGCGACAACATCAGGCAGCGCGGCGGCAGGGTGGTGCGCGAAGCCGGGCCGATGAAACACGGCAGTACGGTGATCGCGTTCGCCGAAGACCCGGACGGGTACAAGATCGAATTGATCCAGAAGAAACAACCCTGAAACGCAATCCGCAGATTACGCAGATATTCAGTCATCTGCGGATGCGTGCCAAATCACCCAATAAGTGTGTCGGCAGCTTTAAAGTGACTCGTTGTTTAATCGGCGAAAATCTGCGTAATCTGCGGACAACTGTTTTTTCTATAAGATGAATGAAACGAACCCGGTATTGAGCGCGCGCAAGCTGCGCAAATGCTACGGCGGGCAGCCGGTGGTGGACGGGCTGAACCTGTCCATCCGGCGCGGCGAGTGCTTCGGCCTGCTCGGGCCGAACGGCGCGGGCAAGACTACCACGCTGCGCCTGCTGCTCGGCCTGATCGCACCGGATGCGGGCGAACTGCGGTTGTTGGACTATCACGTGCCGGAAGAGGCGCGCCCCGCGCGGCTGCGCGTCGGCGTAGTGCCGCAGATGGACAACCTCGATCCGGACTTTACGGTAGCGGAAAACCTGCTGGTGTACGGGCGCTACTTCGGCATGAGCGATGCGGCCATCGAGGCGCGCCTGCCGGAGCTGCTGGAGTTCGCCAGCCTGACCGGCAAGCGCGACGCCCGGGTGCCCACCCTGTCCGGCGGCATGAAGCGGCGCCTGACCCTGGCGCGCGCGCTGGTGAACGACCCGGAGGTCATCTTCCTCGACGAGCCGACCACCGGCCTCGACCCGCAGGCGCGCCACCTGATCTGGCAGCGCCTGCGCGAACTCACCGCGCGCGGCAAAACGCTGCTGCTCACCACGCACTTCATGGACGAAGCCGAGCGCCTCTGCCACCGCCTCGCGGTAATGGACAACGGGCGCCTCATCAGCGAAGGCTCGCCGCGCGAACTGATCGAACAGAACATCGAGCCGCAGGTGGTCGAGGTGTTCGGCGAGCACGCGGCGGCATGGGCGCAAGACCATGCGGCGCGGCATGCGCAACGTTTCGAAATCAGCGGCGAGTCGGTATTCTGTTACGTGCTGGATGCGCAACCGCTGTTGGCAGAATTGCAACAGCACCCCCAATTGCGCTACCTGCATCGCCCGGCGAACCTGGAAGACGTGTTCCTCAAATTGACCGGACGGGAGATGCGCGAATGAATAGCCGCATTGCATGCGAGAGAAGGGGGAAGGAGGAAGAGAGAAGGGAAACTGCCATGCCCGCTTTCGCCCTTGAGCGGCGCAGCCGCGATCCCTTCTCCCTTCTCCCTTCCCTTCCAAGGCACCCATGAGCAAGAATCATTTTGCCCTGCCGCGTCCAAGCCTGCGCTTCGTCCCGATCTGGCGGCGCAACTTCCTGGTGTGGCAGAAGATGGCAGGCTCGTCGATCCTCGGCCATCTCGCCGACCCGGTGATCTACATGCTGGGTCTGGGCTACGGGCTGGGCGGGATGCTGCCCGAAGTTGGCGGCATGTCCTATATTGCCTTCCTCGCCGCCGGAACGGTGTGCTACAGCGCCATGAACAGCGCCAGCTTCGAGGCATTGTATTCCGGCTTCGCGCGCATGCACGAGCAGCGCACCTGGGAGGCGATCCTCAACACGCCGATCACTCTGGACGATATCGTGTTCTCGGAAATCGTCTGGGCGGCGAGCAAGAGCCTGCTGGCCGGGATGGCGGTGCTGGCGGTGATCTGGGTTCTGGGCCTGTCGCATTCGCCGCTGACGCTGTGGCTGATCCCGCTCGCGCTGCTGGTCGGCCTGTGCTTCGCCTCGCTCGGCCTGATCGTGACCGCCATCGCGCCCGGATACGATTTCTTCATGTACTACTTCACGCTGGTAATCACGCCGATGGTGCTCTTATGCGGCGTGTTTTTTCCGGTCGCGCAGTTGCCGCCGCTGCTGCAAAATATCTCGGCTATCCTGCCGCTGACGCACGCAATCGACATCGCGCGGCCGCTGCTGAACAACGTGATCCCGGCGCAATTCTTGTGGCATGTCGCCGTGTTGCTGGCTTACACGCTGCTGGGGTTTTATGTGTCGCTGGTGCTGTTCCGGAAAAGGCTATCGCAATAACGAATCTGGAAGCGCCAGGCGAACATTCGGGAAGCGATAACACAGCGCGATTTCAAAAGTGACACGAATTAAGCGCGGCTCCCAATCGCCTGCCGTAAAGCTGCACTCTGTGAATGACAGGGTAGTGCCAATAGCGGTCGCTTGCTGTTGTCATTACAATCTAGCAGCTTCGCGTTAGGATTGACAGCAAACAATGACCCAAAGGATAAAAATTATGAGCATGGAAGAAGCGGTACGAAAATCCAAGTTCACAGTGCTGATCGGCAAGAACGGCGCCGGAAAGAGCACATTATTGCGCGCACTGAATGCTGGTAATAATCCTAATATTAAGTACGTTTCCCCCGAGAGAGGTGGAACGCTAAAATACGATCCGAATGTCGATAACAACATTTCTTCCAATGCGAACTGGTTGAAGCAGAGCCGACAAACGAATAGATTTGAGCAATTTCGCCAGCAAAGTGCAGCTCAATTTAGAAATCTTGAGACATCTGTTCTGCGCGAGATTGAGAAGCATGCCGATAAGCGTGCTGATCTGACATATACGTTTGACGCGGTTCTCGAACAGATAAATGCGTTACTTCCCGCAATCAGGATGGTTCGCAATGACAAAGGCGGCTTCTCGGTTCAAACGAAAGCGGGTGAGCCGCTTGACGAGTCGAACATGTCTAGCGGTGAATCAGAGTTAATAGCTTTAGCCATCGAGGTTTTGGTGTTCTCGCGACAGTCTATGGAGGACAAAATTCTTCTATTGGACGAGCCAGACGTACACCTGCATCCCGACTTGCAGCAGAGATTCACTGCTTTTGTCGAATCAGTCGCGGTGGAACACGATATCCGCGTCGTCATCGCAACCCACAGTACCGCAATCATCGGCGCATTCTCGAAAACAGCTGATCTTCAGATTGTTCCCGTCTCACAGCGCGGCCAAGCCCACTTTCCTACTTTCAAGCGATCTGATGTCTGTGAAGGAATTCTGCCCATTTTCGGCACTCATCCGCTTTCGACAGCCTTCAATAAGTCCCCAGTTGTTCTTGTGGAAGGAGACGACGACCGACGAGTTTTGGAGCAAGTCGTTCGTTCGGGCGGTGGAAGGGTTGCGTTCGCACCATGTGTCGTGGGCTGCGTAAATGAGCTTTCGGAGTGGGAAGACTGGCTGGATCAGTTTCTTCCTGTCTTGTACGACACTCCGCAAGCTTTTTCGCTCCGTGATCTCGATGATGTCCAAGATTCCACAATCAACGACCTTAATCATGTATGCCGCATCCGTTTGAATTGCTACGCCATCGAGAACTTACTCTTGTCGAATCAGGCTCTCGAAGAGCACGAATTCACTGCTGACTCCTTCAGAGCCACCCTGCGAGCTAGGGTAGGAAAATTCCCCGCCCACAAGTACACCGCTGCGGTGCATGCGCTGATTGAAAATTTCGAAATTCGTAGGACCATAAATATCAAAGATATTCGAAACATAATTGTGGCAGAGCTTGGCTGTAGTAAGCCATGGGAAGTTCTGGTGGGTCAGTTGATCGCTGCTAACATTTCTGTCGCTAATGACAATCCACATTCCATACAGACCTACCTCGGGCAGAAAGCCATGAAAAACCTTTTCGCCTACGAACAATAGGGGCCACCGCTTCTCAATGACCGCAACGTGTCGGTACCTGAAATTCACCCAAGGGAATCTGGGGCCGCAAGACCGCAGGGGTCTTCCCACGAAACATAGTCGCGCTGTGCGCTCTTTGTTTTTTGAATGAAAGCTGCTGCCCATGTGGAAGGGATAGAGCAATATGCCCCATACAACTTTGGCGATGGCAATGGGCAACTGTTTTTTGAAAAGGATGATGGTGGAAATATTAAGTTTCATTTTTCTTGGAGTTGCCTATAACAGGCATTGGGTGGCGGTTCAGCCGAAAAGTGAAATTGCTTACCGACTGACAGTTCTCAGTCTATAAGCCGCAAGGCTAGTAAGTATTTGACCGTCAATTGGTTTTGATACATACTGACCATTATGACCATAATGGTTGGATAAGGTAACATGATTACTGAAACAAGTGCGGTTAACTTCAGACAAAACCTGGGCGAAATGCTTAATCAAGTGCAGTACAGGCACGATAGCGTTGTCATCAACAAAGATGGCAAACCTGTTGCCGCATTGGTTGATGCTAGATTGTTCGAGCGCATTCGACGTATGCAAGCTCGCTTTGATGCGCTATGCCAGCGCATTGAGTCAGGTTTTGCGAATATTCCAGAGACCGAAGGGCTGGCTGAAATTAATGCCGCCGTCAATTCTGAGCGAGCGCTGGTACGCTCAGCGGTGAAGAAACGTTAAGCCATCGTGGCTACGTTGCGTGTCGTACTTGATACAAATGTACTTCTCTCGGGCATTGCTTATCCAGCAAGCATACCGGGGAGAATAATGTCAGCATGGCGTCACGGTTCGGTTGATGTGCTGCTTTCTGCTTACATCTTGGATGAGTTGAGGCGCGTCCTGCCTCGACTGACTAACCGGCATGGTTTGACATTGGCCGAAATTGAGGACTTGGTAGACATTCTTGCTTTGCAAGCTGAAGTCATTGAGCCGCTACCAAGCGTTGAGCCTGAATTGCGCGATGTTGATGACCTTGCCTGTATTGGGAACTTTGCTGGCGGCGCTTAAGACATCAGGGGTTGATTACCTCATCACTGGTGATAAAGATTTGCTGGCAGTGGGTGAACGTTGTCCAATCGTGACTCCCGCCAACTTCTGGGCAACACACGCTGGGCTTTGATCTCTAAGTGATCGTTAGTCCGCTGTATCACCATTAAATTTCAACTTTGCTATTGGCGGCTTGCGCAGCCAGCCATCTTCCCTGATGCGCGTGTATGGCGCTACCCGTATAATTCGGCCATTGTAAATTCAAGTGGCTGCTGATCACATGCTTTGGGTTAAGTCGTTTCACATCATTTTTGTGGTGAGCTGGTTCGCCGGGTTGTTCTATCTGCCGCGCATTTTCGTCAACCATGCGATGGCGGTCGAGCCCGCCGAAATCGCGCGGTTGAAGCTGATGGAGCGCAAGCTGTACCGCTTCGTCACGCCGATTGCCTGGCTGGCCATCGGTTTCGGCCTGTGGCTGTGGCTGGGCTACGGTTTCGGCGGCGGCTGGATGCATGCCAAACTCCTGCTGGTGCTGGTGCTGCTGGCCTACCACTATTACTGCGGCCATCTGGTCAAACAATTCGCCGCCGACCGCAACACGCGCAGCCATGTGTTCTACCGCTGGTTCAACGAAATGCCGGTGCTGCTGCTTACAGCTATCGTGATACTTGTCACCGTCAAGCCGTTCTGATGCCCGATTTTTTCGCCCCCTGCCCGCGCGGCCTGGAATCCATTCTGCTCGGCGACCTTGAAGCGCTCGGCGCAAACAACGTGCGCGCCACTGAAGGCGGCGTGCATTTCTCCGGCGACTGGGCGCTGTGCTACCGCGCCAACCTGGAGAGCCGCATCGCCAGCCGCATCCTGTGGCGCGTCGCGGACACGCAATACCGCAGTGAGCAGGACATTTACAAGGCGGCGTTCGATCTGCAATGGCAGCGCTGGTTCGACGTAACCAGTACGATCCGCGTGAACACCACGGCGATCCGCTGTCCGCTGAAGAGCCTGGAGTACATCACGCTGCTGGTCAAGGATGCGGTATGCGACCGCTTCCGCGCGCACTGCAACGAGCGCCCCAGCGTGGACACGCTGCAACCGGACATGCGCATCCACGTGTTCATCGAAGACAACAAGCTGATGCTGTATCTGGATACCTCGGGCGACGCGCTGTTCAAGCGCGGCATACGGTCACACACCAACATCGCGCCGATCCGCGAAAACCTCGCGGCGGGCATTTTGCGTTTAGCCAAGTGGCAGCCCGGCACGCCGCTGCTCGACCCGATGTGCGGTAGCGGCACATTCCTGCTCGAGGCGGCGCAGATGTCGCTGAACATCCAGCCCGGCATCGCGCGCGGCTTCGCCTTCGAGAAGCTGAAAAACTTCGACGCGGCGAGGTGGCAGGCCATGCGCGAACAGGCAATCGCCGCGCAGCTGCCGGCCAAACCGCTGGAAATCTACGGCAGCGACCTGTACGGCGATGCGCTGAAAACTTCATGGCGCAACCTGCAGGAAGCGGGGCTGGCGGAATGCGTGCAGCTCAAGCAGGCCAATGTTCTGGAAATATCGGCTCCGTCTGAACACGGGATATTGGTGGCGAACCTGCCCTACGGCGAACGCATGGGCGAACTGGACGAACTGGCGGAGCTGTACCCGAAACTGGGCGATGCGCTGAAGAAGAAATTCGGCGGCTGGATCGCCTACCTGTTCACCGCCGACAAGGCGATCCTGAAACTGATGCGCCTGTCTCCGTCGAAGCGCACGCCGCTGTTCAACGGCGCAATCGAATGCCGCCTGCTGGAATACAGGATCGTGTCGGGCAGTAACCGCAAATAAATAGTGGTTGAGGCAGCAATGGGCAGCTTCTTTCACCTGCGCACAAACCGCTACAGGTACGTACCCGGCATATACATGCTGCCACGAATAGCCAAGCACGGCATTATTCGCTAGCATGGCATTGATAGATTTCGAAAAATGCAGTGATTTTCGGATAGGCACCCGGTTGCGGCAAGCGATCAGGGCAAAAGGAACTGCGGCTCTCAGGGAGAAAAGCGATGCGTTATGCCACTATGAAATCTCTTCCGGCAATTATGGCGACTCTGCTGATTGCCTCTTGCGCCACCTACAGCGGCTCCGGGCTCGAACCTGGGGTAGCGCGGCTGGAAGACGTGACGCGTGTCATGGGGCAGCCCGCCATGCGCTGGCAAAACCCGGACAACTCCATGCAGCTGGCCTTTCCCCACGGGCCGTTCGGGTTACACACTTACATGGCATACCTTGCCCCGGATGGCAGGCTGCAACGCATCGAGAATGTGATGGAGCCGAAGGCTTTTGCCCTCATCCGGCCAGGTATGACGGAAGCCGAGGTGCTGCGCACTCTGGGGCCGTCTTATCCCGGCTGGACGTCCTACTATAAGGCGCGCGACGAGCTGGTGTGGGAATGGCGCTATTGCGATGACTGGAACAAAGTCGAGCGATTCCATGTGCTGTTCGACCGCACCGAGGGGACAGTCCGCTCCACCATGAGCCTGCTCGAAAAATGCGGCGGTATCGAAGATTGCTTGTGCGCGCGATAGCACGCTTCGCCTGGCAGCGGAGTACCTGATATAGTTGCGGCAACGTTGCAAACGCCCATCAGCCATGCCCAAACATACCACCCCGGATCACGCGCGCCTCGACCGTGTTGTCGCCGAGGCGCGCCAGCAGCGCGAATTGCGCGAGGCCGGTTATCGCGAACGCGCGCTCAAATTATTCCCGTGGATATGCGGGCGCTGCGGCCGTGAATTTTCCGGGGTGCGCCTGCGCGAGCTGACGGTGCATCACAAAGATCACAATCACGACAATAATCCTGCGGACGGCAGCAATTGGGAGTTGCTATGCCTGTACTGCCACGATAACGAGCACTCGCGCGTTCTGGACGAGACGGTGCGCGACAGGAAGAACGGCGACCAGGCTGCGGCGACGCATAACCCCTTCGCCGACCTGAAAGCGCTCTTGAAGAAATAATCGGCCCAAGCCTGACAAGCCGGAATGCGGGCCGACCAGCACATATGCGCCGAACAAAAAACCAAAAAGCCGCGCAGTTGCGCGGCTTTAATTCGATGCCATGGCAATGCCGACTATTGCGCCATCATCAGGTCAGCTTCATATGCTCCGTGCCGCTCATCACATCCCGGTCTCCGCCCAGTTTGCTTTCCAGCTTGATGCGCAGGCGCACATCGTTGACCGAATCGGCGTTCTTCAAGGTGTCCTCGTATGAAATCTGGCCGGCTTCATACAGTTTGAACAAGGCGCCGTCGAAAGTCTCCATACCCAATTCTCGCGAATGGGCCATGACCTCCTTGATGGCGTGCACCTCGCCCTTGAAGATCAGGTCGGCAATCAGCGGCGAGTTGAGCAGGATTTCCATCGCACAGGCGCGCCCTACGCCATTCTTCTTCGGAATCAGGCGCTGCGAAATCAGCGACTTGATGTTCAGCGACAAATCCATCAGCAATTGCTCGCGGCGCTCTTCCGGGAAGAAGTTGATGATGCGATCCAGCGCTTGGTTGGCGCTGTTGGCGTGCAGGGTGGCCATGCACAAATGGCCGGTTTCGGCGAAGGCCACGGCATACTCCATGGTTTCGCGGTCGCGGATTTCGCCGATCAGGATCACGTCTGGCGCCTGGCGCAGGGTATTCTTCAGCGCGTTGTGCCAGTTTTCGGTATCCACGCCGACTTCGCGGTGGGTGATGATGCAGTTGATGTGTTCATGTACGTATTCAACCGGGTCTTCGATGGTGATGATATGCCCATAGCTGTTCTTGTTGCGGTGGCCAAGCATCGCGGCCAGCGTGGTGGATTTACCCGAACCGGTGCCACCGACCAGGATCACCAGGCCGCGCTTGGTCATCACGATATCCTTCAGGATCGGCGGCATCTCCATCTGGTCGAGATCGGGGATCTTGGTGGTGATGGTGCGCAGCACCATGCCGACGCGCTGCTGCTGCATGAACACATTGACGCGGAAGCGCCCGATGCTGGGCGGGCTGATCGCGAAATTGCATTCATGGGTATTTTCGAATTCGGCGGCCTGCCGGTCGTTCATGATGGCGCGCGCCAGTTCCTGGGTATGCACCGGGCTCAGCGCCTGGTTGGATACCGGCGTCATTTTGCCGTCCACCTTGAATGCCGGGGGAAAGCCGGCCGTGATGAACAGGTCGGAGGCCTTCTTGTTGATCATGCCGCGCAATAAATTGTGCACCAACTCGGTGGCCTGGTCTCTTTCCATAATAAAACTCCTGAAATAGCGGGTAGCCTGTGGCCTGTAGCTTGTAGCAAAGTCAAAATCAGCTTTGCGGCAGGTTTTTGCTACCCGCTACAAGCTACAAGCTACGAGCTACAAGCTGTTAACCGGGAAACATATCCTTGTTCATCGCCTTGCTGCGCGCTTCGGCAGGGGTAATCATGTTCGATTTGACCAAAGTGGACAAGCATTGATCCAGCGTTTGCATGCCGAGGTTCTGGCCGGTCTGAATCGCGGAATACATTTGCGGCACCTTGGCTTCGCGGATCAGGTTGCGGATGGCCGGTGTGCAGATCATGATTTCGTGCGCGGCCACCCGTCCCGTCCCGTCCTTGGTCTTGAGCAGCGCCTGCGAAATCACCGCGCGCAGCGATTCCGACAGCATCGCGCGCACCATTTCCTTTTCGTCGGCGGGGAACACGTCGATGATACGGTCGATGGTCTTGGCAGCCGAACTGGTGTGCAGTGTGCCGAACACCAGGTGGCCGGTTTCCGCAGCGGACATTGCCAGGCGGATAGTCTCCAAGTCGCGCATTTCGCCGACCAGGATGATATCCGGGTCTTCGCGCAACGCCGAGCGCAAGGCGTTCTGGAAAGACAGCGTATCGCGCCCGACCTCGCGCTGGTTGATCAGACATTTCTTACTCTCGTGCACGAACTCGATCGGATCTTCCACAGTCAGGATATGGCCCATTTCGTTCTCGTTGCGGTGGTTGACCATCGCCGCCAGCGTGGTGGACTTGCCGGAGCCGGTCGGCCCGGTGACCAGCACCATGCCGCGCGGATAATCCGAAATGGTTTCGAAGCTCTTCGGCGCCTTAAGGTCTTCCAGCGACAGAATCTTGGAAGGAATGGTGCGCATCACAGCGGCTGCGCCGCGGTTTTGGATGAACGCGTTCACGCGGAAGCGCGCCAGCCCCGGAACCTCGAAGGAAAAATCGACTTCCTTGTTTTCCTCGTAGAACTTGCGCTGCTGGTCGTTCATGATGTCGTAGACCAGCGCATGCACTTCCTTGTGCTCCATCGCGGGCAGATTGATGCGGCGCATGTCGCCGTGCACGCGGATCATCGGCGGCAAACCGGCGGAGAGATGCAGGTCGGAGGCTTTGTTCTTGACGCCGAAGGCAAGCAGTTCGGTAATATCCATTATAATCTTCCCTGTTTGACCGGTTTAAGCCGGCTCGATAAAAACGGCCATAGGCAGCGCACGGGATTATGACAACAATCGCTTCCAACTTGCAAGCCGTGCGCGACGCGATGACGGCTGCAACTGCCGGAGCAGGCCGCGCCGCAGGCGAAGTTGCATTGCTGGCGGTCAGCAAAACCTTTGCGCCCGATGCGATACGCGAGGCTTACCGCGCCGGACAGGTTCGCTTCGCCGAAAGTTACGTGCAGGAGGCGCTAGACAAAATCGCCGCGCTGCGCGACCTGCCGCTCGAGTGGCACTTCATCGGGCCGCTCCAGAGCAACAAAACGCGCGCCATCGCGGAGCACTTCGCCTGGGTGCATAGCGTGGACCGGCTGAAAATTGCCGGACGGCTGGCCGAACAACGCCCCGCGCATTTGCCGCCGTTGCAGGTCTGCCTGCAAGTGAACATCAGTGGCGAGGACAGCAAGAGCGGCGTAGCGCCCGGCGAGGCGGCACATCTGGCCATGGCGGTTGCGCAACTGCCGCACCTCAGGCTGCGCGGGCTGATGGCCATCCCCGCGCCTAGCGATGACGTCGAGGTGCAGCGCGGGGCATTTGCGCGATTGCGTGAGTTGTTTGAACAACTGAACCGGCAAGGAATGCAACTTGACACCTTGTCGATGGGCATGTCGGACGACTTTTCCGCAGCCATCGCGGAAGGCGCGACCATGGTGCGCATCGGCTCGGCGATTTTCGGCGACCGAATTTATCAAAAGGAAACAGCATGAACATCTGCTTCATCGGCGGCGGCAACATGGCAACCGCGCTCATCGGCGGCCTGCTTGGCAAGGGGTTTGCAGCCGGACAACTCGGCGTGGTGGAAATCGACGCAAACAACCGCGCGCGGCTGCAACGCGATTTCGCGGTGCGCGCGGTGGGCAATCTTGCCGAAGGCCTGGCCGGCAGCCATGCCATCGTGTTGGCGGTGAAGCCGCAGCAACTGCGCGAAGTAGCTCAGCAGCTCGCCCCGCTGCTCGGCGGGCAACTGCTGATCTCCATCGCCGCCGGCATCCGCGCCGGTGACCTGGCGCGCTGGGCTGGCAGCCAAAACATCGTGCGCGCGATGCCCAACACCCCGGCGCTGGTGCAGAGCGGCATGACCGGCCTGTTCGCGCTACCCGGAACCAGCGCCGCGCAACGCGAACAGGCACAAGGCATTCTGGCGGCGGTGGGCGAGACGCTATGGGTGCAGGACGAGGCGATGCTGGATGCGGTTACGGCAATTTCCGGCAGCGGCCCGGCCTATGTATTCTATTTCATCGAAGCGCTGCAACAGGCGGCGCGCGAGCTGGGTTTTAATGACGAGGAAGCGCGCCGCCTGAGCCTGGCGACCTTCCTCGGCGCCAGCAAGCTGGCCACCGGTAGCGCCGAAGATGCCGGTGTGCTGCGCGTGCGCGTCACCTCGAAGAACGGCACCACCGAGCGCGCCCTGTTGAGCATGGCCGCCAACCGGGTAGCCGAACATATCGCGCAAGCAGCCCACGCCGCCGCCGAACGCGCCAGAGAGATGGGCGATGAGATGGGGGCGCAGCCATGATCCTTGAAAAAGCAGTTAGCCACAGAGAACACAGAGCAAAACCAGGCAGCCACAGAGAAAGTGGCACTAACCTTTTTGGCGTAACCAGGAAAGGCTGCAAACCGCTGCATTCTCTGTGTCCTCTGTGTTCTCTGTGGCTTGAATTGAGGTTTTCAGTATGATGAACGAAGCCCTGCTGTTCCTGCTCGACGTGCTGCTGCAACCCTTCGCGGCGATCCTGCTGCTGCGCTTCCATTTGCAGTGGCTGCGGGCGCCGCTGCGCAACCCGATCGGCGAATTCGTCATGGTGCTGACCAATTTCCTGGTATTGCCGGTGCGCCGCTTCATTCCTGCTGTACGCGGGCTGGACAGCGCGACGCTGCTGCTCGCGCTGCTGGTCGAGGCGATCTACCTGACAGGCTTTCTATGGGTGCAGGGCTATCCGTTCCACGGCTTCCCGTTGCCGGGGCTGCTGCTCCTGGCGCTGGTCAAGCTGTTCAAGATCGGCTTGTACCTGCTTATGGCATTCGTGTTCGCGCAAGCGATCCTGTCTTGGGTAAACCCGCACTCGCCTGTCGCGTCGCTGCTGGCGGCAGTCACCTACCGCTTCCTCCGGCCTTTGCGCCGCATCGTGCCGCTGCTTGGCAGCGTGGACTTATCGCCTTTGCTGCTGTTCATTATCTGCCAGCTCATCGTGATCGTGCCGGTCGGCGCGCTGGAACGCACCGCAACCGGATTTCTGTAAATGGCCGTCTGGTATCGCCGCAGCGGGGATGACATCATCCTGACACTGCATGTGCAGCCCGGCGCAAAGCGCAGCGGAATTGCCGGCTTGCACGGCGAAGCGCTCAAGCTGCGCCTCGCCGCGCCGCCCATCGAGGGGCGCGCCAACGAAGCCTTGTTGAAATTCATCGCGGAGCAGTTCGGCGTGCCGCTGCGCCAGGTGGAACTCCGGCAGGGCGGGCAGTCGCGCCACAAGGTGGTGGCGGTCAGCGGCAGCGCCATCGACCCGGAAAGCTTGTTGGAATTGTCGGGCCAGTAAAAAACAACCCCTAACCCGCAGATGACACAGATTACACGAGATCAAAAAAGGCTATCGAGGGAGCCTGATAAATTTGGATGGTGCGGCAGTTATCGCCCGAAAAATCTGTGTGAATCTGCGCAATCTGCGGATAACTGCCTTTTCGAATTAAATCTTCAGGCGCTCGACCACGCGCCCATCGCGCAGATGCTGCTCGACGATCTCGTCGAGGTCTTTTTCATTCGCGTAGGTGTACCAGGTGCCCTCCGGATACACCACGATGACCGGCCCCTCGTCGCAGCGGTTCATGCAGCCGGCGGTGTTGATGCGGATGTTGTTCTGGCGCTTGGAAATGTCCATTCCGGCAACCTTGTTCTTCATGTAATCGCGCGCCTGCTGCGCGCCGTGTTTGCCGCAGCAGTCGCCGCCGTCCGCGCGCTGGTTGGTGCAGAAAAAAACATGTTTATCGTAAAAGCTCATTGCGTACTCCGAGTGAATTGAAATTATCTGCTGCACGAAGCAGCATCCTGCCGCACGGAATTATACTTTTCTGATGCGCCACAGGTGAAACATTAGCAGCAGCGGAAAAACCAGGGAGATGGTCTGCGCCAGCCCGTTGTAATTGAGCAAGTGCCCGTAATGCCAGTGATATACCGACATGGCGGCGGCGGGCGTATTGTCGCCGAACACGAAGTTCGTCACGGCGAAATAGGCCAGCGCCACCGCCGCCCCGGAAATGATTGCCGCGCCGCGCGGCAACCCCTGCGCGGCAAACAGCAGCACGACTCCGAGCAGCATGCCCAGCACCGCCTCGCTGTTGATCCATAGCAGCAATGCCCAGGATTTCAGCAGCGCCGCCGCCATAATGAATTTCACCAATGCCACCGCGCTCAATATTACCGGCAACGCGGCGGCAGTATTGCGTGGCGCGCGCAGCAGGGTCAACAGCAGCGTGCCAAGCATCAGCAGGTTCAGCGTAACGGCGCCGCTCTCCCACCAGTCGAACGGGGCAGGCGGCAGCGCGGCAAACGGCTGGCGCGCCACCTCGCTGATGAACACATTGCCCAGCAATGGCAGGGAAGGATTGATCTGGCCGAACATCCACAGCGCGAGCAGGGCCAGGCCGAAATCCATTTCCTTGCCCTGGTGGAACAAACTGCGGCGCCAGCGTATCAGGCGGGCAGACAATCCCATCCTCGAAACCACGCTCACCGCCAGCAGAGCACCGAGCAGCGCCCCCGTGCCGTTGGACAGCAAATCCATGTTCGAGCTGATGCGCGCGGGCAAATACATCTGTAAAAATTCCATGCCTGCCGACAGCGATACTCCCAGACACAGGCTAAGCAATACGCTGGATGCCGCGCCAAACCGCGCCCTCAGGGCGAGCCCGGCCAGCAGGCCGAACGGCAGGTAGGACAACAGATTGGCGGTCGCATCGAATGCGGTATAGGTAAACCGCAAAGGCTCGCGGAGTACATCGAGGAAATTCAGCCCCTGCTCGCGCCAGCCGGAAAATGGCGACAGGCTGGCATACACGATGAACAGCGCATAGCCGGTTACCAGCCAAGTGCGCAGCCGCGCGCGGGTTTCGGAGAAAAAAATCTGCTTCATCCGCCGGATTGCAGCCAGCCCGGCGAGTCGGCCGCGCTGCGCCGGCTCTTGTTCGGGACATGGGTATCAAATATCCTCGGAACGAGGCGGCCTGTCGCGGTAGGGAATGCAGCGTTTAATCCAATGCACATGGGTCTGTCCGGCGCGAATGCTGTCAGCGGAATAATGGGCGCGTCAGCAACAGGACGCCGGCAAGCAGGCCGGGAAGATTTGTGATGGTGCTTCTGTCCGGAAAATCAGGGGCGCCATAGTTTCGCCTTATCGAGTTTTACATATTTCATGACAGTAAAACAACCCGCCCTGCCTGCATTTTTGGTTCCGGCTTGGGGTAAATAATCGAAAGCGCCTGAGCCGATTCCTTTGCCTCGCACATTACAGCCCCACACAGCGGTTCGCGCCAGGTTTTCATGTGGATGGCGCGGCATTGCTCATGTTCTCGACGGCGCTAAAATTCGGCGTGCGCCCAAATAGCTGTCCGAATAATAGCTAACCGGGGCAGTCGCCGCTGGTGCAATGCGCCATATGGGGGTCGGAGGCATGGGCGTTATCGGCTGCCGTTTCGCCGCAGGCGCGGCAGGCGGGGTCTTTGCTCAACGCGCTACGCATGATTTGCATGTCCAGCGCGTTGATCGTCAGCAGTTTGCCGCTCAGGCCGCGCTCGATACCCATCAGCACCTTGAGCGTTTCCGCCGCCTGCAACGAGCCGACGATGCCGACCAGCGGGGCGAATACGCCGGTGGTCGCGCAGCGCAACTCGGCGGCCAGGCTGTCCTCGGGGAACAGGCAGTTGTAGCAGGGGGCATCGGCGCGGCGATAGTCGAACACCGCAACCTGCCCGTCGAACTGGATCGCCGCGCCCGACACCAGCGGCTTGCGCATTTCCAGGCAGACGCGATTGACGGCATAGCGCGTCATGAAATTATCGCTGCAATCCACCACCACATCGACCCGCGCGGCAAGGTCGCGCAGTTGCGCGGCATCGGCGCGCAGTTGCAGCGCAACGCATTCGACTTCGGGGTTGATGTCGCGCAATGCGGCCTGCGCCGAGGCGACCTTGGGCTGGCCGACCGAGGCGGTGCGGTGGATGATCTGGCGTTGCAGGTTGCTGAAATCCACCGTGTCGTGGTCGCACAGAACCAGTTGTCCGACGCCGCTGGCGGCGAGATACATGGCCGTGGGCGAACCGAGCCCGCCGAGGCCGATGATCAGCGCCTTCGCATCGAGCAGGCGTTGCTGGCCCTCGATGCCGATCTCGTTTAGCAGGATATGCCGGCCGTAGCGCAGCAGTTGTTGGTCGTCCATGCGGGCAATCGTTAAGTTGGATGGATCGATAGGCGAAAGAAATGCTCAGCCGCCGATATAGGACATTTCGATCTTTTGTCTGGGCAGCCCGGTCGCGGCATGGCGCAACTGCGAGTAGCGGTCGAAACGCAGCCTCCACGCGCCCGTGATCAGGTTGCTCAGTGCCTCGTCGGTCGCGCCCGCGCGCAGCGGACCGCGCAAGTCCGCGCCGCTGTTGGCGAACAAACAGGTATAGAGCTTGCCGTCGGTGGACAGCCTGGCGCGGGTGCATTCGTGGCAGAACGCCTGCGTGACCGAGGCGATCACCCCGACTTCGCCGCTGCCGTCCGCATAGTGCCAGCGCTCCGCGACTTCGCCGGTGTAGTTGGGATCGACCTGGCGGATCGGGTAACGGCTGTCGATCTGCTCCAGAATTTCGCGCGATGGCACCACGTCGTCCATGCGCCAGCCGTTGGTGCAGCCGACATCCATGAACTCGATGAAGCGCAGCACGGTGCCGCTGTTGCGGAAATGCCCCGCCATCGGAATGATCTCGTGGTCGTTCACGCCGCGCTTGACCACCATGTTGACCTTGACCGGCGCGAGGCCGACGCGTTGTGCGGCGGCGATGCCGTCCAGCACGGTCTTGACCGGCACGTCCGAGTCGCTCATGCGCCGAAAGGTCTCGTCGGTCAGCCCGTCCAGGCTGACGGTGACGCGCGCCAGCCCCGCGTCCTTCAGCGACTGCGCTTTCTGTGCCAGCAGCACCGCATTGGTGGTCAGGGCGACTTCGACCGGCTTGCCTTCCAAGGTGTTCAGCGCGGCAAGTTCTTCGATCAGCCGCTCGATGCCGCGGCGCAACAGCGGCTCGCCGCCGGTCAGGCGGATTTTCTGCACGCCCAACTGGATAAACGATCTGGCCAGCCGCTCGATCTCCTCGAAGTTGAGCAGCTCGGCGCGCGGCAGGAAGGGATGATCCTTGTCGAATATTTCGCGCGGCATGCAGTAGGTGCAGCGCAGGTTGCAGCGGTCGGTGACCGAAATGCGCAAGTCGCGCAGCGGTCGCTGCATGATGTCGGCGAGGTATGGCAGGCTACCGCGCCCGGCCTTATGCCATGAGGTATCGGGCGCCTGCGCAAAAACGGGTGCCTGCGCGGCGGAGGATGCGATCGGGATGATTTTGAATGTCTTGGCCATGGTGCATGTTAATGCGGAAACGATATAAGGCAAAGCCCTGTTTAATTAACCCAGTTTGCCGCGCTGCGCCTGCAACTGTTCCAGCGTCGCACCGAAGCCTTCCATGCGCTTGCGTTCCTGCTCTACTACGGCGGCGGGGGCGCGGTCCACGAAGCTGCTGTTGGACAGTTTTGCTTTTGCTTTTGCTACTTCGCCTTGCAGGCGCGCAATTTCTTTGTCCAACCGTTCGCGTTCTGCGGCAACGTCGATCTCGATCTTGAGCATGAGGCGGAAATCGCCGACGATTTGCACCGGAGCATCGGAATCGGGCAACGCGCCTTCCGTCGCGGACACTTCGGAAAGCCTTGCCAAAGCGGCGAGATAGGGCGCGTAGATTTCAATTGCAGCCTTGTCGCCTGCGGCGGCCAGCGGCACTTTCAGCGCCGGGGAGAGATTCATCTCGCCGCGCAGGCTGCGGCATGCATTGACCATGGCCTTTAGCGTCGCCACCCATGCCTCGGATTTCTCGTCGCAGCGCGCCAGATCGGCGCGCGGGTAGGCTTGCAGCATCAGCGATTCGGAGCCGTCTCCCTTGGCGCGACCGGCGACCGGCGCGACCTTCTGCCAGAGCTCTTCGGTGATGAAGGGGATCAGCGGATGCGCGAGGCGCAGCACGGTTTCCAGCGCGCGTACCAGCGTGCGGCGCGTGGCGCGTTGCTGCGCATCGCTGCCGTGCTGCATCTGCACCTTGGCAAGCTCCACGTACCAGTCGCAGTATTCGTCCCAGACGAATTCGTAGATCGCCTTGGACAGCAGGTCGAAGCGGTAGTCGGCGTAATGCTTTGCCACCTCGTCCCCGACGCGCTGCAATTGGCTGGTAATCCAGCGGTCGGCAGGCGAGAAATCGAGGTAGCCGCTGTGGCAGTTGCCTTTGCCGTGTTCCGCCAGCCCGCAGTCTTTGCCCTCGCAGTTCATCAGCACGAAGCGCGTCGCGTTCCACAGTTTGTTGCAGAAGTTGCGATAGCCCTCGCAGCGCTGCATGTCGAACTTGATATCGCGCCCCGGCGAGGCGAGGCTGGCGAAAGTGAACCTCAAAGCATCGGTGCCGAACGCCGGGATGCCGTTCGGATATTCCTTGCGCGTGCGTTTCTCGATCTGCTCCGCCTGCTTCGGGTTCATCAGGCCGCTGGTGCGCTTCTTCACCAGCGCGTCGAGGGCGATGCCGTCGATGAGATCGATCGGGTCGAGCACGTTGCCCTTGGACTTGGACATCTTCTGCCCTTCCGCGTCGCGGATCAGGCCGTGCACGTACACGTCTTTGAACGGAATCTTGCCGGTAATGTGCCTGGTCATCATCACCATGCGCGCCACCCAGAAGAAGATGATGTCGAAACCGGTCACCAGCACCGAGGAGGGCAGGTATTGTTTGACGAATTCGTTCTGTGCGTCGAACGGCTTGCCTTCTTCCCAGTCCAGCGTGGAGAACGGCCACAGTGCGGAGGAGAACCAGGTGTCGAGCACGTCCGGATCACGCATGAGCATGCCGGCATAGCCCGCGTTGTCCGCGAGGCGGCGCGCCTCGGCCTCGTCGCGCGCGACGAACACTTCGCCGTTCACGCCGTACCACGCGGGAATCCGGTGCCCCCACCACAGTTGCCGCGAAATGCACCAGTCCTGGATATTGTTCAGCCACTGGTTGTAGGTGTTCACCCAGTTCTCCGGGTGGAATTTGATTTCGCCGCTGGCGACGCATTCCAGCGCCTGTGCGGTGATGGATTTACCTTGCTTGCCATCTTTATCCGGGCCGGGCTGGCTCATCGCGACGAACCACTGGTCGGTGAGCATCGGCTCGATCACCACGCCGGTGCGGTCGCCTCTGGGCACCTTGAGTTTGTGCTTGTCGATTTTTTCCAGCAGTCCGTCAGCTTCGAGGTCTGCGACGATAGCCTTGCGCGCATCGAAACGATCGATGCCGCGATATTTTACCGGCGCGTGGTCGTTGATCTTCGCGTCCAAGGTCAAAATGGAGATCATCGGAAGCGCATGGCGCTGCCCTACCGCATAGTCGTTAAAGTCATGCGCGGGCGTGACTTTCACGCAGCCGGTGCCGAACTCCTTGTCCACATAATCGTCGGCGATCACGGGGATGGTGCGCTCGCACAGCGGCAGTTGCACTTGCTTGCCGATCAGATGTTTGTAGCGTTCGTCTTCGGGATGCACCATCACCGCGACGTCTCCGAGCATGGTCTCGGGGCGGGTGGTCGCGACCGTCAAATGTGTTAATCCTTTTACGCTGTCCGGTTCGGCGAGCGGATAGCGGATATGCCACATGAAGCCGTCTTCCTCTTCCTGCACCACTTCCAGATCGGACACGGCGGTGTGCAGCTTCGGATCCCAGTTCACCAGGCGCTTGCCGCGATAGATCAAACCTTCGTTGTACAGGCGCACAAAGGTCTCGGTGACGATTTTGTTCAAGCCTGGATCCATCGTGAAGCGTTCGCGCGACCAGTCCGGCGAGGTGCCGAGGCGGCGCATCTGTTGGGTGATGGTGTTGCCGGAGTATTCCTTCCACTCCCACACCTTCTCGATGAATTTTTCGCGGCCGAGGTCGTGGCGCGAGATGCCTTGTCCGTCGAGCTGGCGCTCGACGACGATCTGCGTGGCGATGCCCGCATGGTCGGTGCCGGGCTGCCACAGCGTGTTGTCGCCCCTCATGCGGTGGTAGCGCGTCAGCGCGTCCATCAGGGTCTGGTTGAAGCCGTGCCCCATGTGCAGCGTGCCGGTGACGTTGGGCGGCGGTAGCAGGATGCAGAAATTCTCCTGTTTGTCCGGGTCGAGCCCGGCGCTGAAGTAGCCGGATTGCTCCCACCAAGGATACCAGCGCGCTTCTATTTCCTTAGGCTCAAAACTTTTTGCGAGTTCCATTCTGGGTTTCCATTGCGGCGCCGGCGGTGCCGTATCGGGCATTCCGCCAGCTAATTTGCAGAGTGTGCGATTATAGCAAAGTGGCGGTGACGGAATCCGCCATTATGTTGCGGCGCGTGGCAATAAAATGCTGCTACGAGCCTGAGCCGGGCGGCTTCTTCAGCATGTCGCGCAGCAACTTCGGCAGTGCGGCGCGGAATTCGCTGACGGCCTGCTTGACCGCCAAGTGCTGCAATTTTTCCAGGTGGAGGCCGAGTTTCTGAGTGAACACGGCTTCGAGGCGCGACTCGAGTTGTTGCAGCAGCTGTTGTATCTCATCTTCGCTGAGCGCAGGCAGAGGGGGAGATGGAGCCGCCGGCGTGACAATTTCGGTGAGCGTCGGCAGATCATCCGGCGGAGGCGGCACGGCCACCTCGGTCAGTATCGGCAGGTTGCCCGGCAGACCATCGCCGGCCGATCCCGTATTCATGAGGTTTTCGGCCCGGACAGATCGATATGGCGCAGCTCGTAGCCGCGATCCTTGTAAAACTTGTAGCGCTCGCGCCCCCGGCGGCTGTCTTCGGCATCTTGGCCGATAATCTCGATGACGCGCTCGAAGCGGCTGAAGAACGGGGCACATTCGTCATGCAGGCTGATCAGCAGGTCGTAATGGGGAAACCTGTCGTTGCCGCTGTTCAGCACCACAGGCCATTGCGCCGCTTCTTCGGCATCGCTGCGGCAATGCGGGATGAATGCCGTGGAAGGATAGTGCCAGAGCAGTTTGTCCAGCGCGTCTGCGGTCGTTGCATCCAGCGCGCTGAGAGTTACCCGCACGCCGTTTTGCATGGCCTTGTGGCTCAACTGGCAGGCGGTGCGCAGCTTGTCTTGCGAGCCGGTGTAGAAGTCGATTTTAGTCATGATTAAAACCATTTAAGCCACAGAGACCACAGAGTACACAGAGAAAAACAACCGCTTCTTTCTCTGTGATCTCTGTGTACCCCGTGGCAAAAATCATTTGCCGTTTGCCCGGTTAATTAAATACTGCGTGAGCAGCGGCACCGGTCGCCCGGTCGCGCCCTTTTCCTTGCCGGATTTCCATGCGGTTCCGGCGATGTCGAGGTGCGCCCAGCGGTAGTCCTTGGCGAAACGCGACAGAAAACACGCGGCGGTGATGGTGCCGCCCGCGCGCCCGCCGATGTTTTGCATGTCGGCGAAGTTGCTGTCCAGCAGCGGCTGGTAGTCGTCCCACAGCGGCAGTTGCCAGGCGCGGTCATGCGCCTGTTCGCCCGCCGCCAGCAATTCCTGGGCGAGCTTGTCCTCGTTGCTGAACAGGCCGCTGGCGACATGGCCCAGCGCGATGACGCAGGCGCCGGTCAGCGTGGCGATGTCGATCACGGTATCCGGTTTGAATCTGGCGGCGTAGGTCAGCGCATCGCACAGGATGAGGCGGCCTTCCGCATCGGTGTTCAATATCTCGATAGTCTGCCCGGACATGCTGGTCACGATGTCGCCGGGTTTGGTGGCGGTGCCGCTGGGCAGGTTTTCGCAGGAAGGGATAACGCCGACCACGTTGAGCTTCAGCCCCATTTCGGCGATGGCCTGCATGGTGCCCAGCACACTGGCCGCGCCGCACATGTCGTATTTCATTTCATCCATTTCGGCGCCCGGTTTGAGCGAGATGCCGCCGCTGTCGAAAGTGATGCCCTTGCCGACCAGCACGACAGGTTGCTGTTTTTTGTCGCCGCCCCTGTATTCCAGTGTGATGAGTTTGGCGGGCTGTGCGCTGCCGCGCGTAACCGAGAGAAGTGAGCCCATGCCGAGCTTGTGCATGTCTTTTTCTTCCAGCACCGTGGCCTTGATGCTCTTGTGCGCCTTTGCCAGGGCCAGCGCCTGCTTGGCGAGGTAGGTCGGCGTGCAGATATTGCCCGGCAAATTGCCGAGGTCTTTGGTCAGTTTCATGCCGTGTGCGGCGGCGGCGGCCTGGCCGAGCGCGGTCTTCGACCCGGCAGAGGGTGGCTCAGGTGTGATGAAGGCGATGTGCTTCAGCGCCGGTGGTTTGGCCGGCTTGCTCTTCATGCTGTCGGCGCGGTAGGCGCTTTCGGCGGCGGCGAATACCGCCTGCCTGACGACCCACGCATGTTCCCTGCCGGCGAAATCGCCGGTGAAGAATAGCGCCGCCTCTTTGGCCGGAGTGTCTTGCAGCGCCTTGAAGGTGGCGCGCAGGATTTCGACGCTGGTCTTGCTGTCCAGTTCGCTCGCCTTGCCCAGGCCGACCAGCAGCACGCGCTCGGCGACGATGCCGGGAATGCCGTGCAGCAGCAATGTGGAAGATGCTTTTCCGCTCATGTCGCCGCGCGCGATGAGGTCGCTCAGGGCGTGCTTCGCGGCCTTGTCCAGCGCTTGCGCGGCTTTCGATAATTTGCCGTCTTCGAACACGCCGACCACCGCACAACCGCTTTTCAGCTTCTCCGGACTGCCTTGTTTTATGCTAAATTCCACGCGTTACTCCTTAAAATAGAAAACCTGTGTCTCATGCCGGATTATCCGCAAACTCGCCGTATAAAGTCAAAGGTGCCGCGCCTTGGCGTCTTTCACCGCGCATTGATCGGCGAGTTTAGCAGCAATGGCCTGCTGGTGTTCTCGGTGCTGCTCGGCATTGTGGTAGTCACCCAGTTGATCCGCCAGTTGCGCGAAGCGGTCAGCGGCGTGATTTCGGTGGATGGTGTGCTGGTGCTGCTGGGTTTCAGCGCCCTCAATTATCTGCCTATCCTGCTTTCCATCAGCCTGCTCATCTCGGTATTGCTCACCATTTCGCGTTGTTACCGCGACAGCGAAATGGTGGTGTGGTTCTGTTCCGGGATCGGGCTGACCAGCTGGATACGCCCGGTGGTATGGTATTCGTTGCCGGTGCTGCTGCTGATCGCGCTGCTCAGCATGGTGTTGTCGCCGTGGGCATTGCAGAAAGCCGACGAGTACAGGAGCAAACTGGAAAGCCGCGACGATGTGGCTGCCGCCACCCCCGGCACCTTCCGCGAATCCAGGCAGTCGAACCGGGTGTACTTCATCGAAAACGTCGATGCGGGTTCAAATCGCGTCGGCAACATTTTTGTCCAGTCGGAACAGAACGGCAAACTGGGTACGATGGTGGCGCGGCAGGGCTTGCAGGAAACGTTGCCGAACGGGGACCGCTTTCTGGTGCTGCTCAACGGGACACGTTATGAAGGGGTGCCCGGACAACGCGATTACAACGTCGTGGATTTCGAGCGTTACGCGATGCGCATCGACACTGCGCCGGCCAAACAGGCGCTACCCAGGGCGCGCACCATGTCGACGCTCGAATTATGGCAAAACCGCACGCCGAAGAATATCGCCGAACTGGAATGGCGGGTGGGATTGCCTGTCAGCGCAGTCATCCTCGCGCTGCTGGCGATCCCCTTGAGCTATGTCAACCCGCGCGCCGGGCGTTCGCTCAATCTGGTCATGGCCATCGTGCTGTATATGCTCTACAGCAACATGATGGGCGTGATGAACACCTGGGTCGGGCAGGGCAAGCTGTCGCCCGGAATCGGCCTGTGGGGCATCCATGCGGTCATGTTGTCGATTGCGGCTTTGATGTTTTACCGCCGCACCACGCTGTTTTCGATATCCGGGTGGCTGGCAAGACCGGGGCGCCGCCGTGACGCTTCCAGGGAAAAACCGGAGCACGGGGAATGAACCTGCTGACGCGCTATCTCGGCAAGGAAATCTATCTCAGCATCGCGCTGGTGTTCGTCGCGTTCCTCGCGCTGTTTGCCTTCATGGATTTGATCCACGAGCTGAATGTGATGGATAGCGGGCAATATCATCTGGGCTACGTGTTGCTGTTTGTGACATTGACCATTCCCGGACGTATCCACGAGTTATTCCCGGTGGTAGCGCTGGTGGGCGCTATTCTCGCCATGGTGCAGATGGCGGCCAGCTCCGAACTGACCATCTACCGAACTTCCGGCGCATCGTTGTGGCAAATGATAGGCGCTCTGTTCAAGATCGCACTGCCGCTGGTCATGCTAAGTTTTATCGTCAGCGAATTTATCGCCCCGCCCAGCGAGCAGCTGGCGCAGGAATTGCGCCTGAAAGCCCAGAACGCGCAGGTTTCGGTCAAGGAGTTCCGCTCGGGCGTGTGGGTCAAGGATGGCAACAGCTTTGTAAACGTGAAAAATGTGATGCCAGACATCAGCTTGTCGAATATCGATATCTACCGGTTTGACGAAACGTACCATTTGCAGGCGATCACCCATGCCAGGCAGGCAAGTTTTATCGAGCACGGACGCTGGCAGCTCGATGATGTTGTGGAGACAATTTTCAGCAAACAAGGAACCAGCATCAACGCCACATCAAGCCAGGAGTGGCGCTCGGCGCTGAACCCATCCATATTGAGCGTGTTGCTGGTAAAGCCGGAACAGATGTCGGCATCCAATCTGTATCAATACACCAGCCACTTGAAGGACAACCGCCAAAAAAGTGCGCGCTACGAGATCGCCATGTGGAACAAGCTGGCGTACCCGTTTGCGCTGATGGTCATGATGCTGCTGGCATTGCCGTTCGCGTCGTACCACCGGCGCAGCGGGGGAGTCGGCGCCATGGTGTTCCTGGGCATTGTGATGGGGCTGGTTTTTCATTTTGTCGGGAGATTGTTCGCCAGCTTGGGCGCGCTCAATGACTGGCAGCCATTTGTCAGCGCCACGTCAATGACGTTCCTGTTCCTGCTACTGGGCGGCGGAATGCTGTGGTGGACCGAAAGGCGATAACGGTATTTTAAGCATTCCTGGATATTCCAGATAACCCGCATTGCATATAGCTCTAGCGGGTTTTTCTTACACGGCGCGATTAAGGCTGTAACTGATTGCTGTTATACCATCGCCTTGCCTCGTGTGCCGATTAGCTTGGTAGAAGCTGAACGCCCCTTTGCTGCTGGTTGTTGGGCGATGTGATCGAGCAAGACGGGCGGGCGGTTGGGGAAGCGCGCGACCAGATCAAGTTCACCTCCCATTGCCTGGACATAGCGGCGTAGCGTGGAGAGCAGCAGGTCGCTGCGGCGTTCAATGCGCGAGATCGTGTCCTGTCCCACCCCAAGGCTCGCGGCGAGGTCTTGCTGGGTGTGTTCAACGGCCAAGCGCAAGTCCTTGAGCGTTGCCAGTTCGCCCGCGCGCTGTTCCACTTTCGCACGACGCTTGGGCGGCAGCGCAACCAACACATCATTTAGATTTTTTGCCATGATTTTTCTCCTTTACTTGCGTTGAAATGGCGGCAGCTTTGAGCGTGGCCAGATGCCCATCAAACCTTGTATCTGCGCTGGCGATCAGCTTTTTATAGAAACGCCGTTGATCTGCGCCGCCCTTGTCGCCGCCCACCAGCAGGATTGCTGCGCGTTCTGTATCAAATGCAAAAGCCACCCGCCATACCCCGCCTTCACAATCGAAACGCAACTCTTTCATGTTTGCGTGCTTCGAGCCTTTGAGCGTATCCACCGTTGGCCTGCCCAAGTGCGGGCCGAATTCCTGAAGTAGTCGGGCGTGGGCGAGCAACTCATCCTGGAGCGCGCCACCCATCGCCTGAAACTCGGCGTGAAAGTCATCGTGAAAGAGTACGTTCCAAGGTATTGGCGGATTATGGTCTTAAAGGCATATTATCTCAAGCTGCTGGTTGTGATGGTGCAATCAGGCCGGATGACACTTAAAAAGCAACCCAGCCGCAAACAATTGTTGGTATTTATGTTGGTATGCAGAAAAGTGCAAAAGCTGCAATCTAGCAATGTCGCTACTTGCGGCTTGCTTTAGCGTGGTGGACCGAGCGGCGCTAGCCCGCTAACGCGCAATAAATTGCGCTCCTGCAACATTTCGGGATATAGCTTGAATTTTGCGGGATGCCCCATGGGGCAGATTCGGGGCTATTGCGCTTTTTTGGTCTGATCTTCCTTGACCATTTTCCTCACCTGCTTGCGCTGTTCTTCGGGAACCTGGCTAAAAGCGCGATATTTTTCGCGCGCCGCCTGGCGTTGCTCCGGAGTAAGCTTGCTCCATGTGGTCAAACGGCTCAGGAAACGCTGCTTTTTTTCCGCGCTCAACGCCGGAAAATGCCTGGCGGCATTCAGCAGGCGCTTTTGTTGCATTTCAGGCAAGCCGTCCCATTGCTGGGACATCGGCGCAAGCGCTTCGCGTTGGGACGGCGTCAGGGCGCTCCAGGGCAACTGAGCGGCTGCTGCTGCTGTCATGTTCAGCGCGCAAAATATAGCAAAAACTGAGACGGCTCGTTTCATGCGGTCAAATCAGTGATCTACAAAAATTTCCAAAGGCAAGTCATCGGTCAGAAGGGCGACATCCGTCTGGCTGATGTCATGCTCTGCTTCATAATGCCAGTAACCCGCAAGACCGGCAAGCACCGCCATGCACAGGATGGATGCCGCCGCCCATTGTGGGACAGAGTGCGATGCCAGCCAATGCGTGTGATGCCCCATGCTTAACGCGAAAACAGGTTTGCGCAAAAGCTGCCTCTCCAGCGCGGCTTCGCGCGCGCGCTTCAACGCGGCCACGGTAGCGCCATCCAATTCCTCGCTGGCTTGCGTGAGCAGCGCGGCGACGCGCTCCGGGTCGATGGGTTGCGGTTTAGGGTTTGGGTTCATGGCAGCTCCACTCCTTCTGCTTTAAGGGATGCGGCAAGCGCATGAACCGCGCGCGAACAGTGAGTCTTCACACTGCCTTCGCTGCACCCCATCGCTGCCGCTGTTTCGGTTGTATCCAGATTTTCCCAATAACGCAACAGGAAGGCTTCCCGTTGACGCGCCGGAAGTTTGACAAGCGCCCGTTCGATGAGCGCCATGATCTGTCTTTGCTGCAAGGATTCGTCAGGCATTGCGGGAACAGCCTGATTTTCGCTGTTTTCCAGGTTATCCAGAGGGTCGTAATCCTCGTCTTCGTTTTTCGGGGTGAAGGAGGAAAACAGGGTTAGCCATGCGTTTCTGGCCTTCTCCCTGCGATAGTAATCGCGTATGGTGTTTTGCAGAATGCGCTGGAATAGCGGCGGCAGCTCGGCGGCCGGTTTGTCGCCATATTTTTCGGCGAGCCTCATCATCGCGTCCTGCACGATGTCCAGCGCGCTATGCTGGTTTTGCACGGCATACAGCGCTTGTTTATATGCGCGGCGTTCTACGCTGCCTAAAAACCGCGACAGTTCGTTTGGGCTGGCCAGATTGATTGCTCCATTGCAATGCGGAATGGTGGCAGATTATGCGGGAAAAGCGCCGCGCACAACTGTTTCCGGCGTGCTATGGGGTTTCACCGGTATGGAACACGCGCAGCGGCGGCGCGTTGCCTTGCTTGTCCTGCCCGGCATAAATGGTCAGGTGCGGATAGGGGATCTCGATGCCGCGCGCGTCGAACGCCTCTTTCAGGCGGCGCAGAAATTCGCGGCGCACGCTCCATTGCTCCAGCGGGATAACCTTGAAGCGGCAGCGCAGTATCACGGCGGAATCCGCCCAGTTGTCCACACCGGCGATATCGATGTCTTCGAGTATCCTGGCGGCGAACGCCTCGCTGGCGCGCATCAGCGCGCCCACTTCACGCATGATGGCGAAGGCCTCATCGACGCTTTCGCGGTAGGCGATGCTCACGTCGATCACCGCATAGGCAAAGCCGCGCGACTTGTTGGTGACCGTGGTGATCAGGCTGTTCGGCACGAAATGCACGCTACCCTCGAAATCGCGCAACTGGATATAGCGCAGCGTGACTTCTTCCACCACGCCGGTCTTGCCGCATATTTCGACCACGTCCCCCTGGCGAATCTGGTTTTCGACCAGAATGAACAGGCCGTTGAAAAAATCCTTGATCAGGCTTTGCGCGCCGAAGCCGACGGCGATGCCGACCACGCCGGCGGCGCCGAGGATAGGTGCGATGGAAATCCCCAGTTCGCTCAGCGCCAGCATCCCCGCCACCAGGCTGATCGCCACCGTCGCCACGTAGCGGAACACCCGAGCCAGCGTGTCGATGCGCCGCGTTTCCTCAGGCGTGGCGGCGCGCGCGTTCATGTAGGCGCTGAAGGTGCGTATCAGCTTGCGGCTGAGGCGCAGCACCACCCAGGCCAGCAGCAGGATGATGGCGACGCGCAGCAGCGTACTGGCGGCGGGCAGCCACTCGCGGAAATAACTTATGTCGGGGATATTCATAATGCCTTGTCCTTGATTTCGCGCATTTTACGCGTGTTTCGTACCTTGCAGCCCATCGGGGGCGATCTGCGCAGCCAGCTCGAGCGCTGCTGAATCTGCGGCGTTCATGAATGGGTATCAGTTTCCTTTTCGAGCACGGGTTTGTAATCCCAATCCCGCACGCCCTGAACCAGCAGGTTGATATCATCGTAAGGAATGCGCAGGATCTGCATCGCTGTCACGCCGAGACGCAGGCTCGCTTCGATGGCTTCCGGATACGCATAGGTCGCCCCCGCATCAAGCAATTGCGAGCTTGATTCCAGATCCCTT
>MGXA01000020.1 GCA_001801215.1 Gallionellales bacterium RIFCSPLOWO2_02_FULL_59_110 | reverse complement strand
TCCGGGCGCGTGGACAGCTTGACCAGCACCTCGTTAAAACCAAAATCGCGATACACCTCGTTCAGCATCACGATGAAGCGCGACACCTCGGGCTGCACCTGGTCTTCGGTGCAGAAAATATGCGCATCATCCTGGGTGAAACCGCGCACCCGCATCAGGCCGTGCAGCGAACCGGAGGTCTCGTTGCGGTGACAGGAGCCGAATTCCGCGAGGCGCAGCGGCAGGTCGCGATAGCTGTGCAGGCCGTGATTGAAAATCTGCACATGCCCCGGACAATTCATCGGCTTCACCGCGTAATCGCGGTTCTCCGAACAGGTGGTGAACATGTTGTCGTGGTAGTTCTCCCAGTGCCCGGATTTCTCCCACAGCGCGCGATCCATGATGGTCGGGGTGCGCACCTCTTTGTAATCGTGCTCGCGGAACTTGCGGCGCATGTATTGCTCGACTTCCTGCCACAGCGTCCAGCCCTTGGGATGCCAAAATACCATGCCGGGCGACGAGTCCTGCATGTGGAACAATTCCAGTTGCTTGCCCAGCTTGCGGTGATCGCGCTTCTCGGCTTCCTCGATCTGATGCAGGTAGGCATCCAGTTCTTCCTTCTTCGCCCAGGCTGTGCCGTAGATGCGCTGCAACATTTCATTCTTCGAATCGCCGCGCCAGTAGGCTCCGGCCAGCTTCATCAGCTTGAAGGCTTTCAGTTTGCCGGTGGACGGCACGTGCGGGCCGCGGCACAGGTCGGTGAATTCGCCTTCACTGTATAGCGAAACGTCCTGATCCGCCGGAATCGACTCGATGATCTCGGCCTTGTACTGCTCGCCGATATGCTTGAAATACGCCACTGCCTCATCGCGCGGCAGCACGCGGCGCGCCACCGGCAAATCCAGCTTAGCGATCTCGCCCATGCGTTTCTCGATTGCCGCCAGGTCTTCCGGCGTGAACGGGCGCTTGTAGGAGAAATCGTAAAAAAAACCGTTTTCGATAACCGGCCCGATGGTCACCTGCGCGTCGGGAAACAGCTCCTTCACCGCGTGGGCCAGCAAGTGCGCGGTCGAATGACGGATGATCTCCACACCGCCCGCATCCTTATCGGTGACGATCGCCAGGGAAGCATCCTGCTCGATCAAATGCGAGGTATCCACCACCTTGCCGTCCACCTTGCCCGCCAGTGCGGCGCGCGCCAAACCCGCGCCGATGCTGAGCGCAACGTCGGCGACGGTGACAGCTTGCGCGAAACTGCGCTGCGAACCGTCCGGCAAAGTAATGACTGGCATATTGCTTTTCCAAAAATACAAAGTGCGGCATTGCCGCACTCGAAATGTTGGTAGGCACGATTGGACTCGAACCAACGACCCCTACCATGTCAAGGTAGTGCTCTAACCAGCTGAGCTACGCGCCTAATGGGGGCGCATTGTATCCGAAAGCTTTATGCGCTTCAAACAAAATCGCGACAAATACCGCGCAAGATCAATAGCCGCTGGAAGCCAGGTTATCGAAGCGCGTATATTCTCCGCGGAACGCCAGTTCGACCTTGCCGATCGGGCCGTTACGCTGCTTGCCGATAATAATTTCGGCCTTGCCCTTGTCGGGGGAGTCGCTGTTGTAAACCTCGTCGCGATAAATGAACAAAATCAGGTCGGCATCCTGTTCGATCGCGCCGGATTCGCGCAAATCCGACATCACCGGACGTTTGTTGGGACGCTGTTCCAGGCTGCGGTTCAACTGCGACAGCGCAACCACCGGCACGTGCAACTCTTTTGCCAGCGACTTCAGGGAGCGGGAAATTTCCGAGATTTCCGTGGCGCGATTCTCGCTGGCTTTGCCCACATTCGAGCTCATCAGTTGCAAATAGTCCACCACGATAAGCCCCAGCCTGCTGTTCTGGCGATGCAGGCGGCGCGACCGTGCGCGCACCTCCAAGGCAGTCAGCGCGGCGCTTTCGTCGATGTAGATCGGCGCATCGTTGAGCTTGCCCAGCGCGTGGGTCAGGTGCCCCCAGTCGTCATCCTGCAAGCGCCCGGTGCGCAAGTCGTGCTGGTTGAGCTTGCCCACCGAACCGAGCATACGCATCGCCAGTTGCGTGGCGCCCATTTCCATACTGAAAATCGCGACCGGCAGCTTGCTGTCCAAAGCGACATTCTCGGCAATATTGATGGAAAAAGCGGTCTTGCCCATGCTCGGGCGTCCCGCCACGATGACCAGATCACCAGGCTGCAAGCCAGAAGTCATGCGATCCAGGTCGGTGAAACCGGTGGCGATGCCGGTCACATCGTTATTGTTATCCCGGCCATACAGCGTCTCGATGCGCTCCACCACCTGGGTCAGCAGCGGCGGCATGGACATGAACCCCTGCTTGCCGCGCGAGCCCGCCTCGGCGATTTCGAACACTTTGCTTTCCGCCTCGTCGAGCAGCTGCGCGGCATCGCGCCCGGTCGGGTTGTAGGCGCTGCCGGAAATTTCAGCGCCGACTTCTGCCAGCTTGCGCATGATGGAACGCTCGCGCACGATTTCGCCGTAGCGGCGGATATTGGCCGCCGATGGCACATTTTGCGCCAGGCTACCCAGATACGGCAGCCCGCCGATCTTATCCAGTTCGCCGGCAATTTCCAGCGCCTCGGCCACGGTAATCACGTCCACCGGCTTGGCCAGTTCGCTCATGCGCACGATCTGGCGGTAGATCAGGCGATGTTCGTGGCGATAAAAATCGTCATCGGTGATCAGATCGGCAATCTTGTCCAGCGCACTCGCCTCGAGCAGCAGGCCGCCCAATACCGACTGCTCGGCTTCCACCGAATGGGGGGGCAATTTGATCTGGTCGAGCTGCGCGTCGGAATTGGAAAAATTCTGCATTTGGTTGAACCGGTTGACTACCGTTGTGCGGCGGGTATTTTACTCGCCATGCAGGGAATTATGGAAACAAAAAAGGACTGTCGCCAGTCCTTTCTGTATTGCCTTGATGCGGTAAAGAATTACTGTTCGCCGAGCACGGAAACGGTGATATCCACTGCGACATCGGTATGCAACGCGATGCTGACGTGATGGTCGCCGATTTGCTTGAGATGGCCGACCGGCATGCGCACCTGCGTCTTTTCCACCTCGAAGCCTTGCGCGGCCAGCGCCGTGACAATGTCGGCATTGGTGACGGAACCGAACAGCTTGCCGTCGACACCGGCCTTTTGCACGATCTGCACCGTCAAGCCGGCCAGTTTTTCGCCATGGGCTTGCGCTTCCGCCAGTTTGACTTTTTCGACCGCTTCAATCTCGGCACGGCGCACTTCGAACTCGGCCATGTTGGCTGCGGTCGCGCGCTTGGCCTTGCCTTGCGGGATCAGAAAATTCCGGGCAAAGCCATTCCTGACCTTGACCACATCGCCCAATTGACCGACGTTGGCCACTTTTTCCATCAGAATTATTTGCATGACTGCGCTCCTTAGTGCAAATCGGTGTAAGGCATCAAAGCCAGGAAACGCGCGCGCTTCACGGCAGTGCTCAATTGGCGCTGATAGCGTGTCCGGGTGCCGGTGATGCGCGCCGGGATCAGCTTGCCGTTTTCGGAAATGAATTCCTTGAGAATGTTCACGTCCTTGTAATCCACTTCGGCGATTTTCTCGACCGTGAAGCGGCAGAACTTGCGGCGTTTGAACAGGTTGTTGCGTGAAGAACGTTTGTTCTTGTCATCTTTCTTTTTGTCTGGACGGGCCATGATATTTCCTTATTTCAAAATTGTGTCGTTGCTATCCGCAAACCTTCCGGCGCAATCGGCCCGCAGCTGGTGAACCAGGTTGCGCGCCAATTGCCAATGATTAAACAGCCGGTACGGCGACTTCTTCAGCCTGCGCCACTACAGCGACGCCTTCGGTCGGCACGGAGCGGGATTTTTCTTCCTTCATCATCGCGGACGGCTCGGTAATGGCTGCCTTGGTCTTGACGGTCAAATGGCGCAATACGGCATCGTTGAAGCGGAAGGCATGTTCCAGCTCGCCCAGGGTTTCCTGGTTACATTCGATATTCATCAGCACGTAGTGCGCCTTGTGAATTTTTTGGATCGGGTAAGCCAATTGACGGCGACCCCAGTCTTCCAGGCGGTGGATTTGACCACCTTTGGAAGTGACCAGCGTGCGGTAACGCTCGATCATCGCGGGCACCTGCTCGCTTTGATCGGGGTGCACGATAAACACGATTTCGTAATGACGCATTTTATCTCCTTATGGTTAAAGCCCCCCGCCATGCGGTGCGGTGGAGCAAGGTAAGCGAAACTGGCCATCAATTTTGCAGGCAGCCTCACAGGGGCGCGCATTATAGCGGAATACGCTTACGCGTCAAGGAATCGAGTTTGCGCGATATTGACTCAAGATAAAAGTTACCCAGGGTAGTCGCAAGTAAGGGATCGTTGCCTCAAGTTAAAGGTTACCGAAACAACGAGGATAATCTGCCATGGGGAAACAAGAGCAACGCGCCTATCTTGAGGCGATACGGGCACGCTATCGGAAATGCGCACCGTAGGATGCGGTGAGGCACGAACCACATCGATCGCGATGCGCTGCATAGCCCGGCTTTAGCGCACACCGCATTGGCTACAAGCCGCAAGCTACCAGCTATACTACGCCCCATGCCAGAAATCACCCCGCGCCGCATTTCCGCATCCGCCGTGCAGCACCTGCTCGACAACGGCTATGCGTCAGTTTTGGCAAGAATTTTTGCGGCGCGCGGCATCACCGAGAGCAAGCAACTGGACACCTCCCTGGCCATGTTGCTGCCGCTCGACAACCTGAAAAATGCGCGTGAAATGTCTCGCCTGCTGGCCGACGCCATCGCCGCAAAGAAGAAATTCCTGGTCATCGCCGACTACGATGCCGACGGCGCGACCGCCTGCGCGGTGGCGGTGCGCGGGTTGCGCGGCTTCGGCGCACAAGTCGAATACATCGTGCCGAACCGCTTCGAATACGGTTACGGGCTGACGCCCGAGATCGTGCGGCTCGCCGCAGCACAAGCCCCGGATATTCTGCTGACCGTGGACAACGGCATCGCCAGCGTCGAAGGCGTCGCCGAAGCCAACCGCCTCGGCATGCAGGTATTCGTCACCGACCACCACCTGCCCGGCGATACGCTGCCGGACGCGGCCTGTATCGTCAATCCCAACCAGCCCGGCTGCATGTTTCCCGGAAAGTATCTGGCGGGGGTCGGCGTGATGTTTTACGTGCTGCTGGCGTTGCGCGCCGAACTGCGCGAGCGCGGCGCATTCGCCGACCGACCCGAACCCAAACTCGCAGAACTGCTCGATCTGGTGGCGCTGGGAACGGTCGCCGATGTGGTGAAACTGGATCAGAACAACCGCATCCTTGTGCAACAAGGCCTGCAACGGATCCGCGCCGGGCGCGCCTGCGCGGGCATCAATTCGCTGTTGCGGGTGGCGAAAAAAAATCCGGAGAAAATCTCCAGCCAAGATTTGGGCTTCACCGTCGGGCCGCGCCTGAATGCGGCAGGGCGGCTGGATGATATGAGCCTCGGCATCGAATGCCTGCTGAACGAAGACGATGCGACCGCGATGCGGCTCGC
This sequence comes from Gallionellales bacterium RIFCSPLOWO2_02_FULL_59_110, assembly GCA_001801215.1. GTDB lineage: Bacteria > Pseudomonadota > Gammaproteobacteria > Burkholderiales > Gallionellaceae > Gallionella. The sequence continues at coordinate 12,780 of MGXA01000020.1, read as the reverse complement.
CGCAAAACTGGACGCGCTGAACCGCGAGCGGCGCGGCATCGAGGCTGAGATGCAGGACAGCGCGCTGGCAGCGCTGGAACAAATCAATCCGAGAGACAATTTCCCCCGCAAGGAAGACGCCGGTGGGCGCCCCGCTGCTGCGCGGCGACCCTTCCGCAGCAGCCTCGCGCTGTTTGACGAGAGCTGGCATCAGGGCGTGATCGGCATCCTCGCCTCGCGCCTCAAGGACAAATTCCACCGCCCGGTGATCGCCTTCGCGCGCGCCAACGACGGGGAATTAAAGGGCTCCGGGCGCTCCATCGCAGGATTGCACCTGCGCGATGCGCTGGACTTGGTCAGCAAACGCCATCCCGTGCTGATCCGCAAATTCGGCGGCCACGCAGCGGCGGCGGGACTCAGTATCGCCGAGGCAGACTTTGAAAATTTTGTTGCCGCCTTTGAACAGGTTTGCGGCGAACTGCTGGACGAAAACGACCTCACACATCGCATCGAGACCGATGGCGCGCTGAAGCACGGTGAAATGAATCTCGATATTGCGCGCACACTGGAGCAGCAAGTGTGGGGTCAAGGCTTCCCCGCCCCACAATTCAACAACGATTTCGCGGTACAGAACCAGCGCGTGGTCGGCGAAAAACATCTCAAGTTGCGCTTGGAAACGCAGGGCAAGCTCATCGAGGCGATCCTGTTCGGACACAATGAACCGCTGCCGGGACAGATACATGCCGTGTACAGCCTCGAGGTCAATGAATACAATGGCACGCAGAGCTTGCAGCTTGTTATCAGGCATTGGCGGGACATAGAAAAATAACGTTTGTAGGACGGGCTTAACCAGCGACTTAGTTGCCGTATTTGGCGGCCTAGTCGAATGGCTATGCAAAGCTTGCACGACATGGTGGGCACAGGCTGCTAGGGGTAGGCCGTGGTTGTAAGGAGCTGAAGCCCCAACAACACACGCACAGCACACCCTACGAAAGACATGCTTTCAAGAGGAAACGATGGAAACCAGTCTCCTGCAAAACAACGGCATCGAAGCCTTGCCGCAGTTTCTCACCAGCCTCGCCATCGGCCTGTTGATCGGGCTGGAACGCGAGCGCAACCCCTCGGCCAAGGCGGGGCTGCGCACCTTCGCGCTGGTCGCCGTGTTCGGCACTTTGACCGCGCTGCTCTCCGCAAAACTCGGCTCGCCCTGGCTGCTGATTGCAGGCCTGCTTACGGTGGCGAGCATGATCGTCGCCGCCTATATCAAGGTTCCTGCCGAAGAGAATGACCCCGGTACGACTACCATGGTTGCGCTCGTACTGTGTTACATGCTGGGCGCGATGGTCTGGTACGACCTCGCCAAACTGGCGGTAATGCTGGCGATCGGCATCACCGCCCTGCTCTACTTCAAGCCCGAACTGCGCGGGCTGTCGCAGAAACTCACGCGCCGCGACCTGGTCGCCGTGCTGCAATTTGCCGTGCTGACTTTTATCGTGCTGCCGATCCTGCCCGATCGGAGTTTCGGCCCCTACAACGCCTTCAACCCGCATCAGGCCTGGCTGATGGTCGTGCTGATCTCCGGCATCAGCCTGGCGGGCTACGCCGCGCTGCACGTGGTGGGGGCCCGCTACGGCGCGCCGCTGCTGGGGTTCTTCGGCGGCCTCGCTTCCAGCACTGCCACCACGATGATTTATGCGAGGCACGGCAAGGGCAATCAAGCCATGCTGAACCTTGCCGCATCGGTGATCGTGATCGCCGGCATGGTGGTGTTGCTGCGCCTGTTGGTGGTCAGCGCCGCAGTCGCCTATGGCGCGCTGCCCGGCCTGCTGCCGGTGCTGGCCGGCGGCCTGCTGTCCGGTTTGGCGGTTGCGTTGTACAACTGGCGCAAGATGGGCAAGGCCGCCGAACTCTATGTCCCGGAAACCTCCAATCCCGCCGAACTGCATACCGCGATCGGTTTCGGCCTGCTGTATGTGATCGTGCTGCTCGGCTCGGCGTGGATGGCCGACATCGCGGGGAGCCAGGGCCTGTATGCCGTGGCGCTTGCTTCGGGGCTGACCGATGTGGACGCGATCACCCTGTCCAGCCTGCGCCTGTTCAACCTCGGCCAACTGAGCGAACAGCAGACCGTCACGGCAATCGCGCTCGCCGTCCTCGCCAATCTGGCCTTCAAATTCGGCATGGTGGTTTTCATCGGCGGGCGGGCGCTTGCCAGACAGGTTGCAGCCGGCTTCGGCGCAATCGCGTGCGGGGTCATAGCGGGCCTGTTTGCGCTATAATCGCGCCCTTTTCAGCAAGCGACAACATCATGGAAGCCGAACAGCTCAACTCTCTCGCCAATCAGTTGCAGGATTTAGGTCTGCGCAGCGCGGAATTGCGGAGGTATCTTTGACTTCGATACCAAGCAAGAACGCCTGATCGAAGTCAGCGAACTCGCCGAAGACCCCGCCATCTGGCAGGACGCCAAGCGTGCGCAGGAGCTGGGGCGCGAGCGCAAGATGCTGGAAGGAGTGGTGCTCGGCCTCAAGCAAATCCAGCAGAATCTTTCCGATGCCGCCGAGCTGTTTGAAATGGCGAAAGCGGAAAACGACGACGAAAGCCTGCAAGGCACCGCCGCCGACATCCAGGACATCGAAAAGCGCATCGCCGCAATGGAATTCCGCCGCATGTTCGCCCACCCGATGGACCCGAACAACTGCTTTGTAGACATCCAATCCGGATCGGGCGGCACCGAAGCGCAGGACTGGGCCTCGATGCTGCTGCGCATGTATTTGCGCTACTGCGAACGCAAGGGCTTCCAAGTCGAAGTGCTGGAAGAATCTCCCGGCGAAGTCGCGGGCATCAAGGGCGCATCCCTCAAGGTGATCGGCGACTATGCCTACGGCCACCTGCGCACCGAAACCGGCGTGCACCGGCTGGTGCGCAAGTCGCCGTTCGATTCCGGCAACCGCCGCCATACCTCGTTCTCCAGCGTATTCGTCTATCCCGAAGTGGACGACTCCATCGAAGTCGAAATTAACCCCGCCGACCTGCGCGTGGATACCTACCGCGCGTCGGGCGCAGGCGGCCAGCACATCAACAAGACCGATTCGGCGGTGCGCATCACCCATCTACCCACCAACATTGTGGTGCAGTGCCAGAACGACCGCTCGCAGCACCGCAACCGCGCCGAGGCGATGGCGATGCTGAAATCGCGCCTGTACGAGGAAGAACTGCGCAAACGCAATGCCGAGAAACAGGCGATGGAAGACGGCAAGACCGACATCGGCTGGGGACACCAGATACGCTCCTACGTGCTCGACCAGTCGCGCATCAAGGATCTGCGCACCAATCACGAGGTCGGCAATACCCAGGCTGTGCTGGACGGCGACTTGGACGACTTCATCTCGGCCAGCCTGAAGCAGGGCGTGTAATTCAGCCCGCCTGCTCGCCGCAGGCAATAACCTCGAGCAGCCGTGCCGCGGTCATCTCCAGCAGCGCGACATCCAGCGTGCCGATACACTGCTCGGCCATGCCGATCCCGTCAAGAACCGGGGGGCGCTCGCTCTCGGACAGTTCCCACACCCCGGTTTCATCGCCTTTTTTCCTGACCACTGCCAGCGTTTCAATGGCCGTATCCAGCGTTTCAATGGCAAGCGGAATTTTTGTCTGCTTTTGCTCGAGCGCCGAGCGGACAACCGAAATGGCTGCCGCCAGACGGCTGAAGGCCTCGACGGTGAACTGCTCCATGCAGGCCGCCTGATAGGCGGCATGCATGTCCATCGCATAAATATCCTTCAGGCCATGCGTAACGGGCACACGAAGCGGTTTTCTTTTTTTCATCTGAGTTATGTTCTCGGCGTCCCTGAAATCAATGCTGGGCAAAGGTTCTGCGATGGGAAGTGATGCGCCTGACCCATTGAGTTAAGCTAAATATTTGGGGTGGCTGATGGGACTCGAACCCACGACAACTGGAATCACAATCCAGGACTCTACCAACTGAGCTACAGCCACCACTGATAAAACAACCGTAAAACTACCAGCCATTTCGCTATGCCGATAAACGACATCGGCAAACCGCTGGTTATGAGCTTTACTTGTCTGACACTGGCGTGCCCGACAGGAATCGAACCTGCAACCCCCAGCTTAGAAGGCTGGTGCTCTATCCGGTTGAGCTACGGGCACAATTCTTTTCGAGGTTACTCAACTTAATGCTTGAACCTGGTCGGGGTGGAGAGATTCGAACTCCCGACATCCTGCTCCCAAAGCAGGCGCGCTACCAGGCTACGCTACACCCCGAAGGCTGCGCATTATACAGGCGCAGGCCTATAAATCAATTTAGTTTTGATGCTTCTTCAATTTGGGCGAAGCCAGCATCAGGTAATAACCCATCGACCACAGAGTAAGCAGCGCGGCGAGGTACAACAGCAGCGCGCCGATTGCCTGGCAATTGATCCCGAGCAGGCGGTCGTGATAAAGCAGCAGCAGGATCGCGATCATCTGGAAAGTGGTTTTGATTTTTCCCAGCATGGAAACCGCGATGCTCCTGCTTTCGCCGAGCTGTGCCATCCACTCGCGCAACGCGGAAATGGTGATTTCGCGCCCGATGATGATGAAGGCGAGGATCGCATCGGCGCGCCCCAGCTTGACCAGCACGATCAATGCGGCAGCCACCATCAGCTTGTCGGCGACCGGGTCGAGGAATGCGCCGAAGGCGGAAGACTGGTTCAATTTGCGCGCCAGGTAACCGTCCAGCCAGTCGGTGATCGCCGCCAGCAGGAACACGCCGGTACTGATGAGGTTCTTCAGATGGGGCGCGAGGGTGGCATCCGGCAAATAGAAGACTGCAACGAACACCGGGATGAGCAGGATCCTGAGCCAGGTAAGCAGATTGGGGATGTTGCTGAACATATGTGTAATTATGAAATTCGCGCAGCGATCCGTTCGCCCCCTCGCCCGCCTGCGGGAGAGGATTGGGGAGAGGGGAGCGGGCATTGCGATCTCACCATCGTGATGTACCTGCTTTCCATGCCTGTTAGTGTAGCTGCTGATAAATCTTCTCGGCAAGCGCTTTGCTGATTCCTTCGACCTGCGACAACTGTTCCACACTGGCCTGCGCCACCTCGCGCAACCCGCCGAAGTGGGTCAGCAGGCTGCGCCGCCGCTTGTCCCCTACCCCGCCGATTTCCTCCAGGCTGGAGGCGGTGCGCGCTTTGCCGCGCCTGGCGCGGTGCCCGGTGATGGCGAAGCGGTGCGCCTCGTCGCGGATCTGCTGGACCAGGTGCAGCGCCGGATCGTCGCTGCTCAGTTGTTTTGCCGTGCCGTCGGGAAATATCAATTGCTCTAGACCGGCCTTGCGCTCCTCGCCCTTGGCCACGCCGACCAGAGACAGATCGTTCAGGCCCAGTTCGTGCATGACTTCCAGCGCAACATGCAACTGCCCCAAGCCTCCATCGATCAGGATCAGGTCGGGGCGAGCGCCCTCTCCTTCGGCAAGCTTCTGGTAGCGGCGCGTCAGCGCCTGGCGCATTGCCGCATAATCGTCGCCCGGTGTAATGCCGGTGATGTTGTAGCGGCGATATTGCGCCGAACGCATGTCGAGGTTCTCGTACACCACGCAGGAAGCCACCGTCGCCTCGCCCATCGTGTGGCTGATATCGAAGCATTCGATGCGCTGCAAATCCGGCAACTCCAGCAACTCGCGCAGCCTATCCAGGCGCAGCTTCTGCCCGCCCTGTTGCGCCTTGCGTTGCTGCAATGCCAGCAATGCGTTGCGCTGCCCCATCTCCAGCCATTGCTTGCGCTCGCCGCCCGCGGCCTGGCTGATCCTTACCGCGTGTCCTGCCTGTTCGCCGAGCAATTGCGCCAACGCCTCGTCATGGCATTCCGCCGCCAACACCAGCAACGGCGGGACGCTGCGATTCAGGTAGTGCTGCGCGATAAAAGCCTGCACGATCTCGTCCGCCGCGAGGCCTTCGGCATGTTCCGGGAAAAAACTCTTGTCGCCCAGATGCCGCCCGCCGCGCACCATCGCCAGGTTGACGCAGGCCAGCCCATCCTGCTGCGCCAGTGCGATGATGTCGGCATCGGTCGCGCCGCCTGTGGACTCGACAAACTGCTTTTGCTGCACGGTATGCAGCGCGCGCAACTGATCGCGCAGCGCGGCGGCCTGCTCGTAGCGCTGCGCTTCCGCCGCCTGCTCCATCGCCGCGCGCAAGTCTTGTTCGACCTCCTGATGCCTGCCTTGCAGCAGCAGCACCGCATTGCGGATGTCGGCCCGGTAGTCCGCGTCCGATACCAGTTTCGCGCAGGGCGCGGTGCAACGATGTATCTGGTGCAGCAGACAGGGGCGCGCGCGGTTGTCGAACACACTGTTCTCGCAAGTGCGGATGCGGAAAATCTTCTGCAACAGATGGATGGTCTCCTTCGCCGCAGACGCATTCGGGTACGGGCCGAAGCACTGATGGCGGCGGTCGGGCGTGCCCCGGTAATAGGTCAGGCGCGGGTATTGGTCTCCGGTGAGCACGATGTACGGATACGACTTGTCGTCGCGAAACAGTATGTTGTAGCGCGGCTTCAGCGATTTTATCAGGTTGTTTTCCAGCAACAGCGCCTCGGCTTCCGAACGCGTGATGGTGGTCTCGATGCGCGCGATATGCGACACCATCATGCCGATGCGCGGCGAGGTGCCGGTTTTCTGGAAGTAGGACGCGACGCGCTTTTTCAGTTGGAGCGCCTTGCCGACATACAGCACCTCGCCCCTGGCGTCGAAGAAGCGATACACCCCCGGCAGCAACGGCAGGCTGTCGAGAATCGGTTTGGGGTCGAACTTGCCGGGGTGGAGTGAGTCCGCAGAAAGCGCCATGGCCTACCTATGCCCGAAAAAACCGACGTACCACAGCCCGATCAGCGAAACAATTCCTGCCGCGATGACTAGGTAAAAAGGCCACATCACCTGCTTTTCTTCGAACGGGTCGGCCAGCGAGCGATGCGCGCCTTGCGGCAATTCGGCCAGCCCGGTCAGCGAAGCGCCGAACGGAATGTTGATGCGCGCCCGCGCGTTGATCGCCCAGCCGTTGGCATCCAGTATCGAAGCCAGATTGCGGCGCTTCAACTTGAACCAAGCCAAAACCATGGACGGGGCGGAAATCAGCAGCGCCAGGCCGAGCAACGCCAGAGGAATCTGCCAGAATTTCAGCCCCAGCACGCCGCCGACTATCCAGGCGAGAATGCCGCCGATGGCGCCGATCGCCAAGCCGATTGCCGCAAAAATACCGGCAAACTTGGCCACGTCGAAGGGGGGCTTGGGCGGCGCCTCGGTTGCCGCCTTGCTGGCATTGGCCATCCGGCTATCCACAGAACCTGCCTTCGATGCCGCGAGTTTTTGCAGTTGCTCGCCGATCATCCTGGACAGCTTTTTGTAGGGTGACCAGAACGCCTGGCGGATGCTGATCGGATGATCGATGATGCGCACGATGCTGGCATCCCAGTCCCGGCCTTTGCGGTCATAGAAGATGCCGTTGCGCCCGACCATCAGGTAATCCGAATCGCCCGCAGTAAAGGCGGCGGCAACAGTCATCTTTTCCGCGCCGCCGCCACGCACACAATCGCAATACGCGAGACAAAAGCCGCCCATGCCGGCGAGCCCGGCGTGCTTCGCCACGTCTTCGACCTTGACGCACAGTTCGCAGCTGCGCCCGTCCAGATACAGCGTGCCGGCTTGGAATATCGCCTTGTCCTTGCCGGTGTAGAAGCTGCGGAACGACACGAAATTGTTCGCCAGCCGGAACAGGTCGCGCTTGTAGCGCAGCAGCTTTTCCACCAGGCGGGTCGCCTTCACTTCTGCCTCGACCGCCTTGTCCTGCGCCATCAAATCGTCGAGCAGTGCCTGATGCCCGCTGCCGAGTATCTCGCGCAGGCGCGCGCCGCCGAGCTGCCCGGCATTACCCGCCGGCCTTTCCGCCTGCCAGACATCGAATGCGGCAAACTTGTCGCACAACCCTGCCCAATCTTGCGCACTCAGGCTTTTTTTGTCGCCGAGCAACGGGGCTACGGCCTGCTCGCGCAATGCGTCCATCCTGCCTTGCCAGGCCGGATTGAGGCCTGAGACCAAGAGCAACGGTTTATCCGCTTCCACCGTCGCCAGCGGGAAATCCGCCACATCCGGGTTCTGTGCCGACAGATTCTGTGCGGCGAGTTGCTGGTAATCCTCGGCGGAGCGGCTCAACGGCACAGCTGCACGCGCATCGTATGCCGCCAGCTGGCAGCGCGTAAAATAGTCGCCGACCTTGTCCTTGACCGCATGCAAGGCCTGCGCCGCCGCAAGGGTTTTTTCGCCCAGCAACAGGATGTCCGCATCGCTGTCGCCTTTGGCCTGCCAGGCCGCATAGGCGTCGGCCTCGGCAAAAAACCTGTCGGCGATCTCGCGGTTGATGCCGGGCTCGCCGCTCAAGTCTGCCACCGAACCGGCACACTTGACGATGTCTTCAAGCGTTGCGCGCAACCCGGCGTCACGAATCCGACCGGCGCAAACCACCCCGTCGCCGTTGAATTCCAGGCCCGCAACGAATTTCTTGATATCGGCCATGTCCGCGAGCGAAATTTCGGTCGCATCAGGCTTGCCGAGGTTTTCCAGGATATGCCGGGCGGAGGCCAGCACCTGTTTGCCTTCTGCGCTGCTGCCGTCGATGTCGGCCAACGCCAGGCTATCCGCCCCACCGACCAGCAAATCCGCATTCTTCAGCAAGCTCCCGGCCCACTCGATGGCCGCCAGAATCTCGTTGACGCGCACATGCCCGTCGGCGTCGCTGTCGATCAGTTCCAGCGTCCTGCCGTCGAACTCGATGCCGCGAGTCGGGCAACCCAGCGCTACCCACAGCTTCTGATCCAGTTCTTTCAGCGCCAGTAAATCCGCGCCGCTGTCGAGCAGCACCTGATCGAATCCACCTGCCCGGAAAAAATTCCATGTATGCGATGTAGCCATATGCGCTCCCTGTTGCAGAATTGAAAGCTGGCAAATTATACAAGCCCGACTGATTAGTTCTCCGACAAAATTGCGCGGTTGCCCGGACAGGACGGCCAGAACTTTTTCGCGGCCTGAGCCACTCCTTCATATACCCGATCCCTGCCGGGAAAAGCAAGTAAAATGGAAAGCTATTACCATGACAACTACAGACACAACGAACTGCCCTTGCGGCAGCATGGACGGATATGCGGCCTGCTGCGCGCGCTATATCGATGCCGGCGAAACGGCGCCGACTGCCGAAGTGCTGATGCGTTCGCGCTATTCCGCTTACACCCTGCACAGAGCAGACTATCTGCTGGCGACCTGGCATGCTTCCACGCGCCCCGCCCAGCTTGATCTGGCGGGTGAAGCGCAGACCAGGTGGCTGGGCCTAGAAATAAGACGCCACGAGCAAGCGGATGCCTGCCATGCCACCGTCGAGTTCGTCGCGCGCTACAAGGTGAACGGTCGCGCACACCGGCTGCACGAAGCAAGCCGTTTTGTCCGCGAGGGCGGCCAATGGCTGTACGTGGACGGCAAGTTCGAACGATAGACAAGCCGCCCTCGCTTATCGGGGATGACGGTTTTGGGAATACGCATGACCAGACAAATCCGCCGCACGACCCTTCGCCGGGGCCGCGCGCAAACCAAACAACATCGACCGGGCTGGGGCGCATGAAACTTAAAGTCAGATTCCTGTTGCTGATGAGCGCCATCTTCGTCGGCTTCATGCTGATTACCTGGCTGCTGTCGCAGCAGTTGCTGGACAAGGTGAACCAGCAGTGGGGCGAACAATTCAGCCAGCGTCAGGTAATGTACGACAAGTTCCGCACCCTGACGCCCCTGCTGCGCGAAATCGCGCTGGCCAGGCAGATGGCTGCCGAACCGGCCATCATCGACATGGCGCTGCGCGAGTTCGACCCGGAAAAACGCAAGCGCGGCATTGCGGCAATGGAGAGATACCGCTTCAATTTTCGCGATCACAGCTATTTCGCCGCATTTTCCGGGAGCGGCAATTACTATTTCAACGATGCCGCCAACCAGTACGATGGCAAACAGTTGCGCTACACGCTCTCGCCGGCCAAACCGCAGGACAAATGGTTCTACGCCACGCTGTCGGACGGCAAGGAATACCAGATCAATATCGACCCTGACGTACACCTCAACGTGACCAAGGCATGGGTCAACGTGCTCATCCGCAGCGGCGGCGAGACGCTCGGAATCATCGGCACCGGGATCGACCTTAGCGACCTGATCAAGGAAACCGTGAACCTCAAGCAACAGGGAGTGAAAAACCTGTTCATCGATAAAAGTATGGCCATCCAGTTGAACAACGACCCGCACCTGATCGACTACATGTCCATTGCCAAGGATGTCGGCCAGCGCATCAAGGTCGATATGCTGCTGAAAAACCCCGGCGACATCGAGCGCCTCGGAAAAGCCATGCTGGAACTGGAAAAATCGCCGGGCGGCAACACTACTCTGTGGGTGGATTACCTGGGGGACAGGCATTTGCTCGGCGTGGCCTATCTGCCGGAAATCGGCTGGTACGACCTGACGCTGATGGAAAAGCACAGCCTGAACCTGTTCAAGGACCTGGCCATGGGCCCCATCCTGTTCGGTTCGGCGCTCATGCTCGCGCTGCTGACCCTGGGCTTAGCGTTGCGGCGCTGGATACTCGAACCCATCGCCGCCTTGCACGCGGCGACCGAGAAAATCCGCCATGGCGATTTCGCGCTCGATGCGCCCATCGCCGGTTCCGGCGAAATCGCCGACCTGTCCCGTTCGTTCGGGCGCATGGCCAAGACGGTAATCGACAGCAATCAAGCGCTGGAAGACAAGGTGCGCAAGCGCACCGAGGAACTGCATCGCCTGACTGAAATCGATCCGTTGACCGGCTTGCTCAACCGGCGCGGGATGATGGAACGGTTCGAAAATGAAATCGCGCGCCAGTCGAGGCAAGGCGGCGAACTCGGCCTGCTGCTGCTCGACCTCGATCACTTCAAAAACATCAACGATACCTACGGCCACGCCGCAGGCGACCTGGCGCTGTGCGAGGCCACCAAGGTTATCCTGTCCACGAAGCGCGGCTACGACCACGCGGCCAGGTGGGGCGGCGAAGAGTTCCTGATACTGCTGCCGGATTGCGCGCAGGCCGATCTGCTGAGCATCGCCGAGCGCATTCGCGAAAACATTCGCGCGCTGCAAATACAGGCCGGCGGACAAACTTTCACCTTCACCGTCAGCATCGGCGTGCATCGCCCGAACGCGCCGCAGACCCTGGACACGATGCTGCAAAAAGTTGATAGCGCGCTGTACGCGGCCAAGGATGCAGGCCGCGATTGCGTGCGGCTTTCGCAGCAGGCCGGGGGCGCAACGCGGTGATTGCCGGGCAAACCCTATGCTGTATATTTCCCGCGACGTAACGATTCCCGATCGCGAGATCGAGCTGACCGCCGTGCGCGCGCAAGGCGCGGGCGGACAGAACGTGAACAAGGTTTCCAGCGCGGTGCATTTGCGTTTCAATATTGGCGCATCGTCGCTGCCGGAGGAATTCAAGCAGCGCCTGCTGCAATTGAACGACCAGCGCATTACGAAAGAAGGCGTGGTGATTATCAAGGCTCAGGAATTCCGCAGCCAGGACAAGAACCGCGATGCGGCCTTGCGCCGTCTGAAGGAGCTGGTGCAGGGCATCGCGGTGCTGCCAGCGGTGCGCCGCGCCACTAGGCCGACGCGCGGCTCGCAGCTGAAACGCCTGGAGGGCAAACTTCGGCGCGGTGCGGTGAAAGCGATGCGGGGGAGGGTAGCGGAATAGTTTCCAAAGGCGCTTCCAAGGATAAGCCGTTAGCGGAATATGCGTCACACCGGTATAATTCGCAACGCAACTCGCAGCACAAAAATGAATGCAGATTGCCTATCTTGTCCAATAATTTTTCAAGCTCGAACCAACCGACTCAAAACGCCATGACCGAACCAACCTCCCCCCTTCATAACGACAATAAAATTGCAGCGCAGGCCGATACCGGCGAAGCCGCCGTCAAGCCACAAAGCGTCGGCGAAAGCGACAACCAGATCATCGCCGAGCGCCGCCACAAACTTGCGGAGATTCGCAAGGCGGGCGTCGCCTTCCCGAACGATTTCGAGCGCAAACATCTGTCCGCCGATCTGCACAGCGATTACGGCGAGATGGGCCACGACGAGCTGGATGCCGCGCAGGTTCAGGTCGCGGTCGCCGGCCGCATGATGCTGAAACGCGTGATGGGCAAGGCCAGCTTTGCCACGGTGCAGGACATGGGCGGACGAATCCAGTTGTTCGTCAGCAACAACGACACCGGTGAGGACTCGCACAACGCGTTCAAGCATTACGACCTCGGCGACATCCTCGGCGCGGTGGGCGTGCTGTTCAAAACCAAGACCGGCGAACTTTCGGTGCGCGTTTCGCAGGTGCGTTTGCTGACCAAGGCGTTGCGCCCGCTGCCGGAGAAATTCCACGGTCTGTCCGACCAGGAGCAGAAATACCGCCAGCGCTACCTCGACCTCATCACCAACGAGGACGCGCGCAAGGTGTTCATGACGCGCACCAAAATCATCCAAGCGATCCGCGAATTTTTCATCCGCCACGGCTATCTGGAAGTGGAAACGCCGATGATGCACCCGATCCCCGGCGGCGCGGCGGCCAAGCCGTTCGAGACACACCATAACGCGTTGGACATGAAAATGTATCTGCGCATCGCGCCGGAGCTTTATCTGAAACGTCTGGTGGTGGGCGGCTTCGAGAAGGTGTTCGAGGTCAACCGCAATTTCCGCAACGAAGGGCT
>MGXA01000019.1 GCA_001801215.1 Gallionellales bacterium RIFCSPLOWO2_02_FULL_59_110 | reverse complement strand
GAGGATGCTGGCATCATAGGCAGACAGGCCGAGTTCGCCGACATAGCGGGCCTGTTTGGCCTGCGGCAGTTCCGGCAGCGTGGCGCGCACCTGCTCCTTCCATTCCTCGTTGATATCCAGCGGCAGCAAATCGGGATCGGGGAAATAGCGGTAGTCGTGCGCCTCTTCCTTGGTACGCATCATGCGAGTCTCGCCCTTGTCCGGGTCGAACAGCACGGTGGCCTGCTGGATCGCGCCGCCGTTCTCCAGCGTGTCGATCTGCCAGCGCGCTTCGTAATTGATCGCCTGTTCGAGGAAGCGGAACGAGTTGAGATTCTTAATCTCGCGGCGCGTGCCGAACGGCGTGCCGGGTTTGTGCACCGACACGTTCGCGTCGCAGCGGAACGAGCCTTCCTGCATGTTGCCGTCGCAGATGCCGATCCACTGCACCAGCGTGTGCAGCGTCTTGGCATACGCGACAGCCTCGGCGGCGGAGCGCATGTCCGGCTCGGAGACGATCTCCAGCAATGGCGTTCCCGCGCGGTTCAGGTCGATGCCGGTCATGCCGTGAAAATCCTCGTGCAGCGACTTGCCCGCGTCCTCTTCCAGGTGCGCGCGCGTGATGCGCACCGTCTTCTCGTAGGCGGGGCTGTTACCCTGTGCCGGGACCTGGATTACGAGCTGGCCGTTGCCGACCACCGGCAGGTCGAACTGGCTGATCTGGTAACCCTTGGGCAGGTCGGGATAGAAATAATTCTTGCGCGCGAACACCGAGCGCGGCGCGATATGCGCGCCGGTGGCGAGGCCGAACTTGATCGCGCGTTCTACCGCGCCCTTGTTCAGCACCGGCAACACGCCGGGTAAGGCCAGACTCACCGCATCCGCCTGCGTGTTCGGCTCGGCGCCGAACGCGGTCGATGCGCCGCAGAATATCTTGCTGCTGGTCGAGAGCTGCGCATGCACTTCCAGACCGATGACGATTTCCCACTGCATTTATTTAACCCTTTTTTGCCACAGAGTACACAGAGACCTCAGAGAGGTGCAGAGAGGTGCAGAGGGTTTTGCGAGTTGGGCAAAGAACCGCCCATCCCTGCTTAAACCATTTCTCTGTGTGCTCTGTGATCTCTGTGGCTAATGTTTTTTCAAATTCCATTCGGTTGTCTCATATGCCAATCCGCCGCCAGTTGATATTGGTGCGCGACGTTGAGCATGCGCGCCTCGTCGAAATAGTTGCCGATGATCTGCAGGCCGACCGGCATGTTGTTTGTACCGAAGCCGCAGGGAATGGACATGCCGGGCAGTCCGGCAAGGTTCACCGCGATGGTGTAGATGTCGGACAGGTACATCTGTACCGGATCGTCGCCCTTCTCGCCCAGTTTGAAGGCGGTGGACGGTGTAGTCGGCCCCATGATGATGTCGCACTGCTTGAACGCCTCGGTAAAGTCCTGCGCGATCAGGCGGCGGATCTTCTGCGCCTGCAGGTAATAGGCATCGTAGTAGCCGTGGCTCAACACGTAGGTGCCGATCATGATGCGCCGCTTCACTTCCGCGCCGAAACCCTGCGCGCGGCTCTTCTCGTACATGTCGGCGAGGTCGCCGTATTCCGGCGCGCGGTAGCCGTAGCGCACGCCATCGAAGCGCGACAGGTTGCTCGACGCTTCCGCCGGAGCAAGCACATAGTAAACCGGCACCGACAGTTTCGAGTTCGGCAGGCTGATCTCAACGATGGTCGCGCCGAGTTGCCTGTATTCGGCAATCGCCGCCTCGACCGCTTGCACCACGTCGCTGCCCAAGCCCTCGGCAAAAAACTCCTTCGGCAGGCCGATGCGCAGGCCGTTCAGCGGCTTGTCCCCGTCTACCTGCTTATTAATCTCGCGCGCGTAGTTTTCCTTGTCGAGTTGCAGGCTGGTGGAATCGCGCGCGTCGAAACCGGCCATGGTGTTGAGCATCAAGGCTAAATCTTCCGCGCTGCGCGCCATCGGCCCGGCCTGGTCGAGGCTGGAGGCGAAGGCGATCATGCCGTAGCGCGAGCACACGCCGTAGGTCGGCTTCAGGCCGGAGATGCCGCACAGCGCGGCGGGCTGGCGGATGGAGCCGCCGGTGTCGGTTCCGGTCGCGGCCGCGCACAGCCGCGCCGCGACCGCCGCCGCCGAGCCGCCGGAACTGCCGCCGGGCACGCGCGCGGTGTCCCACGGGTTTTTCACCGCGCCGTAGTGCGAAGTCTCGTTCGACGAGCCCATCGCAAACTCGTCCATGTTGGTCTTGCCGAGGTTCACCGCGCCGGCCTTGTTGAATTGCGCGATGACATGTGCGTCGTAGGGAGAAATGAAGTTGTGCAGCATCTTCGAGCCGCAGGTAGTGAGCCAGCCCTTGGCGCAGAAGATGTCCTTCTGCGCGATCGGGATGCCGGTCAGCGCATCCGCTTGGTCGGCGGCGATGCGGGCATCGGCCTCGCGCGCCTGCGCCAGCGACATTTCAGAGTTTACGGTGAGGTAGGCGTTGAGCTTCGGGTTGAGGCTGGCGATACGGTCGAGGTAAAGCTGCGTCAGTTCGACGCTGGATATTGTCTTTGCAGCAAGGGCTGCGGAAAGTTGTTTGATGCTTGCGTTTATCATTGCTTGGAGGGGAAGGGGGTGAGAAGGGGGAAGGGGGAAGGGGGAAGGGGAAAACCCTCCGCGCCGCTTTTTACCCTTCTCCCTTCTCCCTTCCCCCTCTCCCTTCACTATTCGATGACTTGCGGAACGAGATACAACCCGGCTTCGACCTGGGGTGCGATGGACTGGAACAGCTCGCGCTGGTCGGTTTCGGTGACGGCATCCTCGCGCAGGCGTTGCGATACGTCTTGGGCGTGCGACATTGGCTCGATGCCTCGAGTATCGACGGCCTGCATCTCCTCGATCAAGGCGAAAATACCGGACAATTGCGCGCGGGCGGTTTCGATTTCCGTTTCGCTCATCGCCAGCCGCGCCAGGCGGGCAACTTTGCGGACATCGGCATTGTTCAGGGACATAGTAAAAACTTTATTGAAAAGAGGCCAATAGGGTATCATAAACAAGTTTGATGGCGCACATCTTTGACTATCGGGAACGGACATGTTTGGATTTTTGAATGGCTACTTTGCCAATGACCTGGCGATTGACCTCGGCACTGCCAACACGCTCATCTGGGTGCGCGGGCAGGGCATCGTGCTGGACGAACCGTCGGTGGTGGCGATCCGCCAGGAAGGCGGGCCGAACGGCAAGAAGGTGATCCAGCAGGTCGGCCTGGCGGCCAAACAGATGTTAGGCCGCACGCCGGGCAACATCACCGCGATCCGCCCGATGAAAGACGGCGTGATCGCCGACTTCACCGTCACCGAGCAGATGCTCAAGCAGTTCATCCGCCGGGTGTACAAGGCCGGTATCTTCAGCCCCAGTCCGCGCATCGTGATCTGCGTGCCATGCGGCTCCACACAGGTGGAACGCCGCGCGATCCGCGAATCGGCGGTCGGCGCGGGAGCGCGCCGCGTGGAATTGATCGAGGAACCGATGGCGGCGGCGATCGGCGCGGGCCTGCCGGTTGAAGAGGCGACCGGTTCGATGGTGGTGGATATCGGCGGCGGCACCACCGAGGTCGGCGTGATTTCGCTGGGTGGTGCGGTGTATTCCGGTTCGGTGCGCGTCGGCGGCGACAAGTTCGACGAGGCGATCATCAATTACATCCGCCGCAATTACGGCATGCTGATCGGCGAGACCACCGCCGAAGAAATCAAGAAAACCATCGGCTCGGCATTCCCCGGCAGCGAAGTGCGCGAGATGGAAGTGAAGGGGCGCAACCTCGCCGAAGGCGTGCCGCGCAGCTTCACCATTTCCAGCAACGAGATTCTAGAGGCGCTGACCGACCCGCTCAACAGCATCGTCAGCGCGGTGAAGACCGCGCTGGAGCAAACCCCGCCGGAACTCGGCGCCGATATTGCCAACAAGGGCATGGTGCTGACCGGCGGCGGCGCGCTGCTGCGCGACTTGGATCGTCTTCTGATGGAAGAGACTGGCCTGCCGGTATTGATCGCCGACGATCCGCTGACCTGTGTGGTGCGGGGTTCGGGGCGCGCGCTCGAAAGCATGGATAAGTCCACGAATATATTTACTACCGAGTAGAACGCATCGCCCCGCAAAAGACGCGATGGAACGTCGTTGACTGACAACACCCAAACATTCCAATTTTTCAATCGCGGCCCCAGCCCTGCGGTGCGGCTGGTGTTCTTCGCAGTACTTTCATTGCTGCTGCTGTTTGTGGATGCGCGCTACCGCTATCTGGAATCCACGCGCAGCGCATTATCCGTGCTGGTTTCCCCGATACAGAGGCTGGCGACCCTGCCGGGCCTGCTGTGGCAGCAAGCCGGCGATTACCTTGCTACGCAGCATAGCCTGGTGGAAGACAACCAGGCGCTGCATCGGCTGCATGCGCGCGATGCCGCACAGCTGGCGCAATTGCAGGCATTGCAGCAGGAAAACCGGCAATTGCGCAACCTGCTGGCGCTGCCGCAGCGCGGCGAACTCGCCATGCAACCGGTCGAAGTCGTGTACGCCGAGCGCGACGTGTTCAAGCGCAAGGTGCTGGTCGACAAGGGCGCGGATGCAGGCGTGCAGGTCGGGCAGGTGGTGATGGACGACCAGGGTATCGTCGGCCAGATCACCCGCGTTTACCCTTGGCTATCCGAGGTCACGCTGGTCACCGAAAAAGACCATGCCGTACCGGTACAGGTGCTGCGCAACGGATTGCGCACCATCGTGTTCGGCGCGGGCGACACCAGCCAACTTTCGCTGCGCTACATGCCGGTCAGCTCGGATATCCAGGAAGGCGACATGCTGGTCACCTCGGGCATCGACGGCATCTATCCGCCGGGCATTCCGGTCGCCAGGGTGGTCAAGATCGAGCGCGATCCCGCCTACCCGTTCGCGCGCGTGACCTGCTTGCCGGTGGCCGGCGTGGATAGCCACCGCCACTTGCTGATCCTGTCCGGGCCGCCCGGCTTGCCCGAGCGGCCTGCGCAAGAACCTGCGGCAACGCGGAACCCGAAAGCGAAGCAGAAAAAATAATGCCCTATCTTGCCTCCGCCAATCCGGAAATTCAGCGTCCGGTCAGCAACGCCCTGATCGTGTTCAGCGTGCTGTTCGCGCTGTTCCTCAACGGGCTGCCGTGGGAGGGAATCTGGTTGATGCTGCGCCCTGATTTCGTGGCCGTGGTGATGCTGTACTGGTGTACGCACAAGCCTTTGCGCGTCGGCATCGGCCTGTCATGGGCGGTCGGTATCCTCGCAGACGTGGCCGATGCCAGCCTGTTCGGCCAGCATGCGCTGGCCTACACATTGCTGGCCTTCGGTGGCGTGGCGCTGCACCACCGTTTGCAGATGTTCGACCTGCGCCAGCAAACCACCCAGGTGTTCTTCATTCTGGCGCTGACCTATGCGGTCTATGCGCTGGTGCATTGGCAGGTAAACGGCTACGTGGTGTGGCCATACTTCCTCGGCTGCCTGACTTCGACGCTGCTGTGGGCGCCGCTCAGCCTCATGTTCAAGGCGGTGCGGCAGATGCGCGTGGATCGCGAATGATCAAGCACGTCGAACTCAAAAACCATCAGCGCGAAATTTTTTACTTCAGGCTGCGGCTGTTCATCAGCATCGGTTTCGTGCTGGCGCTGCTGGCGATCCTGCTGTCACGCTTCATCTATCTGCAAGTGGTGCGCCACGATTATTACCAGACGCTGTCGGATGGTAACCGTATCTCCGTCGTCCCGATCGTCCCGAATCGCGGCCTGATGCTCGACCGCAACGGTGTGGTGCTGGCGCACAATTATTCCGGCTATACGCTGGAAATCACCCCGAGCAAAACCGCCAACCTGGAAGCCACGATCAACGAGCTGTCCACACTGGTCGAGATCACTCCCAAGGACCGCAAGCGGTTCAACAAACTGCTCGCCGAAAGGCGCAATTTCGAGACCCTGATGATCCGTAACCGCCTCACCGACGAAGAGGTCGCGCGCTTTGCCGCGCAGCAATACCGCTTCCCCGGTGTCGAGATCAAGGCGCGGCTGTTCCGCGATTACCCCTACGGCGAAAAGACCGCCCATCTGATCGGCTATGTCGGGCGCATCAACCAGACCGATGTTGCGCTACTCGAAGAGAACGACCTGGCGGCCAACTACCGCGGTTCGGACTACATCGGCAAGACCGGCCTGGAACAAAGCTATGAAAGCGAACTGCACGGCACCACCGGCGTGGAGCAGGTCGAAGTGGATTCGGGCGGGCGCGCGGTGCGCATGCTGTCGCGCACCCCGCCGGTTTCCGGCAACACGCTGGTGCTGAGCATCGACGCAAAATTGCAGGAGATCGCCTTCCAGTCGTTCGGCAACTACCGGGGCGCGCTGGTAGCGATCGACCCGAACAACGGCGAAGTGCTGGCCTTCGTCAGCAAGCCGGGTTACGACCCCAGCCTGTTCATTGACGGCATCGACACGCAGAGCTGGGACGAACTGAACAATTCGCCCGATACGCCGCTGAATAATCGTGCATTGAGAGGGCAATATCCGCCCGGATCCACGATCAAGCCGTTCATGGCGCTGGCCGGGCTGCATTACAACACCCGCTCGCCCGGGCATACCATCGGCGACCCCGGCTACTTCAACCTGCCCGGCAGCAGCCACCAATATCGCGACTGGAAGAAAGATGGGCACGGCAGCGTGGACATGTTCAAATCCATCGTGGTGTCCTGCGACACCTATTATTACGGGCTGGCCAACGAGCTGGGCATAGACAATATCTTCAATTATCTGTCGCGGTTCGGCTTCGGCAAAAAGACCGGCCTCGATCTGGAAGGCGAAACATCCGGCCTGTTGCCTTCGCAGGAATGGAAAATGCGACGCTACCGGCAGAAATGGTATCCCGGCGACACGGTATCGGTCGGCATCGGGCAAGGTTACAATCTGGCCACGCCGATGCAACTGGCCTATGCCACCGCAACGCTGGCCAACAATGGCGCGGGCTACAGGCCGCACCTGGTCAGGGAGGTGCGCAGCTCGCGCAGCGATGAAAACCGCATGGTCGAACCCAGGCCACAGGCCGGTCTGCAGATTGCACCGACGCATCTCGATCTGGTGAAACGCGCCATGATCGCGGTTACCCAGCCGGGCGGTACGGCGGTGCAGGCCGCGGCAGGAGCGCCCTACCAGATTGCCGGCAAGACCGGCACCGCACAGGTGATCGCCATCAAGCAGGGCGAAAAATACGACGCCAGCAAGATCGACGAGCGGCACCGCGACCATGCATGGTTCATCGCCTTCGCTCCCGCCGAGAAACCCAGGATCGCGCTGGTAGTGCTGGCGGAAAACGGCGGGCACGGCAGCAGTACGGCCGCGCCGATCGCGCGCAAGGTGCTGGACTATTATCTGATCGGCAAAATACCGCAGCCGTTGCCGGACATAATCGTGGGGGAGAGCGAAGAGCATGACTAGACGCCAGTTATGGCTGCGCTTCATCGCGCACCTCGACCTGCCGCTGCTGCTCGGTATCGGCCTGCTGATGCTGGTCAGCCTGCTGGTGCTGTACAGCGCCGACAATGCGAGCTGGGGGCAGCCGCTGAAACAGATGCTCAACATCGCCGTGGCGTTGACTTGCATGTGGCTGATCGCCAACCTGCCGCTGCATTACCTGATGCGCACCGCCGTGCCGGTCTATATGCTCGGCATGGCATTGCTGATCGGCGTGGCGCTGTTCGGCGAAATCAGCCACGGCGCGCGGCGCTGGCTGAACCTGGGTATCGTCACCATCCAGCCATCCGAGCTGATGAAAATCGGTATCCCGCTGATGATGGCCTGGTACTTCGAGAAGCACGAGGCCACGCTGACCCTGAAAAACTATTTCGTCGCCGCGCTGCTGTTGCTGATGCCGGTGGCCTTGATCGTGCGCCAGCCCGACCTGGGCACCTCGATATTGATTTCCGCCAGCGGTTTTTACGTGCTGTTCCTGGCCGGGCTGAGCTGGCGCGTGATGGGCGGACTGTTCGTCGCCGCGCTCGCCAGCGCGCCGGTGCTGTGGTCGATGCTGCACGACTATCAGCGCCACCGCATCCTGATGCTGTTCGATCCCTCGCAAGACGCGCTGGGCAAGGGTTACCATACCATCCAGGCCACCATCGCGGTAGGCTCCGGCGGGCTGCTCGGCAAAGGCTACCTGAACGGTACGCAGACCCATCTTGAATTTTTGCCGGAGCGCACCACCGACTTCATCTTTGCGGTGTACTCGGAAGAATTCGGCTTGCTCGGCAACCTGATTCTGCTGGGAATCTATCTATTCGTGATCGGGCGCGGTTTCGTCATCACCGCGAACGCATCGACCTATTTTACGCGCCTGATGGCGGGTTCCATCACGCTGACCTTCGCGACCTACGCGTTCGTCAACATGGGCATGGTCAGCGGCATCCTGCCGGTGGTCGGTGTGCCGCTGCCGCTGGTGAGTTACGGCGGCACATCGATGCTGACCCTGCTGCTCGGTTTTGGTATGCTGATGAGCATCGAGACGCATAAAAAACTGGTCAAGACTTGATAAAACAACGAGCCATTCCACTGGGCCGCCAGCAAACGGCAACCAGGCGGCTGGTTAAAGGAGAGAACATGCACAAGCAAATTGCAATCCTGGCATTGGCAACCCTGCTCGCCGCCTGCGGCAGCACACCGCAACGCAAGGTGGAAACGCGCGGCACTCCCGCGCCGGTCGAAGAGCATGCCGTCGGCGCACACACCGCGCCCGCGACAGGGGGCGGTTATCTCGCCGGAGACGGCCCTGGTACTGATGTGCCGGCCAATCTCGACGCTATCCCCGATGCCGTGCCGAAGAGCGAGCCGCCGCACCGCTATGCCAACCGCCCCTACGTTGCGCTCGGCAAGACCTACACGCCGCTGACCGCCGCCGGCAACCACAAGGAGCGCGGCATCGCCTCGTGGTACGGCAAGAAATTCCACGGCCAGCGCACCTCCAGCGGCGAGGTGTACGACATGTACAGCATGACCGCCGCGCACCCCACCCTGCCGATCCCGAGCTATGCGCGCGTGACCAACCCCGCCAGCAAGAAATTCGTGGTGGTGCGCATCAACGACCGCGGCCCGTTCCTGCATGAGCGCGTGATCGATCTTTCCTATACCGCCGCGCATAGGCTCGGCATCATCGGCAGCGGCAGCGCGGAAGTCGAAGTCGAAAGCATCGCCGCCGATACCAGCCTGAACACCCTCGCCAGACCCGATACCGTGCAGAGCAGGCCATTGGAAAAAGCCGAGGCGGCAGTTGCCAGTTCCGCGCCCGCTGCAAGCCCTGCGGCAGCCGCAGGCAGCAATATCTATCTGCAACTCGGCGCATTCAAATCGGCGGAAGCCGCAGAAAGCTTCATGGAGCAAATGCGCGCCAAGCTGGGCGAGACCGCGAAACAGCTCGGCGTATTCGTCAAGGACGGCCTTAATCGCGTCCAGCTTGGACCCTATGCGAACCACGATGAAGCGCGCAGCAACGCGGATAGCTTGAAAGGCAGACTGGGTTTCAAGCCGCTGGTGAATTTGCGCTAATGACGCGCTGATTTATTCGGTTTCGTCGTTCCCGCGAAGGCGGGAACCCAGTTAAGTAAAGGCACTGGATCCCCGCCTTCGCGGGGATGACGAATAA
>MGXA01000018.1:15991-16240 GCA_001801215.1 Gallionellales bacterium RIFCSPLOWO2_02_FULL_59_110 | reverse complement strand
GCCTCCTTAGTGGAATGGCTATGCAGCGCTCGCGATTGGTGCGGTTCGTTCCTCACCACATCCTACGCCAGCCTGCGGGCGCAATAACCAACGGGCCTTGCGCCGTATGAAACCGGCTTGCCATCAACCCAAATCATCCATTGGCAAATTCAACCCGCCTCCCCCTTTGTAAAAGGGGGAGAGCTTGCGAGGGGCCGAGGGGGATTTTTGTATCCGTGCGACATCCAAATCCCCCCTCACCCCCCTTTT
>MGXA01000018.1:0-15968 GCA_001801215.1 Gallionellales bacterium RIFCSPLOWO2_02_FULL_59_110 | reverse complement strand
CGCGCCATGCTCGCGCGCTCAGCACCCCCCTCACCCCCCTTTTCAAAGGGGGGAATACTCCGCCACGACCCAATTCATGGCTAATGGACAATCTGGGATCAACACATCCGGCGCAATGCGCTGCGCTTATTGCGCCCTTGGCTTTCTTATCGTTCCCACAGCCTCCGTGGGGACGATGCACTTCCTGCTGATCCGGCTCAGGTATAGGTAAATAATTCAATTTGCTTAGGTAATCCTACCTATTTTCAATCGATTCGATTCGTTACATGATATCCCCACATCGTGCAGGGAATGCACTGTAAGCGGCGAAGCGTCATGTTCTTTCCGGCTTAGAGCCATAGGGTAACAGGGTATGGCGGATTGGCCACGATACAGGCGCAGTTTCGGCCAGCGGCCCGGCAGCACAAAAGTTTTTACGGGCATTAATGGGTAATCGTTCGTTTGATGCTATATCTGGAGGTGGATCATGTACGCGAAATCGATAAGTTGGTCAAAGCAACGGCGGCAATCTGCGGAACCGATAACGGTGGCAAAAGGCGCTTGCATTTACGGCAGCATTTCAAGCGGTCAGCAAACCGAATTGCAGCAGTTCTCTGCCCGCTTGCTTGAGGTTCAGGAAAGCGAACGGCGGCGGATCGCCACCGATTTGCATGACGTGCTCGGGCCGTCGCTAACCGTGATCAAGCTGATGCTGGACGAGTCGGCCATGCTGCTGGCCGCAAACGAAACCAGGGGCGCGGCCGAATCGCTGGAGCAGGCGAGGCGCAGGGTCAAGGACGCATTCAATGAGTTGCGCCAGGTCGCGATGAACCTGCGTCCCGCAATAATCGACGATCTCGGCATCATCGCGACCCTGTCGTGGTTTTTTCGGGAGTTTGAAACGGCCTGCCAGGGCATAAGAGTCGAAAAATCATTCAGTGTCCAAGAAAACAGCATACCCGCTCCGCTCAAGATAATTATCTTCCGCATCATCCAGGAGGCGACCAATAATATCGTCAAACATGCCAACGCCAGCTGCATCCGGGTGAGCCTGAAAAAAGATGGCGGTGCGCTTCATCTCATGATCGCCGATAACGGAGACGGCTTCGATCCGGCGCAGGCGGGCGAGTCCCGTCCGTTCGGCAAGGGGTTCGGCCTGTTGAGCATGAAGGAACGCGCCGAACTCTCCGGGGGCACTTACGCGATGGAATCCGGGGTCGGGCAAGGAACACTGGTTAACGTGTCGTGGCCGCTCGGCGAGCTGGAGGACAGGCGTTCCAGCCAGCATAGGCCCTGGTACAACAGGCTGGGCATTTTTGCCCAACCGGTCGGTGCATGAAACTGTCGTCCGGCAAGGAGCTTTTCACTCATGACAAAAACACTTTCGCAGTCCGCGCTCCGCGAACACAGGCAAAACAATATTCTCGCCGGGCTCCCGCCGGAGGTGTATGAGCGCCTGGCGCCCAACCTGGAACTGGTGCCCCTGAAAACGGGCTCGGTTCTCTACGAAGACGAGGCGCAGATGCGCTATATTTATTTTCCGACCGATAGCATCGTCGCGCTTCTTTGCGGGGCGGGGCACGGGCCATCGCAGGAAATTGCGCTGATCGGCAATGAAGGCCTGGTCGGTATTGCCTTGTTCGTCGGCGGGCCACCCGCATCGAGCCGGGCGGTGGTGCAAAGCGGCGGCTGCGCCTACCGGCTCAACTCCAGCGCGCTGAAGCGGGAATTCGACCTTGGCGGCGCGCTGCGGGGCGCGCTGCTGCACTACACCCAGGCCCTGGTCAAGATGATGGCGCAGACCGCATCGTGCAACCGGCATCACCCGGTGGAGCGGCAGTTGTGCCGCTGGCTGCTATCGAGCATCGACAGGTCGCCTTCGAACGAACTGCTGCTGCCGCCGGATCTGACCGCCAATATGCCGGGATTGCGCCGCGAGGGTGTTGCCGGAGCGGCCGGCAGATTGCACGCGGACGGCGCGATTAATTACAGTTGCGACAGGATCGCGGTGCTGGATCGCACGAAACTGGAAACGCTGGCCTGCGACTGTTATGCGGCGATCAAGAAGGAGTTCGACCACCTGCTGTCGGCGCAACAGTTTCAAGCCGACACCTACCGCGCCCCCGCTTCGGCCCGCGCCTCATACCTTGCACCCTGGCATGTGGGAGGAGACACCCCGGATTTCCTGAAAGTTGACCGGGCGTTTGCCGGGAATGCCATACCCCGAACCTGAACCTGAGGCGTGATTTATCGCGCCCCTGCAAAAAGCTGCGTTTCCCTTCGACCTTGCCCGGACACTTCTCGCAGGATGCGGTGATAACCGTATAGCTCGCGATTGATGCGGTTCGTTCCTCACCACATCCTACGCCCTGATTTCATCCCAAATAATCCATTGGCAAATTCAACCCGCCTCCCCCTTTGCAAAAGGGGGAGAACTTGCGAGGGAGCCGAGGGGGATTTTTGTATCCGTGCGACATCCAAATCCCCCCTCACCCCCCTTTTTCAAAGGGGGGGATACCCCCGCGCTGGCCGAGACGCGCGACCCGGCCAGCCCCTCACCCCCATTTTTGCGAGTTGGGCAACAAACCAAACCGCCCATCCCTGCCTACCCCGATTCAAAGGGGGGAATACCCCGCCACGACCCAACTCATGGCTAATGGGCTATCTGGGTTCATATGCGCTAGGGACGCGCTGATTTATTCGGTTTCGTCGTTCCCGCGAAGGCGGGAACCCAGTTAAGTAAAGGCACTGGATCCCCGCCTTCGCGGGGATGACGAATAAATCAGCGCCTCCCTAGCAGCCTGTCTGACTTCGCTCGCAACCCATTGATTTTATTGATGTGCTCATTATTTAAGCAAATGCATATTGTGTTAATAATCAATGCTTTAAGCTGCGCCAAAACCAGAAGTCAGACAGTCTGCTAGCGGGTTGCGCTGCGCTTATTGTGCCCTGCAAAAAGTCTGCTTTTCCCTTCGACCTTGCCAGACCTGCATTTCTGGTTACGGCACGTGATGGATATTTTCGTCGCGATGCGAGTAGCCGTTGCGCCCCGTTTTCTTGATCCGGTACATGGCGCTATCTGCATGGTGCAGCAGGGTGTCCGCGTCTTCGCCGTCGTCCGGGAAAATACTGGTGCCTACGCTGGCGGTAATGTGCAGTTCATGCCCATCGATGCTCAGCGGATTATTCATGCATTCCAGGAATTTTCTGGCGACATTGCTCGCGTCGTCGTGTTGGGAGATTTGCGGAAGGATTGCGGTAAACTCGTCGCCCCCCAATCTGGCGAGCGTGTCGTTTTCGCGCAGGCAGCCTTTCATGCGTTCCGCCACAGCCACCAGCACCTTGTCGCCGATCTGGTGCCCCAGGTTGTCGTTGATCGGCTTGAATTCGTCGAGATCGATAAAGATGACCGCCATCACGTGCTTGTCGCGCCGCGCATGGGACAGCGCCACGCCAAGCCGGTCAAGGAACAGGCGCCGGTTGGGAAGCCCGGTGAGCCCGTCGAAATAGGCCAGGTATTGCAGCCGCTCCAGAACGAATGCATGGGTATTGGCATCGGAAAAAATTCCCACATAATTGATTACTTTTTGCTGGTTATCCTTGACGGAGCTGATGTTCAGCCATTCCGGGTAAATATCGCCGCTCTTTTGCCGGTTCCATATCTCTCCCTGCCATTTCCCTTTGTTGTTCAGCGCGTCCCACATTTCCCGGTAGAAGTCCGCTCCGTGATGGCCGGATTTGAGCAGGGCGGGAGTTTTGCCGATGGCTTCGGCGGCGGTGTATCCGGTGGTTTTTTCGAAGGCCGGGTTGACCGAACGGATAATCATGTCGGCGTCGGTGACCATGATGCCCTCCTCCACATTTTCGATTACGTTGGAGATCAGCCTGGATGTTTCATCCGCCTTCCTGCGCTCGCTCAGGTCGGTCATGACCACGTGGCAGGCGAGAATATGCTCGGCGCTTTCCACGACTCGGCTTTCCAGGTGCACGTCGCGCACGGTGTTATCGGGAGTTTTAATTTTCAACTCGATCGCGAGATTGTCGCGCGACAGGAATATCTGATGCAGGTAGTTGAGGAGCAGGTACCTGTCGTTTTCGGTAAGCCATGCCATGAAGTGTTTGCCGATCAGATGGGCGCGTTCCCTGCCGAGGATGGCGGCTCCGGCCTGGTTGATCTCAACGGTGCGGCCATTCTCGTCGAGAATGAGGCAACCGACCGGCACCAGATCGTTTAAGACGGCATAGTGCTCCTGCATGTCTTCCAGTTGCCGGCGGAAATTCCGCGATTCGTTCTGGCACTGCGCCAGTTCGGGCTGCCCGATCACCGGCTCGCGCGGCAGGTTATGGGCGTCGTTGCTGTCGTATGGATCGGGCTCCCACGGAAAGCTGTTGCCGTCGGGAAGCAAACCGATCTTGGCCAGCAGCCAGTATGCCTTGCCAAACAGCCATTCGATCAGCATAGCCATACCGCTTTTTGTTTGCGGCAGTCCCGGCACCATTCGCAGGTTTCCCCGCAATCGTAGCGCTTGCCGGTGCAGAAGCATGGTTCATCGCCCCGCGCCGCCTGGATGGTGCGGACCAATTCCGTTTGCGATGTGCGCGAGATGCATTCCTCCAGCCCCAATTCACACGCCAGTTGTTGTAATTTTGCCGGCCCCATAATTTTCTCCAGTAAGAATATTTCACGGCGGCCGCGCTGTCCGAATAGCGGCGCTAACTTCGCCGCAAGCGCCGGGCTGGCCTATCGCATGAAAGCAAACTGACAACAGGTAAAGCGACTTTGGCACAAATACGGGACGAACATTAGCGCATGATCCGGGGCAGGAAAATCAGCAAACACCTTA
The DNA here is from genome assembly GCA_001801215.1 of Gallionellales bacterium RIFCSPLOWO2_02_FULL_59_110. Classification (GTDB taxonomy): domain Bacteria; phylum Pseudomonadota; class Gammaproteobacteria; order Burkholderiales; family Gallionellaceae; genus Gallionella. The sequence continues at coordinate 11,145 of MGXA01000018.1, read as the reverse complement.
ATTCTTTCCCGGTAAATGCTGTAGTTGCGGCGTAGCTGCGAAGGGATACCGGCCGGGCGCGGCCGCCGCTGCGCAGTTACCCTGAACGATAAATACGGTGCATCCCGCACAAACGAATACAGTTATCCGCCCAGAGAAAATTCAGATACGAACCGTTAAGGTGCAGCCATCGCAATCAACTGCCGAGGAATGAAATGAGAAACCCCGAATTTATTCACGTCGCGCCGCGCCGTTTTGCCGGGGCAGAGCAGGGCTTCACCCTGCTCGAATTGCTGGTGGTCATGGTCATCATCGGTTTGCTGGCGGGGTTTGTGGGGCCGAAATATTTTTCCAATATCGGCAAATCCCAGGTCAAGGCGACTCGCGCGCAACTCGATGGTCTGGGAAAAGCGCTGGATCAGTACCGCCTGGACACCGGGCACTATCCGGGCACGGAAGCCGGGTTGGCCGCGCTGGTTGCGCGCCCCGCCAACGAGCCGAAGTGGGATGGCCCGTACCTGGTCAAGGGTGTGCCTCTCGATCCGTGGGAAAACCAGTACGTCTACAGTATTCCCGGCGAACACGGGGATTATGACCTGCTTTCCTACGGGAAGGATGGGCAGGCCGGCGGCGATGGGGAAGCGGCCGATATCACCAACTGGTAGGCCGGCGCGCTTCCACATGAATGCGTATTCACAACGAGGTGTCCATGCAATATGAGGTGAAAGCATTGCGGGGTAACGAGGGGCTGATGATGCTGTCGCTGGAAGCGGCGGACGCAATCGATGCCGGAATCCAGGCAAAGGCCCTGGGTTATACCGTGCTTGCGACAAAAGCAAAACAGCGCTGGCCTTCGCTGCTGCGGCGCAGGGCCAAGTTTCCGCTGGTGTTGTTCAGCCAGGAGCTGGTGGCCTTGCTGAAAGCCGGCCTGCCGCTGATTGAAGCGGTAGAGGCGCTGGCTGAGAAAGAAGACCAGCCGGATGCCAGAAAGACGCTGACACGAATAATTTCTTTGCTCTATGAAGGCCACCCCCTGTCGTATGCATTGGAAAAATCGTCCGGGGAGTTTCCCTCGCTCTATGTGGCGACGGTGCGCTCCAGCGAAAAGACCGGCTCGCTGGCCGAGGTGCTGTCGCGCTATATCGTTTACGAGTCGCAAATGGAAAGCGTCAAGATCAGGGTTATCACCGCCTCGATTTATCCGGTGATCCTGGCTGTTGCAGGCGGGCTGGTCATGCTGTTCCTGATGGTGTTCGTCGTGCCGCGTTTCAGCCATATCTACGCGGATATCGGCACCGACCTGCCGTTCATGTCGATGCTCCTGATGCGCTGGGGGTTGTTTCTGGATGACCACTGGAAGGCTTTCCTGACGGGCGTGTTGATGATGTCTGGAGGGATCGTTTTTGCTGCTTCGCAGCCTGGCTGCAAGCAGTGGGCCGAACAAAAGCTGTGGCAGTTTCCGGCGCTGGGCAAACGGCTGCAACTTTACCAGATGGCGCGCTTTTACCGTTCGCTGGGGATGCTGTTGCAGGGCGGGATGCCGGTCGTGTCGGCGCTGCATATGGTATCCGGGCTGCTGCGGGAATCGATACGGCCGCAGATGGCGCTTGCCTCGGCAAGCATTCAGCAAGGGGGGTCGATCTCCCAGGCCATGGAGAAATACGGGCTGGGCACCCCCCTGGCGTTGCGCCTGCTGCGCGTCGGCGAACGCACCGGACGGATGGACGAAATGATGGAGCGCATTGCGGCTTTTCACGAAGACGAGCTGGCGCGCTGGACCGAGCGGTTCGTCAAATCGTTCGGGCCGTTGCTGATGGCATTCGTCGGCATGATCATCGGGGTTATCGTGGTGCTGATGTATTTCCCGATCTTCGAACTGGCGGGGAGCATCGGATGAATATGCCAGAATCATTCGCGGCCGGTGGCGAACCGGCCTTCTCGCCGCAGCGGGTGCGCGAAGCGCGCATTACCGCCGCGCAAACCAAGCGCAGCATCGCGGAGGTGCTGGAAGAACATTCCGGCCTGGATGCGAAAAGTTTTGTCGAGGTGCTGGGCGGCGCGCTCCACTATCCGGTGTTTGCGATGGACGACTTGAACCGCAAGACGCCGGCCTTCGATGCGCTGCCATTCCAGCATGCGCTGGAGCATGGATGCCTGGCGTTGCGCGGGCATGACGAACAGCTGATTCTGGTCATGAGCGATCCGTTCAACATCAGCTTTCAGGCATGGGCAGAACAATACATTCATGCGCCTTTCACCTGGGGGCTGGCGCTGCGTGCGGATATATCGGCATACCTCGCGCATTACGAGGAGTCGCTGCGCGCCATGGACAGCATGCAGGCGGTTGAGGAAAAAACCGGCGCCTCCGGCGAAAAGGTGGATGAGTTGTCGCTCAAAGCCATCAGCGAGGAAGCCAGCCCGGTAGTCAAGCTGGTTCATTCGACGGTATACGATGCCCTGAAAGCTGAAGCCAGCGACATTCACCTGGAGTCAAATTCTTCCGGGCTCAACATCAGGTATCGCATCGATGGCGTGCTGACGACGACCGGTTCGGTGGCCGGGATCGACATGGCGGCGCAGGTGATCTCCAGGGTCAAAGTGGTATCGGGCCTCGACATCGCCGAGCGGCGCATTCCCCAGGACGGGCGGTTCAAGGTTTCGGTGCGCGGGCATGAGGTGGATTTGCGCGTTTCCATCATGCCCAGCATTTACGGCGAGGATGCCGTGCTGCGCGTGCTGGACAAGCAAACCCTGTCCGATCAGATGAAAGGGTTGCGCCTCGAATACCTCGGGTTCGACGACAAGCTGATCACCCGCATCCGCCGTCTTTCCCAGGAACCTTACGGGATGCTGCTGGTAACCGGTCCGACCGGCAGCGGCAAGACGACGACGCTGTATGCGGCGATTTCGGAGATCAACAACGGCCAGGACAAGATCATCACCATCGAGGACCCGGTCGAATACCAGTTGCCGGGCGTGCTGCAAATTCCGGTCAACGAAAAGAAGGGACTCACCTTCGAACGGGGGTTGCGTTCCATCCTGCGGCATGACCCGGACAAGATTCTGGTCGGCGAAATCCGCGATCCCGAAACGGCCCAGATAGCCGTGCAATCGGCGCTGACCGGCCACCTGGTATTTACCACGGTGCATGCCAACAACGTATTCGACGTCATCGGCCGCTTCATGCATATGGGAGTCGATCCGTACAGCTTTGTTTCGGCCTTGAATGGCGTCCTGGCGCAGCGGCTGGTTCGGGTGAACTGCACCCATTGTGCGGCAATTTATCACCCCGGCGAAGCGTTGATCCTAGAGTCCGGCATCAGTCTGGATGATGCCAAAGACATGACATTCAGAGCCGGGCGAGGCTGCGGACATTGCCGGGGCAGCGGTTTCAAGGGGCGCAAAGCCATCGCCGAAATACTCTACCTGAACGAACAGATCCGCGAACTCATCATTGCCAGGCAACCGATGCGGCTGATTCGCGAGGCGGCCCAACAAAACGGCACCCGCTTCCTGCGCCAAAGCGCGATGGATATGGTGGCCAAAGGCGAAACGACATTACAGGAGATCAATCGTGTCACTCTGGTCGCGTAACGAACACCGCATTGTGCTGCACCGGGATCGGGTGGTGCTGGTTTCCATCGGGCGCGAATTCACGCGCAACGGTGTGAAACGCCATGTGCTGGACAAGCAGGTCTTGCCCTGCAACGCAAGCGGGGGAGAAATGCCCTGGGATGATGCGCTCAAGACGTTTGAGGCAGCCCGGCTGAATGGGGAACATCGCCAATCGCGTGCAACAGTGATCCTCTCCAACCAGTTTATGCGCTATGCCATGATTCCCTGGAATGAAGCCTTGAGCGACGAACGGGAAGAACTGACGTTCGCGCGGCATTCGTTCAAGGAAATGTACGGCAGCGATGCGGATCAGTGGGAACTGCGCCTCAACAGGAGCGGCGAAGGCATGGCGCAGATAGCCTGTGCGGTGGACGCCAGGCTACCCGGAGCACTGCGCGGGGTATTTGGCCGTCTGGGAATCGGCCTGCATTCGATTCAGCCCCATCTGATGACGGCATACAACAGTTGCCGCGCCATATTGCGCGACCGGAGCGCATGGCTGGTGCTCGTCGAACACGACAATTTGTGCTTCGCCCTGCTGCAAGAGGGCCAGTGGTGCTGGGTGCGAACCATCAGAGCGGGCGCGGAGTGGCGCGAGGACTTGCCGTTTTTGCTGGAACGCGAAGCATTGCTCGCCAATGCCGGCACGACCGCGAACGAGGTTTTTTTATGGGTGCCGGATCGCCAGAACGAGGCGCTTCCTGCGGGTAGCCGCTGGCGGTTCCGCTATCTGCAACCGCCTCCTGCGCCGGGACTGGCGCCGGAGCGCGACCGGCGATTTGCCATGTATCTGAATGGGTGACCGGCATGACCATGCTCCGTCTTGATTACCAGCGCAGTATGAATCCATTTCCGGTGGCCGGGATGCTCCTGCTATTGCTGGCTCTCGGGGCGTTGTCCCTGACCGGCCTGCATTATTACCGGCTGTCCGTGCAAATGTCGGATTGGCAAGCCAGTCTGAACAAGTTAGAGCATGCCATGCACCGCCAGATGCAGGACAAACCAAAGCCTCGCGCCGCACCGGAACTGATGCAGGAGATCGGGCATGCCAACGAAATATTGCGCCAGCTCTCGTTACCCTGGGAAAAGCTTTTTCAGGCCGTGGAAGCATCGGTCAGCCAGGACGTGACGCTGCTGGAAATGGAGCCTGATACCGGGAAACAAATCGTTCGCATCAGTTGCGAGGCCAAAAATATTACCGCGATGCTGAATTACATCAGAGCGCTGGAGAAGCAGCCGGAATTGGCCGGCATCTATTTGCAAAGCCACCAGATTCAAGAGCATGACCGGGAAAAACCGGTGCGGTTTTCGCTGGTCGCCGCATGGAGGGAGACGCCATGACCAAATCATTCTGGCATCGCTGGCAAGCCGCCCGGAATGTTTTATCGGGCAAGCGAAAATTTCATTTGCCGGTTCATGGAAAAGCCAGGCGGTCGCGGTTTGTCGTGCCGCCGCTGAAGCTGCACTGGATAAAACGGCGCGCCCCCAGCATGCTAGGCTGGCCCGGCATGATCGGCATTGGCTTGTTGAGCATCTGCCCGACATTTTATTTTTCGGCCATCCTGCCGGCTCGGGAAGAATTCGCATCGACCCGGAATAGCGTCCTGGCCCTTCAGGAACAGATGAAACGCGCCGGGCAGGGGGAAAATGCCGCCCAGCGCACACCGGAGGAACAACTGGCCGAGTTCTACCGGACGTTTCCGGACAGCAGTAACTTGCCCGCGAATCTGGAAAAAATATTTGCCCTGGCGCAAAGCCAGGGGATATGGCTGGACAAAGGGGAATACAAGGTCACCCGCAGCAAACAAGGGGACCTGGTCAGCTTCGAGGCCGCTCTCCCGGTGAAAGGAGATTATTTGCAATTGCGCAAATATCTTATTGCCTTGAGGAAAGACATTCCCATCCTGTCATTGCAAAATGTGCAATTCAAGCGCCAGAAGGTCGGTGACCGGGTGGTGGAAGCCAATATCAAACTGGCGCTTTACCTGCTGGAGCGGAAATCATGAAATGGCCCTGGCGCACCTTGGGCAAGTGGGGATTGCTGGGCGCGGCAACCGGCGCAATAGCCATGTCCATGAGTACCGATGAGGAGCAGGGCCGGGCAGAAAACGGGCGGGCGAAACCGCGCCAGGTCGCAATGGCCTCGCCACGGCCGGCTGAAGCGCTGGAGCGCGCACCGGTGGTGAAAAGGGTGGAACTGGAGCGCCTGCTCGGACAAGGCAGCCAGCCCGATAGCGGCAAGGAGATTGGCAATGCATTCAACGCCACTTCCTGGTATGTGCCGCCGCCACCGTCTGCGCTGCCGCCGCCGCCGCCGCCAAAACCGATGGCGCCGCCGCTGCCGTTTACCTATCTCGGGCATTTTAAAAGCCCTGATTCACCCGCCGATATCATTATTCTCAGCTGGGCTGAACGGGTCTACACCGTTACCGAAGGCGAGGTGATTAATGGCACCTACCGCGTCGGACCGGTCATGTCCGGACGGATCGAGTTCACCTACCTGCCGCTGGATATCAAACAATCGCTCAATGCGGATATGTCGTCATGAAGCCCAACCACAACTTACGGAGAATCGAGAATGTTCACTACGCTTTGTGCCTACCGGAGCTTCTTGCCATGAGTGCCCGGATGAAATACGCGCGGCAGAAGATACTTTCGATCCGAAAAATAGCCGGGCACAGGGCCGTCGCCACGGCGCTGTTGCTCTTCCTGGCGGCAAGCCTGCTGCCAGGATGCGCGACTGACAAACTGAGCCGCGAAGGCAGGTCGCTTATCGATGAAGGGCACTATGAAGAAGGCCTGGCAATGCTGCAGGAAGCCGTCAAAGACCAGCCTGACGAGGTTGCCCATCGCGCTCTCCTGATGCGCAGCCGCGATCGGGTAATGACCAGACTGCTTGCGGAGGCTGCCAGCGCGCGCGCGGATGGCCGCAGCGAATACGCGCAATCCATCTACGAGCGAGCACTCAAGATCGACTCCGGCAACACCCGCGCCAAAGACGGGCTGGAAGCGCTGGCCATGGACAAGCGTCACGAAAAAATAATTGACGAAGCCAGAGAGTTGCTGAAAAAAGGTAAACATGGTTCAGCCGGCGCAGCCCTGAAGCCGGTCTTGCTGGAGAGCCCGAAGAACAGCCAGGCTATTGTGTTGCAGCGCCAGATCGACGAACATGCGGCGAAAGAACTGATTGCCGGGCCCACGCTCGAAGCGCAATTCAAAAAACCGGTCAGCCTGCAATTTCGCGATGCCAACCTCAAAATGGTGTTCGAGGCGCTGTCCCGCGTCAGCGGCATCAATGTCCTGCTGGACAAGGAGGTGAAGCCCGACCTCAAGACATCGATCTTCGTCAGCGATGTTTCGGTGGAAGACACGATCGACCTGATCCTGTTGCAGAGCCAGTTAAGCAAAAAGGTCATCAGCAGCAATACCGTTTTCGTCTACCCGAATACGCCGGCCAAGATCAAGGAACATCAGGACCTCATGATCAGGAGCTTCCATCTGGTCAACGCCGACCCGAAACAGATGCTGACAATGCTCAAGACCGTGCTCAAGACCAAGGATATTTTCATCAATGAAAAGATCAGCGCCATCGTGATACGCGATACCCCGGATGCCATCAGGCTTGCCGAGAAAATGATTGCCGACCAGGATATTTCCGAGCCGGAAGTCATGATGGAAGTGGAGGTTCTGGAGATCAACCGGACGCGCCTGACGGACATCGGCATCAAGTGGCCCGACCAGATCACGTTTACCGCCACGGGAACCGGGGCCGTTCCCGGCGCGACCGTTCCTACCACGGTGCCGACGCTCACCCAGCTCAGACAGATCAACGGCGACGGCATCGTGACCAGCCCGCCGATGAGCGTCACACTCAAGGCGATGCTCCAGGATACCGATACCAAGATTCTCGCCAGCCCGCGTATCCGGGCGCGCAACCGGGAAAAGGCCAAGATCATGATAGGCGACCGTGTGCCTGTCATCACCAATGCCGTGACGCCGGTTTCATCCGGAGCGCCGGTGGTGACCGGCAGCGTGCAATATCTGGATGTGGGTTTGAAGCTTGAAGTCGAACCGGATATTCATCTCGACAACGAGGTGGCGATCAGGGTCAATCTGGACGTCAGCACGATCGTCAAGGAAGTCCAGAACACCCTGTCCGGAACACTCGCCTACCAGATCGGCACGCGCAATGCGTCGACCATGCTGCAACTGAAAGATGGCGAGACGCAGATCCTCGCCGGGCTGATCGACAACCAGGAACGCAATTCCGCCAGCAAAGTGCCCGGCATGGGCCAATTGCCGCTGCTGGGGCGTTTGTTCTCGGAGCATCAGGGCAATGGCACGAAAACGGAGATCGTCCTTTCCATCACCCCGCATATCGTCGGCAAAATACACCAGCCCGATGTGCGGGAAATAGAATATTGGTCCGGCACCGAGGCCAGCCTGCAAACCAGGCCTCCCATGCTCAGGCCGCTTGGCAAGGTAGCGCTGAATGGCAGCGGCGGCGTTCCTTCAGCGATGCCCGCGACACCGGCGCCGGCACCGTCACCTTCAGGCAATCAAGCCGCCCCGAATGTTGCGCCCGAATCACCGGTTGCGCTTTCGTGGCAGGGGCCCGGTCAGGCGAAGATCGGCGACAAGATCAGATTGAGCCTTAATACCCGCTCGGCGCAGGAGCTGAGAAGCCTGGAATTTCTGGTGGGATTCGATCCCGAAGTCCTGCAAGTCAGCGATGTCATAGAAGGCGATTTCCTGCAACAGAACAACGCGCAACTGCAATTCGACAAAACCATAGATCAGGATATCGGGCAGGTTTCAGTCGAGCTGTCGGGCACGGCGGGAGCGACAGGCTCCGGCAGCGTTGCCACGATAGAGTTCGAAGTGATCGGCGCCGCCGCGCAAACGCAGATCACCACTAGCCAGATAGTACCGGTCGGGGAGAGCGGCGAGACGCTGGTATTTACCGCCCCCGGTTCACACTCCATTGCGGTCAGCCCATGATGCCGTGCCCATCCGGACAGCATCGCGGTTTCACCCTGATCGAGCTGATGGTCTCGGTAGCGATCATCGGCCTGTTATCGGCGCTGGTGCTGCCGGTGGCCGAGCTGGAAGTGCAACGCGCCAAGGAGCAGGAACTGCGCTTTGCGCTGCGCGAAATCCGCACCGCTCTGGATGACTATAAAACCGCCGTGGCGGAAGGCCGGGTCGACATCGCGCTGGGCCAAACCGGCTATCCGCCCTCGCTCGGCGCGCTGGTGGAAGGCGAGCCGGATGCCCAGGACCCGCAAGGCAAGAACATCATTTATTTCCTGCGGCGGATTCCGCGCGATCCGATGTTCGGCGACCCGGAAGCGACGAATGAAGAAACCTGGGGCAAGCGCAGTTATGCGAGCAGCGCCGACGACCCCGAGGAAGGCGAAGATGTTTTCGATGTGTATTCCATGTCGGAGGGGGTCGGGCTGAATGGCATTCCCTACCGGAATTGGTAACAGGCGGGAGAAATGCAAACCATGAACGGACGCATGCAAAATGGTTTCACCTTGATCGAGTTGCTGGTGGTCATGGCGATCATCGCGACGCTGCTGACGATTGCCGTGCCGCGCTATTTCAACAGCGTGGAAAAATCCAGGGAGACGGTGTTGCTCCAGAATCTCGCCGTGACGCGACAGGCGTTGGATAAATATTACGGCGACAACGGGAAATACCCCAATAGCCTGGATGAACTGGTGGGCAAAAAATACTTGCGCAGCCTGCCGGTAGACCCGATCGCCGACAGCGCCACGGCATGGCGCATCGTGCCGCCGGACGTGCCGGAAAAGGGCGGAATATTCGACATCAAAAGCAGCGCGCCGGGCAATGCGCGCGACGGCTCTGAATTCAAGGATTGGTGATGCGGCCGAATTGCAGAAAAAAACCGTCAGGCTTGCGGCGCGCGCACAGGATGGGTGGCTTTACCTACTTAACCGTGCTGGCAATCGTAACGATAATGGGAATTACTCTTGCCGCCACCGGCGAAGTCTGGCACGTCGCGCTGAAGCGCGAAAAGGAGCGCGAATTACTGTTTGTCGGCGACCAGTTCCGCCGCGCCATCAATTCGTATTATGCGCATACGCCGGTTTCCGGCAGCAGCAAATTGAACAGGCTGGAAGATTTGCTCCAGGACCCGCGCTATCCCACAGCGCGGCGCCACCTGCGCAAGATTTATGCGGACCCGATCAGCGGCCGCCCCGAATGGGGGGTGTTGAAGGGAGCTAGCGGGGAAATTTTGGGAGTGCATAGCCTGTCGGAAGATGAGCCGATGAAAAAGTTTAACTTCAGCTTCGCCGACAGTAATTTTGAGGGCAAAACGCGCTACGCGGATTGGGTTTTCATGCACACGCCCGGCGCAGAGCCGCCCCGGCAGCTTGCTGCAAAGTTGAAACGGGAATCTTAACGCTGTTGCCGGCATGAAACATAAACCTTAAAAACTCAGTTAGCCACAGAGAGCACAGAGATCACAGAGGAGAAACAAACGGTTATCACAAAATTGCGCTTCACCTTTTGGGTGAGCCAGCAAAACGAGGAAAAGCCATTACTTTCTCTGTGTTCTCTGTGGCTTGAATTAAGGTTTTTAGGATAAATAGCGAAAACGGAGGTAATGATGATGGACAAAAAACGCATTCTGATCGTCGAAGACCACGCCCTGTTGAGGGCAGGCCTCAAGGCGTTGTTATCCGGGGATACCGACATCGAAATTGTCGGCGAAGCGGAGAATGGTCGCGATGCAGTCCGCCTGACCGGCACGCTCGATCCCGACCTGGTGCTGACGGACTTGTCCATGGCCGGCATGAACGGCATCGAATCCATCGTGGATATCAAGCGGTATTATCCCGACGTCCGCGTGCTGGTGCTCACGATCCATAAAACGGATGAGTATATCTTCGCGGCTATGCGGGCAGGCGCTAACGGCTACATCCTCAAAGACGCGTCGCATGATGAACTGCGCATCGCGATTCGCAGCGTGCTGAACGGCAAGACTTACCTGAGTCCGGACATATCGGCAAAAGTGATCAATGGCTATCTGGACACCGACAAGTCATCCGGCCCGAACAGCGCCTGGGATACCTTGACCCACCGCGAGAGGGAAGTGCTGAAGCTGGTGGCCGAAGGAAACACGAACAAGTTCATCGCCGACTACTTTTGCCTGAGCGTCAAAACGGTCGAGAAACATCGATCCAACCTGATGAAGAAACTCGACTTGCACAACGCCTCGATGATGACCGCTTATGCCATAGAAAGAGGGCTGGTTTCCAACTGACGGGCTTTATGCAAACCCAGGTTGTTCATCCCAAACCGGACAAACCGGAACCAAACGAGCCCGGATGAAACGCAGTGAAATCCGGGGATGCGATGCTCCGTTCTTCCCGGATTCCGCTGCGCTGCATCCGGGCTACAAATCTAGTGTCGCGTCACGCATAAAATGACGGATGCAATGTTTCACTATACCAAAACCGAAAACTGCCCCATCCCCTGATGAAACAACTAGCCATTCGACTAAGCCGCTAAAAAACA